>DGPZ01000153.1 GCA_002390675.1 Deltaproteobacteria bacterium UBA4427
AGAATCTAACTGTGAACGAACAGGCTAGGGCTAAGCGAGACCTACGCCCCGCTCCCTGCTTTCTTCACACGAAGCGTGAGCCCGCGAACTTCAAGGACCTCAACCGGCTGTCCGGTCGCGATCGATTCGTCCGACGTGCAATTCCAATATTCGCCTCGCACAAAGACCTTACCGCGCCCAGCTTGATCGTCGCCGCCCGCAGCCGGGACAGACGTCTCACATCGACCGACGAGTCCAACCATTTCCTCCACGCCGACCGTTTGCTGCGCGAACATCGTACGCCCGAGAGTGTAGGCAATCACTGCCCCAAAGATCGACATTGCGACCGTCAGCGGGAAGAGCACTTGCCAAAAGTCGACCGTCAAATCTGACACCTCAGGCCGATCAAAAATCATCGTGCCGCCAATCAGAAAGCACCCAATGCCCGCCGCAAAGAGTAAGCCGAAGGACACAACGAATAGTTCGGCAATCAATAGCCCGATCCCGACCAACATAAAGAGCATGCCCGCCCAGGAAAACGGAAGAATTTGAAGCGCAAAGCCCAGCAGAATCAAAGCTGAGACACCGACCGTCCCAGGCACGATCAAACCGGGGCTTTGAAACTCCATGTAGAGCCCGATCGCACCGATCGCGAG
Source organism: Deltaproteobacteria bacterium UBA4427 (assembly GCA_002390675.1). GTDB lineage: Bacteria > Myxococcota_A > UBA9160 > UBA9160 > UBA4427 > UBA4427. Next base: position 636 of record DGPZ01000153.1, read on the forward strand.
CAAGATCGTCGCGACATTTGGATCAGAAAGAAAATCGAAGATGGCTTGAAGCAGCGTCTTCTCGATCAGCACCTCCTTCGCGCCGGCCAGCGACAAAATCGCTTCTTTGCCGTTCAACTCGACCACGCTGCCTTCGAGCGCTGTGAGGAGTTCCTCTCGGCTGTTGACCACGAAATCGATCACATTCAGCTCGAGGGCTTCTTCCGCAGTAACGGCAACTGAGTTGATCACGGCATCTTTCGCCCACTCGACGTTGCGTGATCGCTGCTTGGCGATCGACTCGACGTAAGCGGCGAGATAATTCTCCATCTTCTGGGTGACGACGTCTTTCTCCGCGCCTTCCGCCGCACCCTCAACATCTTCGTCCTGTGCTGGCGGTGGAGCGCCGCCGAAGAGACTGACGGGATGCGCCGCTCCGATACTCGTGCCTGGCATCATGGCCGCGACGTTGGCCGCCAGCGTAATGAAGGTCCCCGCCGAGGTCGCTGTCGCACCACGAGGGGTGACAAACACGATCGTTGGCACGGTCGAGTTGAGCATGGCTTGGATGATGTCTTGGGTCGCAGAGACCAGACCACCCGGCGTATCGAGTTCGATCAACACTGCAGACGCGCCCGCCGCCTCGGCCTGGGCGATTCCATTCATCAGATAGTCGGCGCTGGCAGGATTGATCGAGCCATCGACGCGAACGACGAAGAGATCGCCGGCGCCGGCAGAAGACGCCGCGCCGGCCAGAAGAACAAAGGAATAGAGCGAAACGCAGAGAAGCGTAGATTGAAGCGTNNGTCGATCGAAGGGTAGAGGGGAACCACCGATGGCTCATTCGACCCTGCATTGCTGTCGCTGACAGGTCGCCCGTTTCTCGCATTAAACCTCTCGTGTATCGCGCTGATAGGTGTGGTCTTTGGTGTCTTATTTGGCACGGCGTGCCGCAGGCCTCGGCCCGCCATATCATTTTATCAAGAGTCGCCTGAGTCGCGCAATTTGCCGATCCGGTCGAAGAGCTGCGCCGCCACCCCCGTCTTCGGGAGAAGTGGAAGCTCCTCGACTTCACCACTGGGCCAAACAAAGAGCACCGCATTCTCGTCAACTTCGAAACCCGCATCTGCGCGGGAAATGTCGTTCGCGACGATCAGATCACAGCCTTTGCGTGCAAGCTTGCGCTGGGCAGCAGCGACGACGTCGTGGCTCTCGGCGGCGAAACCCACGATGGTACGATTCTCTTTTCGGGAACAAATTTCCTGCAGGATGTCTGGATTCTGCACGAGTTCAAGGGTCATGGAAGCACCTTCGTCGAGCTGCTCTTTCTTGATCTTTCGATCAGAGGCTTCGATCGGCCGAAAATCCGCCACAGCCGCGGCCTTCACCACGATCGAAGCCGCTTCGAATTCCGCAAACACAGCGTCACGCATCTCGAGGGCCGACTGCACATCTACCCGACGGACACCGTGCGGCGTCTCAAGACTCGTGACGCCCGCAATCAGCACCACGTCCGCGCCGCGTCGCGCGGCCTCCGATGCGATCGCAAAGCCCATCTTGCCCGAGGACCGGTTGGTCACAGATCGGACCGCGTCGATCGGTTCCGCCGTCCCACCGGCCGTCACCAGCACGACCTGTCCAGCCAAGGTTTCGGGGACAAGTTCAATCGCAGCGGCTTCGGCGATCACGCCGGGATCACTCATACGCCCGAGACCTTCCCAGCCACAGGCGAGTTCACCTGAGTCCGGCCCAACGAACCGGATCCCACGTCCTCGCAGAATCTCGAGGTTCGTCTGAGTCGCTGGATGACTCCACATATTCACGTTCATCGCGGGCGCAACGAGCACCGGCGCCTTGGTCGCGAGCAAAACAGCGGTGACCAGATCATCGGCGAGTCCATGAGCCATTTTGGCGAGAAGATTCGCTGTACACGGAGCCACGACAATCAGGTCAGCCCAGTCAGCCAGACCGATATGATCGATCTCGCCCTCTTCGCCGGCATCAAAAAGATCGCTTCGGACAGTTTCCCCGCTCACCGCCTGCAAAGCCAATGAAGATACAAAGCGCGCAGCTTCTGGGGTCATCGCGCAGCGGACTTCATGCCCCGCGCGACGCAAGGTTCGTACGAGCTCCGGCGCCTTATAAGCGGCGATGCCGCCAGAAATGGCAAGTAGGATGCGGCGGCTTTCCATTCCGATCGATCCTCCGTTGAATTGCCTTGGCCGGGGCAACGAGGCGACAGAGTACCCGCTTGCCTGGCGGGGAGTCAATTAAGTCGGGCTAGCCCAGCTTTCGCTTGAGGGCCTCCGCCACGATGGAAGGAACGAATTCGTCCACGCTGGCCCCGAATCGGACCAATTCCTTGAGCCGCGAGGAGCTGACGTACATGTATTCCTGGCTCGTCATGAAGAAGAGAATCTCGACGTTCGGAGCCAGATGGTTGTTCATAAGGGCCATTTCGAACTCGTACTCGAAATCGGCGATCGCTCTTAGGCCGCGGATAATTGCGCTTGCGCCGATCGCCTCGGCATGATGAACCACTAGACCATCAAAGACCTGAACCGACACATCTTCCATACCGGCAGTCACAGACTGAAGAATCTCCATCCGCTCATCTGCATTGAACGTCGCGCTCTTGGAGACGTTTCTGGCCACTGCGATCACGGTTTGATCGAAGAGCGCACGACATCTCTCAATCAGATCCAGATGACCGTTCGTGATCGGGTCAAAACTCGCGGGAAACAGGGCCAGTCGATGCTTCGACGTGGGATCCGCCATAGTCGTTACTCCGGGTCATCGGTCGCTGATTCAAGCCACGTCAACAGAGTGTCGCCGTAGCGTCGTTCATCCAGCACCCGGATTCCGGGCAACGGGGCAAGATGATGGCGTGTCGGCCCCTCCACGACCACCGTCGCACGCGGATTCAGCAGCGAACCCGAAAAAAGTGCCTCCAAGGTCGGCTCGCGATGCGATTCATTTTCACCCTCCAGATAGGGAGGATCAAGAAAAACGAGATCGAAACGCGCTTCAGGGTCCGACTCCAGTCGGCGAACTGCCTTCTGGGCCTCCGCTTCGACGATCTGCAACCCCGGCTCCTCCGCCAGATCGAATGACTCGAGCCGCTTTCTAAGCGCGCGGGCGACGCGCTTTGATCGTTCGACAAACATGACCCGTTCAGCCCCACGGGAATAGGCTTCGAGACCGAGCGCGCCGGTTCCCGCAAAGAGATCGAGAACCGAGATCCCCTCGAGATCTCCTAACGAAGAAAAAAGCGACTCGCGCACCCGGTCGGTCGTCGGACGAACACCGTCCACCACCTTTCCCAACTCTCTTCCGCGCAGTCGCCCAGCAATGATCCGCAAACTAGTAACACTCCCCAATTCCAGATATCTCCGGAATCATCGCGCGCCGAAGCATTAGATGCCTTCCATGACACGCCGAAAACCGATCACGAGACGTTGTTTTCGTGACGGATCGACTATTTCTCGTCCGACACCGAGAGCATATATCTCTGACAGTTGCGTCGCTGCCGATCAAGCGAATGTCTCGCAGAATAGGGTTGATCGGCTCGAAGCGCGTCTATAGAATCGGCGCGGTTCAAACCCAAATCACCATTAAATACACACCATGGTGTCACTCGAAGTAACTACTTCGGCACGACACATAAGGACGTAGATTTATGTCGAGTGCCGCGATCAAGCGGATCAAAAAGAAGCTTCCGGAACGCCTCGCCGAGGTGCGTGGAGATCGTTCGCAGCGCCAATTCGCGCGCGACTTGGGCGTGTTCCAGCAGAATGTGAACAGGTACGAAAACGGCACGACGCCCCACACCGATTTTCTGATCACGCTCTGCACGAAAGAAAACGTCTCACTCGACTGGCTTCTCTTCGGTAAAGGGCGCATGCGCAGGGCACGCTAGGCGGCCTTCAGCACACTCGTGCTCCGGCGTGCATTTGTGCTGCCGGCGGCTCGCCGGTCCGCTGCGAGATTTGCGTATCGACCAGTACCGGCTGGTCCGTCAAATTATCCGAAAGAGGGAAATTTACTCCCACCCTCCTCCGGCACTCCGCCCAAATAGACCGGCAACGGTCGGCGGAGCGGCTCGGTCGCGCTGGCGAATGCACGCCCCTGCCCTAAACAGGCACAGCTCTTGCTCTTAGGTCCCTTGTACTGCGGCGGCCCAGAGCCTCTCGCCCCAGTTTCAATCTCGGGTCGGGAGACCAAAGCATGCTGCGTTTATTCGCCATAACCACAATACTGCTGACGTGTGCCGATCACTGGACCACGTATCTATGCTTGCAGGAGCCCATCCTAGGTTGGGACGTCGTTGAGGCAAATCCCGTAGCCGAATGGCTATTTGGCTGGGCCGGGCTCAATGCCGGCTTGTTCATAGACTCGTTCATCACGCTGGGAGCCGTCTTATTCCTGTTGACGACCCCTATTTTCGATCGGTCCATCAAGGTCGGACTGCTCGCCGTTATCACGATGGCCACCTGTTATGCAGTCACCAACAATCTCGGCGCGATCTCTCGTATGGGCATAGCCCCATGGTCAGCTGTCGCCTGAAATAGAGCGACTAACGCTCAGCCTCCTGCTTGCGTGCGCTGTGATCGGTGCATCGCCCAACTCGGCCGAGCTTGCAACGGACACTGCGGCGGCCACGGCAGGCACATAGTTTGGCAATGCCACTCTATCGGCCGATACCGATCCGTTGGCCGCAAGCGAACTTAGAAAGCTGCACGATAATGTTGTCGTCGTTCGAATTCTCAAACGATTGGCTTTCCGCCATACAACCCTTCCTATGCACGAGCGATTAACGTCTACACTTCGCGCTAGTTCGCCGATGCACCGATGGACGAATTGAGCAGAGTGGCTGCGAGAGTATCCACGGCGTCCATGGCCCCAGCGCTTCCCCCGCTATGACCATTCACTAGAATCGAAAAAATCAGTACTTCTCCGTCGGCGCGCTCGGCATAACCTGAGAGCGCCGTGACTTTCGCGTCGGAAAGTAATCCTGTCTTCGCCCGGACGCGCCCTTTACTACCGCGCATGCGTTTTTCGAGCGTCCCATCGACCTCGGCAATAGGCATCGCCGCAACGAACTCCGGCCCGAACTGGAATGACTCCCGAGCCACCGTCAGCGCATTCACGAAGGCTCGCGGCGTGATTCGGTTCTGCACCGAAAGCCCGGATCCATCGACCAGATTCGCATCGCCCAAGTTCACTCCGACTGCGCCGAGTTGCGCGCGCATCGCCTTGATCCCACTCGTCCAATCCCCCTGTCGCGCGGGATCGCTATCGAGGGCTGCGCCTTCCCAAGCCCCGAGGTTTTTGACCAGCGACTCCGCGATCGAGTTATTGCTGTACTTCATACACAGCGCGACCACTTCCGAGACAGCCCTTCCAGGGCGATCCATAATGGACACCCAGGAACCGCCATTCGTATCCGCTCGAGTCCCGCGCAATACATTTCCCTCCACGACCACACCGTTCGCGCCGAGCTGATGAGAGAGCAAAGAGCCCGCGTAAAGTCCCGGGTCGAGAACGCTGCGCGGGAACCGGTCAACGCCATCCCCGACCCGCGCGATTCCGTCCACGCGAATCACTTCTTCAGAAAGCGCGTTCGGTCCACTCGACTTTGCCCGATCTACGGAAAGCCTGCGGCGAGCTTTACGACCGGCCGTCCTCGCATGGCTCTCAACACGCAAATAATCGACCGGCGGATCGATATCAACGAGAACCGATGCACCTTCTGTCGTCCGCGGCCAAATCGAGACGAAGAAGGTTCCGTAGTTTGCGGTCAAGGCGCCGACCGGTGCATGATAGGCGCGGGCTGAGATCCGCCCCCAACTCGAGTGCCAACCCGGCGCTTCGAAGCGCGAGTCATCGACCCAAAGATTCCCACGGACGCCGCGCAAGCCTTCGCTTCGCAAGTCGGCCGCGAGCCGCCACCAGTCCTCGGAGTTCATGGCGGGATCGCCTCCTCCTTCGACCAATAGCTGATCGACGAGCCCGTCCGTGTCCGGCACCGCGTTAGACCAAATTCGGGTCGCAAAGCGGTGACTAGGACCGAACCGCGAAAGACTCGCGATAGAGGTCAGAATCTTCTGATTCGAGGCGGGAATCATCGGTCGATCTGCGCCGCGGGAATAGACCGTTGCTCCGTCGGAAGCCCGGACGACGAGCATCCCAACGGACGCGTTCGCCAAGGGCTTCCGAGCAATCAGGCGATCCAGCCGCTTCGCCATAGAAGACGCGTTAGAAGACGCATCCGAAGGCGCGACTTCGACCGCTCGAGCATCTGAAACGGGGCCCCAAATCCAAAGCGGAATCAGAAGCGAAATAAACAGCACGGTTCCGCGCAATATGAGGGCCTCCACCACGAGTAGCGCGAGCAAAAACTCGCGGAATCCATCTCGCGAGGCGATCGCCTCACGATTCCCAGCCGACGAACCTTCGCCGAGCTTCTATTCACTTGTCGGGGGGTATGCCTGCGCGCTTGACGTCAACGACGTTATCGGGGAGCCTGCGACGTAGCAATCGCAGCGGTTCGGGAGCAATCGCTCGGTACTCAGGATCGGGGGGTCCTATGCTTAATGCCATCTGGTTTATGCTCGTCGCCAGTGCACTTTTTGTGGCTGCCCTGGGCGGACCAGAAGACCTAAAAGCGGTCGTAGACTCGATCTTTGTGAGCGCTAAATCGGCGGTACAGCTCGTAATCGGGCTGGTCGGCGTCATGGTTTTTTTCCTCGGCCTGATGCGCATCGCCTTCGAAGCCGGCCTTCGGGACGTCATCGCACGATGGCTGACCCCAGTGACCCGACGCCTGTTCCCCGAGATCCCCAGCGACCACCCCGCGCTGAGCGCCATGGTCATGAATATCTCGTCAAACGTGCTCGGCATGGGCAATGCGGCGACGCCCTTTGGCCTGAAGGCGATGAGCGAACTCGCCAAGCTCAATAGGCACTCCGGATCTGCCTCGAACGCGATGGTGCTCTTTCTGGCAATCAATGCGTCGGCCGTCACACTGCTCCCGCCCCTGGGCACGATCGGCGTTCGCGCGGCAGCCAATTCGAGCGACCCCTGGGCAATTTGGATGCCCACCCTATTCGCCACGATCTGTTCCACAACAACCGCGATGGCCGCCTACTATCTGTTAGGTCGCATCCCCGTCTTCCGACATCGACCAGAGCTCGCCGGCGACCCGGGCGCCGTGGGTAGCGACGGCCCCGAGGAGCCGGTGATAGACACCGCAGAAACAGCGGCCCAGAGTCTCCCCCCGGAATCCGAACTCATTGCCCAAACGCGGCGTGGTTTCGTCGTGCTATGCGCGCTCCTCACAATCGGTTTGATGGGTCGCGCCTTCTTCACGGCCTTCGACGACGCGGGCTTCGTATTCGCACTTCGCAGCGTCCTTCAGATGTGGGCGCTCCCCGCGCTTCTGCTTGCTGTGCTCCTCTACGGATTTGCCAACCGAGTGCGCGTTTACGACGCCATGGTCGCTGGCGGACGCGACGCGCTGAGCGTGGCCGTAACCATCGTCCCCTACCTCGTGGTCATTCTTGTGGCCGTCGCCATGTTCCGTGCATCCGGCGCCTTGGACTACGTGATCAGCTACATCGACCCGCTAACCAGCTTGATTGGCGTCCCCGGAGAAGTTCTGCCGATGGCCCTGATTCGGCCGCTATCTGGAAGCGGCGCGCTGGGCGTCATGAGTGAGATCCTCACCGCTCACGGCCCGGACTCTTTTATCGGTATGCTCACCAGCACGCTCATGGGATCAACGGAAACCACTTTCTACGTGCTCGCCGTCTACCTAGGCGCCGCCGGCGTCGTGGACGGACGCCATGCCCTCTTCGCCTGCCTCGCGGGCGACATCGCCGGATTCTTCGGCGCCGTCGCCGCCTGCCACTTCTTCTTCGGCTAGGCGATTCTCTAGTGGTGGAAAAGAAAACAGACCACATTCAGAAAGAGATAGAGATCAGCGAAGTCGATGCCCTGCGTCTTCGAAAGGTTTGCGAGAAACACCTCGCCCGCACGCCCCGCTCGATCGAAAACATCCCGGCCGGACTCGGCACGCGCCGCTTTTATCGAATCGAGTTTGAGACAGGGGCGCCGAGTCGGTTAATCGCACGACTCGAAGCTAATCCGACGGGCGCTCAGAGGGTTCGACACGCCGAGCCCGAGCCACCGCAGTGGCTTCCGGAACCGGCGCTTGAGCCCGTGCGAACATTTCTTGAGGAAGCGGGTCTTCCGGTGCCTAAAAGCGCGTTTCACGACGCGGTCGCAGGCCTCGACCTGATAGAGGATCTCGGAGACCAAACGCTGCTGGATGTCGCCTCTCCCGAGCGACGCGAGCGATACCTCGAAGCTTGCGACCTCATCACGCGGCTGCAGTCTCTTCATGCCAAGCCTAACGAGATCCCCGCCTTCGCACGCGTCTACGATCGCGCGCTCCTCGACACGAAGTCGTGGAAATGGCTCCACTGGACCCTTCCTTTGTTGCTCGGTCGGCCCGCGACCGAGGAAGAAATCGCCCAGACAACAGCACTCTTCGACCATATCCACGGGATCACCGACGCGGCTCCGCTCGCTTTGAGTCACCGTGACTTCAAGGCGGAAAATCTCCATTTGTCTGGCTCTTCGGCCGCCTCATCCCCTTCGCCAGAGGCAGATTTTTCGTCAACAACGCCGCGCCCCGAGCATCGCCTCGTAATGATCGACGTTCAGGGTGCCTTTCTAGCACCGCCCGAATACGACCTGGTCTGTCTCCTCTGCGACATGCAGGTCGAGCTCGGCCCAGAGGAAATTGCAGCACTGGCGGAACACAGCCGCACACGTCTCCCCAGCGCCCCGGATCGCGCAATCTTTGAAGAGCGCTTCGACGCGCTGACGCTCGCGCGGGTCTGCAAGGACGTCTCCCACGTGATCCACGCGGGCTTGCGGCGAGGCGACGGGCGGCGCTGGAAAGAGATTCCCCGCGCCTTTTCCCTGATCTCAGCCGTCGCCGAACGGCGCGTAAGCACGTTTCCGGGGGCTCGGGCGCTCACCTCTGTGATCCAGGCCCTTACGGTGGCCGTTGAATCGGCCGATAGTCCGCATCAGGGTCCAGGCGACAGCGCCTGAAAGAGTATCCGAAAGAGTGACGAGAGTCGCTCCGATACGGAACGCCGGGAGAGCGAACAGAGATGATGGGGCAGAGTGAAAACGCAGCACCGATCCGAGCGATGATCCTCGCCGCCGGTCTCGGTACCCGTATGCGTCCTCTGACGAATTACCGCGCAAAGCCCGCGCTCCCAGTTTGCGGTCGGCCCGTCATAAGCCTGCTCCTCGAGCTGCTCGCGGCCCACGGTGTACGTGAAGTTCTGATCAATCTCCATCATCAACCCGACTCGATACGCGAAGCGGTCGAGGCCGACCATCCAGAATTTCTCTCGATCGAATGGTCCGAGGAACCCTCGCCGCTCGGAACCGGTGGCGGAATAGAGCGTGCTGCAGAGTTCTTGCGCGGCACCGCTGATTGCCTCGTGATGGCCGGTGATATGTTGCTCGATTGCGACCTAACAGACCTGCTCACGCGCCACCGAACCAGCGGGCGTGACGTGACACTCATTCTCCGAGACGACATCCGCGGCGAACACTTCGGTACGGTCGGTCTCGACGCAGCCCAACGAGTGACACGGATAGGCAAACGAATCCTCGACGAGCCGAAAGACGAAAGCGGTGCAGCCGAAGAAGTCAGTCGCGGGCTCTTTACGAGCCTTCGATTCTTCCGGCGTGACGCACTCGATGATTTCCCGAGCCCGGAGGGTGAAGCGTTCGAAGATCTGCGTGACTGGCTCGCACCACGGGTTGCATCCGATGGACTTACGCTCGGCGCCGAAATCCTTTCGGAATCTGAGAGCGTCTGGGAACCCGTCGGGACGCCTGCGGAATATTTAGAGGCAAACCTCGCCCCGCCGCATTTACCCTCGCTAGGCGGATCGGTCACGGCATGGGGCGGCGAAGTGACACCCGGCGGACTGGCTGCGGGCTATGTGGTAGCGGGGGCGGCCAGCTTGCCCGGCGATGTCGAGCTCGAACGCTGCGTCGTTTGGGACGGCGAAAAACTACCCGCGGGCTTCCGAGGGATTGACGGTGTATACGCGGGAGGTGCATTTCACGCCTGCCCCGGAGCCATACGAAAGCCCGAGAGCAGCCGGAGCGGATCAGTGATTGGAAGTGCCCAGTGAGCGAAGTCGTATTCGTAGGAACCAGTGACGCGTTCGGCGCGGGTGGCCGACGGCAGTCCGCGATCTTTGCACGGGGTGAGCGTGGCGGCATGCTGCTCGACTGCGGCGCAACGACGAATACGGGCCTCTCGCAGCTCGGGCTTGCACGGGACGAAGTCGACGTCATTCTTGTTTCACATTTCCACGGCGATCATTTCGGCGGCATCCCGGCTTTTCTCTACGCCTCTATGTATACGGATCATCGCAAGCATGCGATCGAAATCGTGGGTCCGCCGGAGATCGAAGCGCGCGTGCATGCCCTCGCGAGTGCGATGGGTCACCACCTGGCCGACCGACAGTGGACTTTCCCGATTCACTATCGCGAAATTCACGCAGACGAGACGCTCGAAGTCGGCCCAGCGGAGGTTTCCGCCTTCGCCACCCAACATCAGCCCGAAGCTCATCCCCACGGTTACCGCGTCCGCCTTGGCAAAGAGCAGATCGCCTACTCTGGCGATACTGGCTGGTTCGACGGTCTCCCCGCACAGGTAGCGGAGAGCGATCTCTTTATCTGCGAATGCACCCTGCACCGCAAAGAGCTCGACTTCCACCTGAGCCTTGAAGAACTTCGCGAACACCGCGACGACCTCGATTGTGGCCGCCTAATCCTTACGCATCTCGGCGAAGACATGTCGAAGGAGCGAGGGCAAATCGAAATTGAAACTGCTGACGATGGGATGGCGGTTAAGCTCTAGAGTTCTCGCAAGCGGAGCGTGCCAGCCGACGCCCTAAAGGCTCTCTCTTTGAGCCGTGTCTCCGCATCGCAAATAGGACTCGCGTTGTCCGGTCAGCCTAGCGACGAATCCATTCGGCGCCGTGAACGACGCCCAGTATGGCAGCACGCGAGACACCTGTGCATTGTGGCAGCTGGTTAGGAATCCCGAGTAGCGTGTTGCGCCCTAGCAAAGAAAAAGCCATAGCCTCCGCCGCATCCGCTGGCACGCCCGCGGCGTCCATCGTTTCGACGCGAACGCCGGGCAAGGCGTCGGCCAGTGAAGACATTACGAACGAATTCAGGGCGCCGCCGCCACCGACTAACAAACGGCCACGCTGGGCTTCAGCAAGTGACTGCATCCCGGCCCAAGCGGCAGCAATCGCACTAACACTGCCGGCAACGAGCGTGGCAACAAGGTCTCGTGTAGAAACGCCATCCTTGCGAGATCGATCCAGCCAAGCTCGAGCCTGGGCCGCGCCGTATCGCTCACGCCCCGTCGACTTGGGAGGTCGTCTCTCAAGATAGGGATCCGCCAGGATCTCCTTAAGGTACGCGTCCACCACGGTTCCCGCGCGAGCGCGATCTCCGTCCCGATCAAAGCGTTCTCTTCCTTCCGAATCGAGCGCGACCACACCATCGATGAGCGAATTGGCAGGCCCCACGTCGAAAGCCATCACCTCGTCCGGCCTCCCACCACGCGGAAGCCAGGTCAGATTTGCAATGCCCCCGAGGTTGAGCACGCCGCGGGATTCATCTGGATCCGAAAATACAGCGTGGTGAAAGAAAGGTGCGAGGGGTGCCCCTTCCCCGTCCATCGCGCAGTCACGTCGCCTAAAATCTGCGATCACCGGCCGCTCGAGCCGCTCTGCGATCCTCGCCGGACAGCCGATCTGAAGCGTGCCACCCCGCTGGGGGTGATGCGCAATCGTCTGCCCGTGAGAGGCAACGCCGTCGATCGAGCTCAGCGGAACCTCTGCTTCGGCCGCCAAGCGCAGCACCGCCTCAGCAAAGGCGTCGCCGAGCACCCGATCCAGCCGAATCTGCTCCTCGAGCACGGCTTGGCCAGGCAGCTCCCCCGCCGCAAGGCGATGAACCTCAGCCTGAAGCGCCTTGGAATGCGGAGTCTCTTGGTACGCAAGCAACTTGAACGGGCGTGACTCGCCCCCCGCTGACCATTCGACCAGCGCCGCATCGATTCCATCCGCCGACGTCCCAGACATCAATCCCACTACCCGCATGGCCGGGAGTCTAGACCGAGGCGGCCGAATCGCACCCCTCGGGTCGGCTTGTTTTATTATCGGCAGGTGTCGTGAGCATCTTCCCGCTGCACTCTCCAGTGAGCCGCGCTTTCATCCGAGCCAGACGCGCAACCGCTTGACAGACAAAGGGAATCCGGAATACTCCGGCGCGCTCAGAGCCGCCGGCTCACGGGTTGAGCTGGCCGTTCCCCCGTCCTGGAGCAAGCGCTACTCAGCTGATTTAATCCCGCTCCACTCTCCTTAATCCCGCTCTAACCTTCGAGGCCCCCCCCATGAACGAGACCTCTCGCAATCAAGGCTGGGCGATCACCGGTGCTGCCGGCGTCGCTGCCTTTCTTTTCGTCGTCGGAATTCTGAACGGAAGCTACCTGGCGCTCGCCATTCCGGTAGCCATCGTGACGCTCTTCGCCCTCGGCTTGGTCGCCTGGGTCGGGTACACGATCGCCACGATTCAAGTCGAAGCCGATGCTTCGCCTGAGGTCCTTCATACTGATGTTGTAGAGACTCCGGGCGACAGCGAGTCGGAGAAGTCTGCTGTCGCTACCGACGCGGCCTAATTCCGAACGAAGGTTCGCTCGGGCGAACACGATCTAGGAGTGCACGAGCGCGACGCCTGCTTTTTGCCCCTAGTCTTAGAGTTTTTTCGGTCGGCGCCCCCCCTACTTCATCGCATCAGCGGAGCCCCCCTTGCGAATCGCCTTGCTCACCTACCGCGGCAACATGTTTTGCGGCGGTCAGGGAATTTACGCGGCCTATCTGGCCCGCGAATGGAAGCGTGCGGGACATGACGTCCACGTATTCGCTGGCCCGCCCTACCCGGAACTCGAAGACGGTATCCCGCTTCACGAGATTCCGAACGACAACGTCTTCGGCCAGACAACGGCGGGCGCTGTTAATCCCGAAGACCCATTCTCGCTGCTTCGTCCACTTTCCCTTTGGGAGCTCGGCGTTTCACGCTTCGGTGTCTTTCCGGAAATGCAGACCTTCGGCTTCCGCCTAATGCGCCAGTGGCGGGAGATCCAGAAGCGGTACCGCTTCGATGTTGTCTTCGACAATCAATCCTTGTCTTGGGGACTGTTAGGTATCCAGGCGATGGGTGTACCCGTAGTGTCGGTGATCCATCATCCCCTGCACATCGACCGCGAAGCCGATTTCACGATCGACCCCTCGCTCAAGAAGCGCGTCGAACGAACGCTCTACTTTCCCTTAATGATGCAGCAGACCGTCGCGCCCCGGCTTTCCAAGATCGTCACGGTCTCGGAGGCCTCCCGCGAAGCGATCGAGAAGTATTTCAAGATCGCGCAGAAGGACATATCGGTCGTCTACAACGGTACGGACACCGACATCTTCCATCCGATGGGTGTGGAGAAGGAAGCGGACCTACTCTTCGTGGGGCGTACTGAAGATCGCAAGAAGGGCATCGGCACGATGTTCGAGGCTTTATCTATGTTGCCCGATCACGTGACCCTCAAGGTCGTGGACGGACGCATCCCTGCTCACGGGCTCGTGCCGCGCCTCATCAAGCAATATGGCTTACAGGACCGCGTAACGATCATGGATCGCATGCTCACGGTCCCCGAGCTCGTCGCACAGTATTCGAGCGCCAAAGTCGCGCTGGTGCCGTCCTTCTTCGAAGGCTTTGGCTTCCCTGCGAGTGAGGCGATGGCTTGTGGACTCTCTGTCATCGCAAACGCTGCAGGCGCGCTGCCGGAAGTAGTTGGCACGGATGGCCACGCTGGACGACTGGTTCCGCAGCGTGATGCAAAGGCGATGGCCGACGCGATGTGGGAAATTCTCAAGGACCCAATAGAAACTGACCGCATGGGCAAAGCAGCCCGCGCGCGCGTAGAAAAACTCTTCCAATGGGACCAGGCTGCTGAGCAGATGGTCGATGTCTTCGAGGAGGTGATTAATGCTGCTCACAGTCGATCTCGAGCGGCTTGATATTCAGCCGGGCCACCGGCTACTAGACGCAGGTTGTGGGGAGGGCCGACACTGCTTTGGCTCTATCTACCGCGGTGCGACCGTCGTTGGCCTTGACCTCGATTTTGATTCGATGCGCGACGCGTCTAAGAATTTGCGCGCGCGGGGCGAAGAGCTCGGTCGCATGGGTGCCATGCTTCAAGGGGATGCCTTTCATCTGCCCTTTGCCGACGCGAGCTTTGATCGAATCATTTGCTCCGAGGTCATGGAGCACGTGCACGATTATCGCGGCGCGGTGGCGGAGCTCTTTCGAGTTGCCAAACCCGGCGCCAAGGTTGCGATCACGATTCCCACAGCAACGAGCGAGCATCTCTATTTGCGGCTCGGCGACGAATATTTCGAGAGTCCAGGGGGGCATATTCGCATTTTCAAGCCCCGTGACCTCGCTGAAGGTATGGCCGCAGCCGGCTTCGATGCCGTGGGCTGTGGCTTCGCGCACGGACTTCACACACCCTACTGGGTGCTGCGGAGCGTGATGCATCTTCCCAACGCCGATGACAGTGCCCTCGTTCGTGCGTACCGAGAGTTTCTGATCCGAGCGACGGGCTCTCCTGCGATGGCGCGTCTTGAGAAGTGGCTCAACTTTGTTTGCCCGAAGAGCATCATCCTCTACGGCGAAAAGCGCGCGACCCCTGCGATCCAGAGCGACTCGCGTGGGAACGACGCTCTCTCTGCCGCGGCCTAAGGGCGCGCATCGCGTGATCGCCGATTCACCACCTAACGGACACGTTGACTCCCGCGGCTCCGGCCGACGTAAGCTGCGGATCGCATTCGTCGCCTATCGCGGAAACATGAACTCCGGTGGTCAAGGGATTTATCTCTGGTTCCTAGCGCGTGAAATGGCGCGTATGGGCCACGAAGTCCACGTGCTCGTCGGCCCGCCTTATCCCGACGAGATGCCCTGGGCCTCCGTCGATGAACTGCCTAACCAGCAATTTTGGGCAAAATGGGTACTCGATCAAACCGACCAGATCGTACCCAAAGACAATCCGTTACAGACGCTTTCGCCTCTCAATTTCTATGAACTAGCGGCAAGCCGAATTGGTTTCCTTCCCGAGCCCTTCGCATTCAGCGTCCGCGCCTTTCGCCGGATGTCCGAATTGCTTCGCGCAGGCAGAAAATTCGACATCGTTCATGATGTCCAGTGCCTGGGCTACGGCCTGTTAGGCTTGAAAGCACTTGGGCTTCCTGTCGTAACGACGGTCCATCACCCGCTTACGGTCGATCGCCGTGCTTCCTTCGTTCGCGACGAAACGTTAAAAGACGCAGTCGGGACGATGAAATTCTACCCCATCGGGATGCAGGCCTTCGTAGCGCGGCGTCTAGATACTGTGTTCACGTCGTCCGAAGTGAGCGGTCGCCAGATTATCCAAGACTTCGGCATCCGTCCCGACCGTTTGCAGAACGTGCGAAACGGCCTCGATGTCGAACTCTTCTCGCCCAATCCACAAGTCGAGAAGCAAGAGAACAGCCTGCTCTGCGTGGGGCGTTCGACGGATCCCAATAAAGGGATTCGCACACTAATTCAAGCTCTCGCGAAGCTGCCCAAGAAGGTGACGCTGATATTGGTCGACGACAACAGCCCCGACAATCAAGTGCGGAACTGGGCGCGAGAGGTCGGCGTCCTGGATCGCCTAACTTTGACCGGGCGCGTCGAATCGGATGAACTCGTCAGGCTCTACCGCGCCGCGTCTGTCGTCGTCGTGCCCTCTCGCTACGAGGGATTCGGATTGCCAGCGGTCGAGGCGATGGCTTGCGGCACACCCGTCGTCGCTACCCGGGCCGGCGCGCTGACCGAGGTCATGCAGCTGACCGAGGGCGGCGTTTTGGCGGAGCGCGATGACCCGGAATCGATTGCTGCCGGCATCCGGACACTCCTTGAGAACACCGAAGCGAGAGTTCTTATGGCCAAGCGCGGGCGAGAACGTGTCGTCGAAACGCTTTCCTGGCCTCGCGTCGCCGCAGCCACAGCCGACGTCTATCAGGAACTCGTAGCGCGGTCGCGGCGAGGTCGACCAACGATCACGATGACGTCGGAAAGCCGCGGGAACTGACGCGCGAGTACGTCTAGACCGCGCAGGAGCGCGAAGGCCAATGGACGAGGAATCCTGCACGCGATCCAAGCCCAACCCGGCATTCCCCAACCGATCGAAACACCTTCAACGAGCTCTATGTCAACGTGACGAGAAGCCTGCTCTCGCATGAGGTCCACTTCGTAGCGCGTGAAATGATCGCTAGGCGTGTCGTATCCACGCCGCCCGCGCATCACAGGCCAACCCAGCCAATCTTCGCGGAAGGCATCGATTGCGCGCGTCACTCGGCAGGCCAGCGAGTCGAAGTTCGCGATCGCGAGTACGACGCGACCGTCGTGCTTCGTCACCCGCGCCATTTCGGCTATCGCGCTCTCTGGATCATCAAAATGATCCATCGCGCCCTTACAGAACGAGGCGTCAAACGAGTCTTTTGCGAAGGGCAATGAATCGGCCCAGCCACTCACCCATTCAGGGCTGACTTGCCCCTCTTCACGGTTCATTTCTTCGAATGCCACAGCCATCGCCGTCATTCTCGCCGAGGGCTCCGCGCCGACGACCCTCGCGCCCCCCCGAGCAAGCTGCACCGAGTCCTGCCCCACGCCGCTCGCGACATCCAATATCAATCGCCCCGGGTCAGCACAGGTCGCGTCCAGTGTCGCCTCGGTCATCCGGGCAAACAGAAATTCACTATCGGGCGACATCCCAGTCGGAATCACGTCGCTCATATCTCGGTCGAGGTCCACCACACGCATGG
>DGPZ01000156.1:0-569 GCA_002390675.1 Deltaproteobacteria bacterium UBA4427
ATAAAAAGAAGGCGGACCTGAGATTCGTTATTCATCATTGTCTAGGGCTTCCTAAGTTAGTTTTTCTAGGACCCGGCACCCTCTGCGCCGGGTTTGGGTCCCCGAGGGTCAATAAATGAGCCAAAAAAGGACGTGCGAGGTCAAAAGTGAGGCCATTCAGCACACATGTTGCTTCTACACTACACGGATTCAGCATCGATTGTGATTTCTTTTCAAAAACACGAAAAAAAATCATTGGCGACTCACGCTAGAGCGATCGTGGTGTCAATAACGGCGGCCTCAATAAGAATTTTTGGGGATTTTTCTGACCTAAATGAAAAATATTCGCCGACGCCCCGCGTCCTAGCGCTCATCGTCCTTGTATTGGCTACCGCCTGCGGCCAAGGCGAACCCGAGAGCCTGCTTGCCGACCCCCCCATAAGCCCTCAACGCAGCTCCGTTGAGAGCACATCAGAACCATCCCGGCTCGTTTCGCTCGCCCCCCTCGCGACACGATTCATCTTGGCGCTCGGTGCCAAAGAGACTCTCGTAGGTCTCGACGCCCAATCACGCACGCTCCCAGGCCTCCA
>DGPZ01000156.1:673-14493 GCA_002390675.1 Deltaproteobacteria bacterium UBA4427
CTCCAAGCGGAAGGCGTAACGGTGCTCGCCTTCGACCCCCACGACGTCGAAGACGTCGTCGCCCTCAGCCGACAGATTGCTCCCCAGCTGGTCGGCCCGCAAAGAGCCCAGAATTTCGAGCGCGACCTAACCCATCCACTGGGGCTGATAGGCGGTCTCTCATCCCCCACCGATCGTCCACGTGTCCTGGCCATCGTCGGGATCGATCCAATCGAGATTGCAGGCGGACATAGCTTCGAGACCGATCTCATCGAAATCGCCGGTGCAACTAGCCTGACTCACGGCGGGGAAGACACACGCACCGAGAGTACCCTTGCAGGGATCCGAGCATGGTCGCCGGACCTTCTCCTTGTGACATCGAACGCTCCCCTCAGCAAGGCCGAGGCCGAGACGATCCGCGATGCACTGCCTGCGGAAATCCCCACCGCCTTTTTCGACTTCGACCGCGAGTTCTTTTGGCTTGATCATCCGGAGAAAGACGCGATGCGCCTTCATAAGCTGCTCGTCGCTCGCTTTCCTAGAATAACAAATCCCTAACAAACCCGTCCAAGAGCTCAGCCCCATCCGGGGCGTCTCGCAAAATACTCAACAGCCCAGGCGAGTGGTCGCGCTTTCGGGCGGGGGATCTTAGGCGGCGGCCTCGTGACAGTACCTAACTAGGCCAAGGACGAAAAAAAACGGCCCACCCGAATCTTCCAATGGCTCAACTCGGGTCGGCTGCTCAGGCGCCACCTCGAATCCTGGCGTAGCGCCCTCCTAGGACCGCCAGGAGTGTGCCCAGAACAAAGTTGAGCCAGAAGCCAAGTGTGGGCACCGCCTCCGCACCTAAAAGCACGGTGAGCGGAAGGGCGAGCTGCTCGTCCTTCGGAGGTGAGCCCGAATCCGTCACCCTCAGCGTAGCCGTAACAAGACCTTGATCTCCGGGCTGGGGAACGCCGCTCAAGGTCCATGTTCCGTTACCGTTAGCCACCGGAGACTGCATCCAAAGAGGACCAGCGATCAGGCTCAGAGTCAGCACGTCTGAGGGGTCAGGGTCAGTCGGCGTAATGATGGCCTCGTAGAGAATGCCCACAGTGGCGTCGGGCAGAACACTCAGCCCAAGCGACGGGGCATCGTTCACCGGCGTGATATTGAAGGTAAATACGGTGCTCCCGATCGTCCCCCCTTGACCATCACTCACGGTGAACGAGAAATTATCGCTCGTCACCTCGCTACCGTTCTGCGTATAGCTCAGGCTCCCGCCATCAATCTGGTCCTGAGTGAAGCTCGTCCCAAGGCTTAGGTTCCCCGCGCTCGGACCCGCCGTCACCGTATAGGTCAGAACGTCGCCCGCATCGGCATCGGTCACTTGAAGGGACGAGTTCCCGATCGACACCAATCCGCCTTCAGCCACGTTTATTCCTGTGTTCACCGCCAGCACCGGGGCATTATTCGCAGGCGCTGCGGCGACAGTGGTGACCAGACTCACGCTGCCACTCGCGCCTCCTGCGGACTGCGCGGCGCTACTCAGGCTGACGGTACTCCCGATCACGACATCATCGACATGCCAGCCGGTACTCGACACGCTCGTGTCCGAAGCCATTCGGAAACGAATTTGGATCGATTGGCCCGCCAGGGGGCTGAGGTCAGCCAGGGTTTGAACATAACCCCCACTGGATCCCTCGAAGGCCTGGCGGCCCGCAATGGGATTAGAGTAACCCGACGAAATCACGCCCGTGTAATTGTTCTGGGTAATCAGCGCGTCCAGCCCCGTCCAACTCACGCCGCCATCGCTCGAGTATTCCACGACGCCACCATCGTAGGTCGGCTCGGTGACGTGGTTGTGCCAAAACTCAAGCTTGGTTCCAGACGTGATCGCTACGGGGTTCGCCATCGCGAGATATTGGTCCGAAAGGACGGCGGGGTCCGGAGCGAACCAGGAATGCTCGGCGGCAGGCGGACCCGCTGGACACGTCACACCCGTCAACTGGGGCTGCACAATGGCCAAGCCCTCTATGGCATTGATCGCGACCGCCCCACTCGCGAAGAATGGAAAGACATTCCACGCGCCATTGAATTGAGGCCCGTCACTGCTCGGGTAAACGTCGAAGTAGCCGACCTCACATAAATCTGCCGCCGCCAAGTCTTCGATTTTGAGGATCCTAAGCCCCCCCTGGTAGTTGGCTTGATAGACCAGATCGCCAACGATGTACTGATTGTGATCAATGGCCGCGATGGCCGACAGGTGACTCCCTACGAGAACAGGATTGGCAGGGTCGAGCACGTCCCATACAAAGGTCTTCGTGTTATTCCCAAAATTCTGCTCATCAAGTTCATCGTCTACCAGGAAATACCGATGATCCGGGGTGAGCGCACCTTGGTGGGCATAACTCGATCCGGCGTACGTCGAGCGAGAGATCTGGACGGGCGCGGCTTTATTGCTGACATCCACGATGGTCACGGTGTCCTCGTTGGACGCAAAGCAGAGTTCTTTCCCGCTAAAAGTCTGATTGGGTCCTGCGTAGGTCACGCATTCGACATCGTGCGTGTACCCATCGGCGCTGAAGCAACCCACCCCAGTGGGTGTCAGCGGATTGGATATGTCAATCATATGAAGACCGCCGCTGCAGGTATTCGTCCCCACCGCGTAGGCAAAGCCAGAAACCTCGTTAATCCAGATGTTATGCGCGTTCGAGAACCCTGCGTAATGCACGGTCGTGGTAAACGTGGCCGGCGGACTGACGACATTGCGCAGTTCGGTTAGGTCAAAGACCTGCATGCCGTGCCCAGTCGCTTCGCTTACGATGAACGCGTAATTGCCGTAAACCTTCACATCGCGCCAATCGCTGTTCACTGTGTGTGTCGGCAAATTGCCGAGATAGATCGGATCCGCGGGATTACTGATGTCCACGAATGAAGTCCCGGTACTCCGCCCAACAATGACGTATTCGACGCCGGTGAGCGGATCCGTCCAGCCCCACCCATCATTTCCTGCGCCACCTCCGATACTCGACATGGGGAGATAGGTATGCAGGTCAACGTTTTCGCAACCGTAAATATCCGCAGCACCGCCAACGCAACTCGCGGCTTTGGCCGCTCGGGGAGGCGTTTGCTCGGTCAACTTATGGGGGTTAGCCGTACTCAGGGACCAATCGTCAGTGCCCGTTCCGTGGCTCGCCACCCAGGCGGCGGTGCCCGATTCCATGTCGTCGGAAAAAAGGATCGAGGTCCCCGCCCCCGGATCAACCAGTACGTTGAACGTGCGCTCGGCCTGCCCCCCCACGGCGATGTTCACCGCCGGCCAGGTCACTGTTCCAACGCTCTCGACTCCGAAGTCACTGGCCGAGGCGGCCACATAACTACCGCCCGTAGGCACCGTCGCGCTGAGAACGATGTTGGTCAACGTCGCCGACGAAGAATTACTCGCAGTCAGGGTGTATGTGACGACCTGTCCGGCCACCGCCGGATCGGGCGACACCCCGTAGACGAGAGCCAGGCCAGAGGGCGGAACACATTCCGCACCGGTCAAAATCCCCCGGTCACAGAAAGCCAGCCGAATCGCTGCTTCATTGACGCCAGCGTTCAAGTTGGCGTCGGCCTGGATGACTTCGTTGGCTCCGTCGTTCATGCTCGCGCTGCAAGGGAGATTGAAGTGACTCTCGAGAACCATCTGATCGGTGGCGGTGGCGCCCACGGCGGTGCGCAGGTTCCAAAGCGCGGCCGACCAGATCTCGCCGTCCGCGTGGACCGAACCCACTAAGTCAGCCGGATGGGTCTTAGTTCCGTCAACTCGGCGAAGACACGGGGGCGAAGTGGAACTGAAAGCAGTGGCATCCCAATCGCCGACGCAAGCCGCGTTCGACGACTGATAGGTGGCGTCCCCATCGCCGGCATAAAAGCTGGCCGCCAAGTAATCGCCGAAGCCTTCGCCCATGGCTCCCATCTCCCCGCCTCCCCAGCAGGTATTCTGGTCGTGCTGCACAGCGTGGCCGTATTCGTGCGCAACGATGTCGCCATCTTCTCCATCGTCCACCCCACCGTCTCCAAAGTGGACAGCATCGTCCCCCGTGGAGTAGAAGGATTGATCTGCGGTATTCCAGTGGGCATGGGCGAGGGTCGGGAAATCCCGAATGCCATTGACTGCCCCGGTGTCATCGTCAAACCCGAGGCTGTGGAAGTAGCGCTGTATCGAGTCAATAGAGTGGTAGATCGTGGCCTGTTCGAAACGATCATCCGCTCGGTCGTAGTTGTAGACCCGAGAGACTTCGTCGGCATCGGGCACGGCTAGGCCACCGGCCAGACCCACGAGGTCCACATATTCACCTTTAAGCGTACCGATGCCCGGATCGAGGCCCAAGAGAGTCACGGCCAATCGGGCGTTATCCAGAGCGTTTGAGGCAGCATCCCCAGCATCGGAGAGTCCAAGGTTTCCGGATTCCTGTATGGGATTTGGGGCGTAGACCAAGGCAGAACCCGTGTCGAACGCGATGCGATTTTCCTGCAGGAGTAGTTTCCCCGATGTCGCCCCAACCAGGGTCAGGAAATCACCCAAAGGAGCCGCAGAAAAGACCACCAATTTCCAGGCCAGGACGGCCGTACCATCGGCGAGTGGATAGAAAATAAGTTCAGCCGTCGTGGGCAAGCGTGTGGATTGAATCCCTGCGGCTGCGATTGCCACACCTACAGCCTCTGATTGGGTGACGCTCGGCGTCGTCGTGTCCGCCGTCAGCGACGAATAATAGTTGCTGTAGAGAGCCTGTACCTCTCCGCTATTCGATTGGTTAACCGAGATATTGGATTCATAGACCGGGAGCCCCAGAAGCATCTGCTGGTAACGGGTTCGGACCCCGCCAAGACCGCTCTGCTCATCGACCAGAGACAAATCGCTGATGTCCAATTGGAGACCAATTGCTAAGGCGTGGTCGGAGAGGAATTTGTGGGCTCCCACCTGCCCAGGGGCCAACACAACATGGCTCTCGCACCCACGAAGCACCAAACGACCGGTTTCATGTTCGTGGGCGTGGACGGCGCAGTGCAGATCTTCCGGGTGCCGGGCTGAAGCACTAGAGGCCCATAAAATCCCCGTCAGCAGAAGAGCGGCGACGACGCTCCCAAAAGAGGCTCGTCCGATTGCACACACTCTCCAGTCCACCGTATGCGCTAGCCCCGGGATAGTTATCGCAGATTTACATCGGCCCTCTGTCACCAACACGACCACGCTCCTCCCATCCGGTTTGAATCCACACCCAGCACCGACCTGCTCCACTGCTGATATCCACCTTACGCTGAATTCACGAAAGTCAGAAAAAGAACCAGCTTTTTCTCTATCACCGCTCAGTAGCCGTCGGGCAGGCTCATCAGCCCCGTTCCGCGTGACCATCAGCCTTCAATCGGACAACGCAGCTCTTCCCCACCCGCGCACGATCGATTTTCCGGACAGCACTCGGGCCAGTAGATGGCCAATCTCATAAAGATGAGCCTTTGCCTATATGCTCTCTCGGTCGCGATAAACTCCAGCCCTGACGCGGATAAAAAGAGACGGGACTCCTGCCTCTTCACCTATTGTCCACTATACAGTTTCCGAATAGCGTACGATCGAGAACCCCTGTGGAGCTACCCAGCAGCGTTTCTGGCAGACTTTATCGCCAAAGTCCATAGGTGGTAAAGTGCGGGCGCGATGGGGGGAGTATTGAGAGGCCTAATCAAGAAGTTTCTCGAAATCGGGATCGACGCCACAGGGAATGAATTCGACGCCCAGCGGGCTCGAACGCTAAACGCCGGCGCCTTAATGATCACCATAGTCGCCCTTATTTCGATCCCGTTGAATCTTTTAAGCGGCAAGGGGCAGGCCATTCCCGGCACTCTGCTTGTCCTTACCCTTATAAGCTTCACGATCTGGCTTCAGGCTCGCGGGCGCGCCTACGCGGCTGCCATGTCAATTACCGGTATCTGCCTATTGGGAGTCAGCGCGCAGTCCTTTTACCTGGGACAAGACTTCGGCGTTCATTTCTGGCTATTGGCACTCGTCCTGTTCCCATTCCTTTTCTTTCCGCGCCGCAGCAAATACACCCCGACGATTCTTGGCATCTTGATCACCCTGTCCTTTGCAGGATTCGCCGTTCGCGAACAAAGCTCTCTAGGTATCAATAATGATTCGCTCTTGACTCAGATTCTTTCAGCAGGTGTCGTGTTAGGTCTGAGTATCACGATGCGGCGACTGCTTCTGCGGGCCGAACAGGCTCATGATGGCTATCAAAAGAGGGTCGAACGCCAGGCAAACCAGCTCCGAGACCGGCAAGCACAACTCGAAGTCGCGCTGGCCGATGGCAACGACGCACGGCGTGTGCTCGATATTCGTGTCGCAGAGCGGACGGCAGACCTTCAGACTGCGCATGATCAGCTGAGCCTTGAGCTTCGCGAGCGCAATCGCAGAGAAGAAGAACGCAAGCTCCTGGAAGCGGAGCTGCAACACGCCCAGAAGTTGAAGTCTCTCGGTCAACTCGCCGGCGGCGTTGCACACGACTTTAATAACTTGCTCACTGTCATCGGGGGGAACGTCGAGATGGTGCTCGATGAGCCAGGCTCGATCACCGCGACACAGCTCGCCTTCTTGAGTGAGGTGCAGGCCGCGACCGAGCGTGCGGCAAGCGTCACAGGCCAGCTCCTTGCTTACAGTCGTAAGCAGGAAGTCGTGCTTCAGACAATCGAAGCGCATAGCGTAGTCGAGGGCGTGCGCCGAATGATAGAGCGAGCAGCCGGCGAGCAAATCCGCGTCGAGATAGAGAGCCCGGACTCGATCGGAGCGGTGCGAGCAGGACACGGACAGATCGAGCAAGTGCTGATGAACCTAGCACTGAACGCATGTGACTCGATGCCAAACGGGGGAACACTCCGGATCGAGATGACCGCGGTCGAGACACTCCCGACTTCCATCACCCGGTCCTCCGCTTCCCAAAAACCCCATGTGGTCCTTCGCGTGAGCGATACGGGGGACGGTATGGACGAAGCCACACGTCTCCGGGTCTTCGAACCTTTTTTCACGACCAAAGGACCCGGTAAGGGGACTGGGCTCGGGTTGTCCGTCGTCGACAGTATAGTGTCCCAGCTTCACGGATTTCTCGATCTCCAATCCGCCCTGGGTAGTGGCTCCTGTTTTTCCATCTATCTACCGATCGTGGCAAAGGCCGCTGCAACGATCCCGGACATCGGAGATGCCAAGCTCAAACAGAGTGGACAGGGAAAAACGATTCTCATTATCGAGGATGATCCCGCAGTACGTCGTGTGACCTCCGGCCTGCTCAAGAACAAGGGATATAACGTACTGGTCGCCGACGGCGGCGCGCAGGCCCTCGAGATTGCCCAAAATCATTCCGGGAGCTTCGATCTATTTCTCACGGATGTTGTCATGCCAGGACTGCAGGGGCCTGAACTAGTCTCCTCCCTGTTGGAGCTCTATCCCGACACAGCAGTGCTATTCGTCTCGGGTTATGTAGACCCGGACCGTTTCGTTGATCTAAATCTGAACGACCGCCGGAGTTTCTTGCAAAAGCCGTTCTCCAACGAAGCTCTGGAGCACGAGCTTCTCGCTCTTTTCAAACCGCCCTCCCCGCCCGGCCCGCGATAGTATTCAGGCGCGCGGTTCAAACACAAGGCGACGGTCACCCCAATAAACTTGGCCAAACGTTCTGCACGACGCGACCGACGGCCGGTGAGCGAGGAGGATCCAGGGCGAGTTAAAGAGGCGCGGGGAGAGATCGCAGAAATTCGCCTAGAGCTGCACGTCGACTGCTGCGCTGGCGCGGCGGGCCTTTTCGCGCGCCTCGTCAATTGATTCGCCACGCGCTAGCGCCACGCCCATCCTGCGCCGGCCTTGGACGGCGGGTTTACCAAACAGGCGTAGCTGCGTATCCGGCTGTTCGAGCGCTTCAGCGAGGTTGCCGAAGCTGACGTTTTCCGAATCCCCCTCGACGAGAATCACTGCCGAGGCCGACGCGCCGTGCTGGACGATGTTAGGGATCGGTAGTCCGAGAATCGCGCGCGCGTGCAGCGAGAACTGGGAAAGATCCTGCGAAACCATAGTAACCATACCCGTATCGTGCGGACGCGGGGACACTTCACTGAAGATCACCTCGTCCCCCTTCACGAAAAGCTCCACGCCAAAGATGCCCCGACCTCCAAGCGAATCAGTGACCTTCTTTGCGTAGACCCGCGCAGTCTCGAGCGCCTGTGCCGACATAGGCTGGGGCTGCCAAGACTCGCGGTAGTCGCCATCCACCTGGATGTGCCCAATCGGCTGGCAATAGGAAGTGCCGTTTGCGTGGCGCACGGTGAGCAGCGTGATTTCGTAGTCGAAGTCGACGAAGCCTTCGACGATCACTTTGCCCTTGCCTGCCCGGCCTCCGGATTGAGCATAGTCCCACGCGGTTTTAACCTGGTCGGCGGACCGCACCGTACTTTGGCCTTTGCCGGACGAACTCATGATCGGCTTAACCACGCAGGGCAGACCAATCTCGGCGATCGCTTCGTTGAACGCCTCTTCGGTCGCGGCAAATTTGTAAGGAGAGGTCGTGAGCCCGAGCTCCTCCGAGGCGAGGCGGCGAATGCCTTCCCGGTTCATTGTGAGTTGCGTAGCACGCGCGGTCGGGATGATCGTCGCCACGCCCTCGCTCTCGAGCTCGGCCAGTGTGTCGGTCGCAATCGCTTCGACCTCAGGCACCACAAAGTCGGGCTTCTCTTCCTCGATCAACTTGCGCAGCGCAGCGCCATCGAGCATCGAAAGCACGTGCGCACGATCCGCAACTTGCATAGCAGGCGCGTCGGCATAGGCATCCGCCGCGATGACCTCGACGCCATAGCGCTGAAGTTCGAGAACGACTTCCTTACCCAACTCACCCGAACCACAGAGCAGTACTTTGACTGCAGAAGATTTAAACGGAGTCCCAATCGTTACAGACATAAAAACTCTACCCGCCGTGATTTCATCTATGCGTTAATTCAAGATCGCAGCCGCCATCCTTGGGTCTTCACCCAGCGCCGCGGCCTGGAGAATAGGAAAAACAAGCTGCGCTTTCTGCTGCCATGATACTAGGACGTTCTGACCAAGAGGCCCGGAATGAGGCGGCGACCCTGAGGTTGTAATCGCATTAGGATCTTCGACTTCATTTCGCGCCTCACCGCTCACGGCCGCCGGACTCACGCCTGATCACGCGATTCGTCGATTGTTGCGTTGCCGAAGCTCGTACCTGGCTCGACCGTGGTCGTGACCTGCGTCGGCGGAATCGGGCACCTGGCGGTGCAGATTTTCGCGGCGATGACAGCGGCTAAGATCTTCCGCCCCGCTTCCGAATGGCCGAATCCTTGTCACCGAAATCGAATGCTGGATTCAGGGCTGCTAGGTTCGCCGTTACCGAGCCTTCGCTCGTCCACCAACGCCACTTTCACTTCGAAGAATGTCGAAAGGCTCGGGCATACACAGCAATGACACTTCCTTCCCCTCACCCCGCCTTTCCTGGTGGAGCGTGGCCCGCTGTCCCCCAACCAGCTGCCGCCGCGCTGCTCGCGGTTCTCGGCCAGTTGGAACAGACGCAGTCGATGTCGCCGACAGCACTCGCGAAGGCCCGCCAGCCTCAGCTCGAGTTGCTGATCGACCACGCCTTCGAGCATGTTGTCTTCTGGCGAGAGCGCCTAGAGCACGCTGGCTTATCCCCAGCCCGACAGCCTAAGACGGGGCTGGACCCCGCTGAATGGGACCGCCGCTGGGCCAACCTGCCGATCCTTACACGACAAGAGGTGCAGGAGCATGAGGTCTCGCTCAGAAGTGCCCGCCTGCCGCCAGGACACGGAGACTTCGTAGATAGCATGAGTTCGGGATCGTCTGGCCGGCCCGTCCGAATTACCCGGAGTACTCTCGACTACCTTTACTGGCAGGCGTTCCAGCTCCGCGAGCATGTCTGGCGCGAGCGGGACCTCGCGGGCAAGTTCCTGTCGATCTTCCGAAACGAGCAGAGGACGGACAACACGGGAAACGCACATCTCGTCGAGAATCAGGATTGGGGGCCACCCACTTCGACGGTTTGGCCTACCGGCCCAAGCTTCCTGCTTGATTATCGCGCGCCGATTGCCAGCCTGGTCCAGAGTATCCGCGAGGTGGAGCCCGACTACCTGTGTACGTTTCCCTCGCTTTTGCTGGAAATCCTTCGACACGTGCGGGAACACGGACTCAAGCTACCGCCGCTACGCGAAGCCATCGCCATAGGTGAGGCCTGTCCACCCGAATTGGAAAGCCTTTGCCGCGCGGTATGGCAGGCCCCGCTCTCCAGCACCTACACCGCAGCCGAGACGGGCCCCCTCGCCTTCCGCTGCCGGGAGGAAGAGCGTTGGCACATCCAGTCCGAAAAGTCCCTGGTGGAGGTCCTCGACACGGAGGGAAGGCCCTGCCTTCCAGGGAACATCGGCCGCGTTATCGTGACACCGCTACATAATTTCGCGACGCCCTTGTTTCGGTACGAGATCGGAGACCTCGCGACGGTCGGGACAGGGCCATGCAGCTGCGGGCGAACTCTTCCGATCCTCGAATCGATTGCGGGCAGGGCACGTGATCTGCTGGTTCTACCGTCCGGAGAGTTACGCCCCCCCTACTACGGGCACGGCGCCGTCATGGAAGTCAGATCCATCCGCCAGCATCGCGTCGTTCAGACGCAGATTGATCGGGTCACAATTCAGCTTGTTGTTTCACGCGCGCTCAAGCCGCAGGAAGAGAATCACATCATCCAGAGCGCCGAGCAGGCTCTGGGTGGAGTTTTCACGGTCTCGCTTGAGTACGTCGAGGGAATCGAGCGGGGGCCGAACGGGAAGTTCGCAGAATTCGAAAGACAAATTCCTTTGCCATAACGTCAGCAAAAAAAAATCAAAGCGAAGGACGAGCCCCTCGAGCAGCGAGCCCCAAGAGGCCGAGACCAATTAACAGCGCTGTTTGCGGCTCCGGGATCGTCGTGAAGGTAAATTGGGTTCCGCTGGGAATCGTCACCGAGCGAGAATCGAAGCCAGCCATTGTGAAGCGGATCCCCGTGATGGTCTTCGCCGGGAATGCCGTGAAGTCATCCTGCGTC
Source organism: Deltaproteobacteria bacterium UBA4427 (assembly GCA_002390675.1). Lineage (GTDB taxonomy): Bacteria > Myxococcota_A > UBA9160 > UBA9160 > UBA4427 > UBA4427. The sequence goes on from DGPZ01000156.1 coordinate 11,761, forward strand.
ATGTCGAACAGCGAGAGCGTGTTAAAAAAACCCCCCGGTATCGAAGCAGTCAACGGGATGATTTGATTTTCATCGGTGATCACCGAGACAACCAGACTACCGCCCTCTCCGGTAAATACCGAGCCGTCGCTGACCGAGACTAATTCGGTCGCATCTGGGACTGGGGCGAAGAGCACATCGAGGGACGCGCCGGACTGGGATGTGGTGGTCGTCCGAAACTCTGTCGCGGCTGACGCCGTTTCGCTGGCCCCATGCGAAACCAGTAAAGCTGCCCCTGCGACCAGGGCTTGGCGATAACTATTTTCCATAGGAGACCTACCTCATTTCGTCGGATCAAATGTGAAAAAAAAGCCAGGAGTACGAGGGTCGCGAGAGCGTGTAACCGCTCCTTTGGACTAGCAAAAGCCTAACATGGTGGATAGGCAACACAAGTCCCGTTTTCAGCACAGACGATACGTATCATTCTGACAACTAGGCCCCGACGGGGCTACTCGGGCCCCTCTGGGGGCGGACTCTACGGCTCTGATGCCAAGCTCTACGTTGCCCCCACAATCTCGGCGCCAGGATCGGGCGCAGCTGAGGCATACCAATTCGCTCTGTCATCTCTCGGATTCGCTCTCGAGGAATTCAGCAGCAGCACAGTCCTCATCACGTCTACGTCTCCCAACGAAGGCAAGAGCGCGACCGCACTCAATCTGTCGATTGCCGCCGCACAGGACGAAAGTAAGGTGCTTCTGGTCGATGCAGACGAACGAGCCCGGAAGCTCACGTTCTTGTCGGGACTACTCGACTCATTCGGTGTCTCCGACCTCAACAGTCCCGTCGACGTCGACCGAGCCATCCATCAATGGGACATGGCCGACGGATTCCGGCTTGACTTCGCCCCGGCAGGCCCAGGGGTTCTCGGCATTGTGCTCATCGTCACAGAGGGAACCCGATCACGTGATCTCGAGGAAGCCAGACACTGAATCACGATGTCCGGCACACCCATCATCGGCTACTTATACAACCGAGCTGTACCAAAGAGCGGTGCCAACGGACATGGATACGGGTACGGGTCAGCCAGGTGACAGGGCCGTTTCCCCATCCCGGAGCGAACCCTCGTAAGATGCACACCACGAGCAAGTAGGGACCGACCATTCAACAGAAGAGCTGGTTCATATTCCTGCGCCGATGGCGCTTCCCGCTCTCGGCGGTGCTCGACTCAACCCTATGGTTTGTGGTCCTCTACCTTGCTGCCCTTGCAAGACTGAACTTCGAGTCCTCGGCCATCACGACTTCGAGCTACCTCGTCGTCGCAGCCGCCGCCGTCACGGCGCAGCTGATCGGTGGCGTCATGTTCGGGTTGTATCGGGGGAGACGACCGATCGCCTCATTCGGCGAGGTTATGCTGTTGATGGCCACCTCACTCACTTCGGGTCTCGTCGCCGGTCTCGTGGTCGTCCTTGCGGGTACGCCGAGCCTGGTTCCCATGAGCGCGGTGATCGCCGCGACGGCCTACCAAATGCTCGGAGCGCTCGGGGTCCGCTACGGACGGCGCCTGATCGTCGAAATCTCAAGCAGGTCGTCGCACGTGCGCGATCATCATACGATCGTCTTCGGGGCGGGAACTGCCGGTCAACAGATCATCTGGTCGCTCCAGCGAGATGCCTCGACTGATCTCGAGCCCGTCGCGCTGCTCGATGACGATCCGACCAAGAAGCGACTGAAACTCTACGGAGTGCCCGTCGTGGGCGGTCGAGCCGACATCGCCTCCACAGCACGGCAGTACGGTGCCGACACCATTCTCCTCGCCGTGCCGAGCGCGACACAGACCCAGCTGAACGATCTCGCCGACGCATCGCTGGCAGCCGGTCTGACCGTTAAAATTCTCCCGCGGATCTCAAACATCATCGACGACACCGTGCAAGTACGCGATATCCGCTCGATTGAAATGTCTGACTTTCTGAACCGCGAAGAGGTCAACATCGACATCGATTCGGTCGCTGCCTACATCACCGGCAAGCGAATACTCGTCACGGGTGCAGGCGGTTCGATCGGTTCTGCCCTCTGTCGGACCATCAGCACCCTCAAACCCTCCAGACTCATCATGTTGGACCACGATGCAAACGCACTGCAGGCCCTTGAGCTGTCGCTGGATGGCCAGGGGTTGCTCACGTCGCCCGATCTCGTTCTCTGCGACATCCGCGACGAAGACGCGGTGCAAACTGCCTTCGAAGCTACACACCCGGAGGTGGTGTTCCATGCGGCAGCCCAAAAGCATGTGAGCCTCCTGGAACGGTATCCGGCTGAGGGCCATAAGACGAATGTAGAGGGCTCAAGAAACGTCCTGCGCGCAGCCTCAGCCACCCGCGTTGAACGATTTGTGAACATCAGCACCGACAAAGCTGCCAACCCCATCAGTGTGCTCGGCCAAACAAAGCGCGAGGTAGAACTAAACACTGCGGCCATGAACAAATCCAACGACGGTATCTACCTGTCGGTTCGATTCGGAAATGTGCTTGGATCCAACGGTTCAGTGGTCCCGACCTTCGTCGAACAGATCAATCGCGATGCCCCCATCACCGTCACCGATCCCGAGGTCACGCGTTTCTTCATGACCGTTGAGGAGGCAGTGCTGCTGGTACTCCAGGCGGGAGCGCTGGCAGAAGGAGGGGACGTTCTCGTTCTCGACATGGGGGAATCTGTCAAGATCGTTGATCTGGCAAACCGCCTCGCACACTACGTGAACCC
>DGPZ01000049.1 GCA_002390675.1 Deltaproteobacteria bacterium UBA4427
TCCGACATGTCGTTGAGCTCGACACCCCCGCTGGCGGCCATCAGTCCGGTCCACAATTCATGGTACGCAGCGATGTCTTGTCGCGCGCTGCCGAAGTAGACCGTTGCGTCGTCGGCGTAGAAGCTGAAGTACTTCTCGACGTCGTTGCGGGCGTAGGCTCGGTCGAACGCTTCGATCGCCGCGTGGAGATCCGCGTTTTCGGCACCCGGGGATTCGGCCATCACCGCCGGAGCAATCACTGCTGCAGCCATCAGGGTCACGGCGAAGCAGAACCAGAATCTTTGCACGATCTCAACCTCCTACTATCTACTACCCGCCGCCTACCGCCTGAACTCGGGTCGACTCGGGGCCAGCGAAGCGGGTGAAGTCCGGCTCCTCTGGTGCCCGACCCAAGATCCGGGACCACTTTCCCGATCGCTGGAGTCTACCCGGCTAATTGCGATATAGTCAAATCATTGAGATGATTGGACGGGGCGAAAGAAGGGCTTTCGGACCCGCGCGCGCTCTGCCCAAATGAAGGAGACATCGATGAGTGACTCAATTGGCCAGATCGATGTCGATTCTCATGGGTTTTGAACTCCCGGTGGAGGATTGTCGATGACGATACGCGTGATTCAATGGGGGGCTGGCGTCAACGGCTCGTCGATCATCCGCGGTGTCGCCCGCCACGACGAACTGGAACTGGTGGGTTGCCGGGTCTACAGCGACGAGAAGCACGGCGTTGACGCCGGGACGTTGGCGGGCATCGATCCGATTGGCGTCCTCGCGACCAATGTCCGCGAAGAGATCATGGCGCTCGATGCCGACGTCGTGGTGCACTGCCCAAGTATCCATGCCGGTCCGACGTCCAATGACGAGGATGTCTTCGACTTGCTGCGCAGCGGTAAGAACGTGATCTCCGTGACGGGCGCGCACAGCTATCCGCAGGCGATTCCCGGCTATGCCGAGAAATTCGAGGCGGCCTGTCGGGCGGGCGGATCCACGTTCACCCACACCGGGATCAACCCGGGCATGATCGGCGAACGGATCGCTCCAACGATTACGGGCATCTGCACCGAGGTCGACGTGGTTCGTTTCAAGGAGATCTACAACTGCTGCAACGACAGTGCGTCGATCATCGAGTTCATGCAGTTCGGAAACGCGCCCGACCAATGGACAGTGGATTCGCCCATCTCGGACACTTTCTACGAACTCTTCTATCAGGTGATGCACCACGTGGCGCACACGTTCAACATCGAACTCGAGCGGATCGAGCGCCAGTGTCGCGTCGTGCCCGCGCCCGAGGACATCGTCCTCGACCAGCTCGCCGACGGCGGGCCCATCACGATCGAGAAGGGGACCGTGGCGGGCATCCACCTTGTCTGGGAAGGCGTTCCGAAAGACGAGAGAGACTTCAGGGTGGTCAAGGAAAACATCTGGGTGGTTCGTCCCAATCTGCCTGATTTCTTCCCGGTGGAGGAGTCGGGCTGGGCGGTCGAGGTCGAGGGCCGGCCGAGCTTGAACATGCAGCTTACGCTGGTGCCCTCGCGAGATGGCTCGCTCGCTCGCAGTGATTGCATGGTCGGCGCGGCCATTCCGGTGATCCCGGAAGTCGTGGCAGCGCCACCCGGAATTCTGATGCCCAGTGTTTTTGCGCCGTTCAAACGCCACCTCCAGTAGGTCGCCTCGGGCGGCGTGATTGAAACGAGCGGCGCGATCGAGCGCGACTGAATTGATGGACTTGGGCCGTGGCCCTGTAAGGAGATAGAGATGAGTGACTCAAACGGAAGACTCGCCCTCGTGACCGGGGGCTCGTTCGGGCTCGGATTGGCGATGGCTCGGCATCTCATGGAAGCCGGATTCGCCGTGCTGGCATGCGGCAGGCGGCATGAGCGTCTGGAGAAGGCGGCGGCCGAGGTCCCGGGACTGCGGACTCTTGCGGCAGACATTACGAAGCCGTCTGATGTCGATCGCCTCTTCGAGACGATCGGAGCGGCAGAAGAGCCGCTTGATCTCCTCGTGAATAACGCCGCGATCAGCCGGGCGCATGACTACAATTCCACGTTCACTCTGGAGGCGGATCGTGCGCGTGACGAGATCGAGACCAACTTCGCGGCGCCGATCGAACTGATCCGACGGTACCTGCTGATGCGACGGGAGCGGAGCTGGGAAGCGCGCCCGGCGACGATCGCCAACGTGAGTACGCCGGGAGCGCTCTTTCCACTCGAAGCGAACCCGATCTACTCATGCAGCAAGGCCGGTTTTCACTTCTTCACCTCTTCGCTTCGGCGCCAGCTGGTGGACGCACCTGTCGACGTCGTTGAGATCTTTCCGCCCGCTCTCGACACGGGCCTCGCGCCGGATCTTGTGATCCCGGGTCTCGACAACAACGGGCCCGAAGTGATCGACGAGGTGGCGCGGCGCTCCGTCGAAGGCATCCTCAAGGGCGAGCCGACGATCCTGCCTCACCCCCAGAGTGAGCAGCTCGTTGCAGCAGTCGGGGACGCCGCCGAGCGCGTTGCCGATGGCGTCAACCAGACGGTCCTGCGCCAGGAGAATTGGGATCGCGCCGGCGCATGACCGGTTCGAGAAGCGGGATTCGCCGGTGCTTGTTAGTCCGAGGCGCTGGATTCATGGAGTCCGGTTCCGTAGTCGGTCACGGCCTCGTCCGGTTCCGGCGCGCGCAGCAGCATCGTCTCGGTGTTGAAGCCCGGGTGGTCGAGCATGAACCCGAGGTTCTCGGCCAGGTAGGCTCCGACCTCGGGCGTGGCCAGCGATCCGGTGCGGAAACCCTGGCGTTGCCAATGAGGGAAGAGCAAAGCGAATTCCTCGGGATCGAACGCGCTTCCGAATTCCGAGGGGTGCGTCGGTCCGAGGACGATCGTGACGAAGCGGCGACCGCCCGTCTCCTCCGTTCGCCAACCGTTCATCGCGGCTTCCAGAGCGGCCTTCGAACAACCGTAGGGCACGAGCGAATGGCGCGGTGCGGAAGAGGAGTCCGACGAAACGACCGCGGCGACGGCGTGCTCCGAAAGATGAGAGAGCGCGGTCGAGAGAACCAGATTTGGTCCGACGAGGTTGACGGCGAGAATGTCGTTCCATGCGTCAGCGGTCATGTCTCGGAGCGGGGAGATGACGGAAACCCCGGGCGTGTAGAGCAGGGCGTCGATTTCGCCGAGGCGTTCGACCGTCTTTGCGATCCCGGTCTCGATGCTGGCCACGTCGCGAACGTCGATTTCGACGATGTGCCCGGATCCCGCTTCGCGCGTGGCTTCCTCGAGCAGGTCGGTTCGTCGTGCGGCGAAGACGACCTCCGCGCCGCGCTCGGCCATGGCCAGTGCGGCAGAGCGGCCCACGCCAGAAGAGGCCCCGATGACCAGCATTCTTCGTCCGTCGAGTTTCATTCGTCTCTAACCTCCATGCGCCTCGTCGCGATCTTCCGCGACGGGAGATCTGCGGTGCATCGCGAGCAGGCGCCGCTACGTTCGCCGTTGAATCCTCCCGACGACGCGTCACAGGATCCGCTGTACGGTAGACAACTAGCGTCCCGGGTTCGGGTCAGCCTACTCCGATTTCGCGAGGGATCACATCAGAACTCACGGTTGCGGAAGGAAACGGCATGAGCACTGATGGTTTCGAGTCGTTCGAGGGCGCCGGGATTTCGACGCGTCGTACCGAGGGTGTTCTGCATGTGCGAATCGAACGTCCGAAACGGCGCAACGCGCTGACCACGCTCGAGTTTCGGGCTCTCGCCAACGTCATGGAACAGGCTGGCGACGCCGAGGGCGTTCGAGTCGTCCTCTTGACGGGCGAGGGCGATCACTTCTGTGCCGGAGCCGATCTCGATGCGTCCAACCGCGCGGAGGCCAAGCGCCCGCGGACGGGCCACATGATTCGGGGGCTGGCACGCGGAGCCCACCGCGCGATTCGCGCGATGCACGAGAGTCCGATCCCGATCGTTGCCAGCGTACGCGGCTATGCGACCGGATTCGGATGCAATCTCGCGCTCGGGGCAGACTTCGTGGTGGCACACGAGTCCGCGCGGTTCGTCGAACCCTTCGTCGATCGTGGGCTGACTCCGGACAGCGGCGCAAGCTGGATCCTGCCTCGATTGGTTGGCCTCGCGCGTGCACGGCGGATGCTGATGCTCGGCGAGGCGGTGACGGGGACCCAGGGCGCGGAGTGGGGCCTCGTTCACGAGGTTGCCGCGGAAGCGGAGTTCGAGGCGTGCGTCGAGTCGTTGGTCGAGCGGCTCGCTTCCGCCGCCACTATCTCCGTCGGCTTGTCCAAGTCGCTGATCCATCGCGCGAGCGAGACGGGTCTGGCGGAGGCACTCGAGAACGAGGCCTACGCCGAAGAACTCGCCATTCGAACGAGTGATTTCAAGGAAGGGCTCGCCGCGTTTCGTGATAGGCGCGGGCCGAAGTTCAGTGGGCACTAACATGACGACGAGCATCGAACGACGCATTCGCAAGAACCGTTTGGTGACTCCCGTCATGAACGAGAGGGGTCGGCGGGCGTGAGCGAGGAAGAACGGTCGAAGAAGGGGCGCAAGAAGCGCGACCGCATTCGGGCCGAGTGGACCCCCTGGCTCGAGCGCTTCGAACAGGCGCGCGAACGTTCAAAGGAAATGGGGGGCGCCGAAAAAGTCGAGCAGCGGATGCACGCGCGTGGGAAGCTCGACGTGCGTCAGAGGGTCGACGCGCTCTGCGACCCCGGGAGCTTCAGCGAGATCGGGAGTCTCGTCGGCAACAAGTCGGACTTGCCCGCGGATGGGTTCGTCTGCGGCGTCGGAACGGTCGACGGCCGACCGGTGCTGGTGGGCGCAGAGGACTACACCATCATGGGCGGCGCGAGCGGGCCGGGCGGACACTCCAAACGCTTCCGGGTCGCCGAACTCGCCGTGCAGGAGGGGTTGCCGATCGTCTGGATGCTCGAAGGCGCGGGAGCACGGATGGGCAAGCGGTCGGGTACGCCCGTCCGCCGGCCGAACGACCTCGAGCCGATGGCGGATGCCAAGGGTGAGGTCCCGGTCGTCTGTCTGGTGCTCGGAGCTTCGGCAGGTCACGGGGCGCTGGCCGCTCCGCTTTCCGATTTTGTCGTAATGACCCGACAGGCCACCCTCTTCACCGGAGGCCCGCCGCTCGTAAAGGCCGCGACGGGCGAGGACGTGACGAAGGAGGAACTCGGCGGACCCGAGGTCTGCGTCGAGATCGCGGGAAGTGTTCATAATCTCGTGGACGACGACCCGGCCGCGATCGCCCTCGCACGGGAGTACCTCGGCTACTTCCCCTCGAGTCGCCATGTGCCTGCGCCGCGCTTCGAAAGTGCGGACGAAGGCGAGCGTCGGACCGAAGAGCTACTCGAGATCATTCCTCCGAATGCGCGCCAGCCCTATGAGGCGCGCGACGTCATCCACGTACTGGCCGACGAGGGGCGGTTTCTCGAGATCCAGCCGGACTACGGACGCTCGATGGTCGTCGGCCTTGCTCGTTTGGGCGGTCGCTCGGTCGGGTTCGTCGCGAATAATCCCGCCTATCGAGGCGGGGCACTCGAAGCATCCGGCGCAATCAAGGCGACCGACTTCATCGAGACTTGCGGCACCTTCGGCAGGCCGGTCGTCTTCCTGCTCGACAACCCCGGCGTGATGGCCGGCCCGCGCTCCGAGCGTGAGGGCATCCTCAAATGGGGGGGGCGTATGTACCTCGCGGAGCGCCGTTTGAATACGCCCAAGATCAGCGTGCTGATGCGCAAAGGGTTCGGCTTCGGACTGGTCACCATGGCGCACATGCCCCACGACTTGCAGACACTGTCACTCGCGTTGCCGAGCGCGAACATCGCCGTCATGCCGGCCCAGAGCGGGGGCAAGACGGCGAAGCTCGACGATGAGACGCGCGAGAAGATCGAGCAAGCCCAGATCGGGGGGCCCTATGGTCTGGCGGATCGGTTGGGGGTCGACGAAGTCGTCGATCCGCGCGAGCTGCGCAACGCGCTGCTCGCCGGCCTCGCGATGACGGAGATGCGTTCGCGCGGCTGAGGACGCACGTCGCATGAATGTTAGGGGAGGATCCGCGATGGATATGGGACTCAGGGGCAACACGTATGTCGTCGTCGGCGGGACGAAAGGCATGGGGTGGCAGGCCGCGCGTCGTCTGGCCGCAGAAGGGGCGAACGTTGCG
>DGPZ01000079.1 GCA_002390675.1 Deltaproteobacteria bacterium UBA4427
TGTTGTCTGATTTCGTGAGCGCCTTCGACCGTTAGGCCTTGGGACAGTCGGTGCGGCGACTAGCGTTCAGCGTCGTCGGCGATCGCAGCAAATTCCCGCGCGATGATGTCTGTTGCATAGCGCTGCGCTCCAAGGCGCCATTCCCTCCAAGGCAGCCAGTCGTACCAAGCCGCCAGCTGATCGAAGTTCAGCGTTGCGACGATGAGTTGTTCTTCCTGTCCCGCTTCTGCGAGGACATTTCCGAAGCCTGGGAAAGCGGGCCCCCCTATCACACTATTACCGGCCCATCGGGAGCCACCTTGGACTCCTACACGATTCGCCGAAACGGCATAGACGAGGTTTTCCTGGGCCCGGACGAGGGTGGTGTAGGTAATGATTTTCGCCTTGCCGGGGAGATCGCTGCTGCCTGTCGGGTTCACAAGAATTCGCGCACCTTTAAGGGCTAGGATTCGAGACAGCTCCGGATTATTGTAGAAGTCGTAACAGATCGAGATTCCGATCGGCCCAAGCTTTGTTTCGAAGACTGGAACCTGGTCGCCCGGAGTGAAGCGATTTGTCTCGAGGGGAATCCCTAGGTGAACCTTGCGGTAAGCGCCGACGACTCCCTCCGGCGCGATTAAGACGGCTGAGTTGTAGAGCACTTCGGGTTGGACCGGGTCTCGCTCCTCCATCCCGAAGATTACGTGGATGTCGAGGTCTCGCGCGACTTTGGCAACAGTCTCAGTCGACGGGCCCGGAATCAATTCCGATTGGTCGAGGTGCCATGCGCAGGGGCGACTCTTCGAAGCGCACTCTTCACACTCTCCCCAGGTGTTAAGGGCGAGTTCTGGAAAAACGACCAGATCGCAACCCTGATGGGCTGCATCCCGGATTACGCCGATGAGTTTCTTCAGGGTGCCGGCTTTATCGCGTACGATCGAGTCGAAATTCACGCTACCGACGGTTACGAGCTTTGGATAGGCAGAATCGTTTACTGAGTGGGCCATGGTCCGGTTCTCGATCACACTTTGGGTGAAGCCGACCGAGAGCTCTGTTCTTCAGAGCCCTGAGGCGACGTCCAAAGCGTAACAGGGACGACGACGATTGCCGGGGAAGGCGAGGGGAAACAGCTTCCGTCGCAGGACATCCCTGCGGTTCGGGCTTTGCTTGGGATTGGCAGCGGCTCGGGAGCGCAGTATCGCTACGTTAACTAGCCTGTGAGGACTTCATGAAAACAACCCCACTCGATGCACCTTTCGGTGCCCGACTGCATCTCGAGACCGATGCGCCCCTCGGCGCAGCAGATCGAGAAGCGTTTCGCCTGGCCTTTGCGAAGCATGGTCTGCTCGTGATCCAAGAGGGAAAACTGTCGGACGCGCGGCAGATTGAGCTTCTTTCGACGCTAGGTCGCGTCGAACCGAACGAGAGCGGTGATCCTATGCGTATGGAGGTCACGAACCAGCACGAACAGACAACTGCGCCCGAGGGTGAGCTGATCTTCCACTATGACTATGCCTACGACCCTACACCTATTTCGGGGATCTCTATGTACGGCGCGCTCATTGAGGGAGATGTTACACCTACTTGTTTCGCGAGTTCGTCGAGCGTGCTTTCGCGATTGTCTCAAACCCTGATCGCTGAGCTTCGTCATAGACGGGCGGCTCATAGTTGCTTCCTGTACCGACTAGACAAGCCTAATGAGCGGAGCATGGAGCCTGAAAGTTTGATCGCGCGTGGTCAATCGGGCTGGGGACCCGCCCACTTCTGGGCGCATCACCCTGCGATTCTAGCCAACGAATTCGGCATCGAATCGCTCTTTCTCTGCATTCAGTATACCGATCGTCTCATCGGTCTCCCACGGACTGTGAGCGATGGGATTCTGCAGGAAGTCTACGGCGCGCTCTACGACCCCACTTATATCTACACTCACGCGTGGCAGCCTGACGACTTGGTGGTCTGGGATAACTTGACTGTCCAGCACGCCCGTCCCGAGCCGCGTGATAGGCCTCGAACCCTTCGACGCTATCACCTGTCGGAGACGGACTTAACGGCAGATTACCTTCGTGTCGGGCGAGAGGCCGGGCTCGTCTAGCTCGAGCACTACGCCAGGGCTGGCTCGCCATGGCAGACTTGATGTGCGAACTCGGGTCAGAGCGCGAGGTGATCAGTTCCTCTGGGCAATTCGCCAAGCAGGCGTACGCAACGTCCCAAGTATGGCTAGATGTTCGATGGCGCACTCGAATTCGCCGAGTGCGAGATAGGAACCACCTCAGAGTTTTCAAGCGACCTAGGTTGCGGGTCATGATCCTCGGCACTCGCCTGAAGCCCTGGCAGGCCGCGATCACGATTGAGGACGCCGAAACCGATTTTTCATGCCGCTGGGCGCTTTCGTTTTTTCTCCCCGAGCTGAAACATTTCAACCATAGTTAAGCCGCCCCTAATTGGCAGCAATGTAGAGTGAAGACGACACGAGGAGGGCAGGGGAATTTCGAAGAGCACCACCAACTACGCTATCCCCATCGTGCCAGGCAATTGGAACTCTCGTTTCAACGAGACGGGTTCTCGCTTCATCGACACGGTACCTTCTCAATAAAATCGAGCATCAACGCCTTTGTCTCGGCGAGTCCCTGACTCTCAATATTGTTTCAAATGCCGTCCGCAGTTCGACTTTGGCCGTAATGCGAAATCGAGATGCTGATCTAGCGACCAACTAACCGCGGGAAATAACATGCAGGTAAAAGTCAAATTTCTGGACAACCTTCGGCAGGAGGCCAGTTTCGATGATTTCACTGTCATCAGCGATCAGCCAATTCGGTACAAAGGGGACGGGTCGGCTCCGGGTCCCTTTGACTATTTCCTGGCCTCTTCAGCACTCTGCGCTGCCTATTTTGCGAAGGCTTATTGCGACGCAAGAGACATTCCCACCGAAGACATGAGCATTATTCAGGACAATATCGTCGATCCTGATAACAGGTATCAACAGATTTTTAAGATTCGGGCTGAGCTTCCTGATGGGATATCTAGCAAACATCGGGCTGGAATTATTAGCGCGATGGATCGTTGCACTGTTAAGCGAGTGATTCAAAACGATCTTGGCTTTGAAGTCGATTCGGTCAGTGTTTCGGGAAAAGACTACGGCCTTCTTTACGAGCGCGACTCGGAAGACGGTGCAAGCACCATGATCTTGGGAAAGGACTGTTCGCTCGAAGAAACGATCACCAACATGAGCCGTCTCATTGAAGCTCTCGGCATCAAGATTGAAATCGCCGCATGGAGAAATATCGTTCCCCACGTGTGGTCTGTCCATATCCGAGATGCCGAATCGCCCATGTGTTACACAAACGGGAAGGGCGCGACGAAAGACGCTGCCCTTTGCTCCGCACTCGGGGAGTACCTCGAACGAATGAGCAATAACTACTTTTACAACGACTACTACCTTGGCGAAGAACGAGCGAACGCCGACTTCGTTCACTACCCCGACGAGAAGTGGTTCCAGCCGGGGCCTGACGATTCAATTCCCGCTGGGTTGATGGACGAGCGATTCATGAACGTGTTCGATTGCGACCATGAACTGAAAGCCTCGCATCTTGCGGATACGAACTCTGGAGCGATTGGGCGGGGAATCTGCGGTCTTCCTTTTACGCGGCAATCTGACCAAGCAACAGTCCATATCCCTGCCAATCTCATTGGGAATATTTTTGTCAGCAACGGCATGAGCGCCGGTAACACACTCTACGAAGCACGCGTGCAATGTCTGTCCGAGATCTTTGAACGCGCCGTAAAGAAGAGAATTATCCTGGAGGAACTCACGCTTCCTGATGTTCCCAAGGCCGTCATCGATCGATTTCCAACGATTGCTGTCGGCATTGCGAAGCTAGAGGAGCAGGGATTTCCAGTTTTCGTGAAGGACGCTTCGCTCGGAGGCCAATTTCCTGTGATGTGCGTTGCGATCATGAATCCAAGAACGGGTGGTGCCTTTGCTTCATTCGGTGGTCACCCGAAGTTCGAGGTGGCTCTTGAAAGGAGCCTGACCGAATTGATGCAAGGTAGAAGCTTCGAGGGCTTGAACGAGCTTCCGCCGCCTACGTTCAACGAGTTCGCCATCCGTGAGCCTGAGAACTTGGTTGAGCACTTCATTGATTCGAGCGGAGTGGTCTCCTGGAAGTTCTTTGGGGCTGCCGCGGACCATGAATTCTTTGATTGGGATTTCGCGGGCTCGACGGAGCAAGAGTACCAGTACCTAATGGATATCCTTGGAGATCTAAACAAAGAAGTTTACATCGCTGACTACGATGACCTGGGGGCGCACTCATGCAGGATTTTGGTTCCCGACTATTCGGAAATTTACCCGGCGGAGGACCTTGTATGGGACAACACTAATAAGGGGCTCGTGTTCAGATCAGACATACTCAATATTCATGTACTCGATAGTGAAGCTCTCTCAGGCCTACTTGAAAGGCTGGAAGAGAGCGAGCTTGATGAGCACATGCCGATCCCTGAATTGATTGGCGTTGCCTTCGACGAGAATTCTCCATGGGGAAAATGCACGGTGGGCGAGCTTAGCGGGCTGATCTGCTTAGCTCTCGGAAGGCATGAGGAGGCGAAGGGGTGGGTGGATACGTTTATGCAATACAACGACAACGTGCCCGCGCGCAGAAGGTTCTACCAAGCCGTGAATACGGTCCTCGATATCGAGCTAGGAAAAGACCTTGAGCTTCAGAACTACATTTCTAACCTCACACGAATGTACGGTGAAGAAGTTCTCGGAAATGCGATTTCGAGTGTGTCGGGAGAAGTGCGTTTCTTTGGCCTAACGCCGACGAATATGAAGCTCGAGGGATTAGAAAAGCACCTAAGGCTTGTTGATAGCTATGAGAAGCTTCAAGTGGCGAGGCATCTGCATCACGCAAATCGCGCCTCTTGATTCGGGTCTATGGTTCAGAATAAGAGTCCCGTTCGCTGTACTTGAGAATGCACAGCGCCGCTAGGTGCAAGGCCTGGCCGGCGTGTACGCCGTGAGTTCGGTCGCGTAGGCTAATCACTATCTAGCTCGGTAGAAATCTAGGAAGAGAGCGATGACAGTCAAGAAGCAATTCGAATACGACCCCTTTAAATCTGACTTCCAGCAGCAGTCGCACCAAATTTACCGGACGCTTCGCGACGTACATCCCGTCTATCACAACGAAGAGCGTGGTTTCTGGGCGATCTCGCGCTTTGCTGATGTCTGGGCTGCAACGCTCGATCTAGATGCGCTCACGACTGAGGGGATGGAAGAAGCGAAGGCTCTCAAGCCCATGCTGAACTTTCTCGACCCGCCGCGGCACGATCAGCTTCGAGCGCTCGTGTCACGGGCCTTCACTTTTCGGCGCGTTCAGGAGATGGAGCCCAAGATCCGTCGCATAGCGCGAGAACTGATCGAGGATTTCACCGGCCGAGGCGAATGCGAGTTGCTGGAGGACTATGCGATTCCGCTGCCGGGTCGCATTATCGCGGAAATGATCGGCGTGCCCCCGGACCGGCGCGAGGAGTTTCTAGGCTACACCCGGGCGATTGCGTTAGGCGATCAATCGAAATCTCTTACGGCGTCGATCCGAGATCCGGCCGAGAAGATCTACACGGAATTTGGACTTCTCATAGAGGAGCGCCTCGAGAGGAGACAAGACGACCTCATGAGCGCGCTGATCGATGCGGAGATCGATGGCGACAGACTCACGAAAGATGAGATCGAAGGCTTCTGCTTTCAGCTGATTATTGCCGGCAACGACACGACGACCACGCTAATAGGCAATGGCGCGGTTCTCCTCGAACAACATCCCGATCAGCTCGCGCTACTTGCCCGCGAGCCCGGTAGAATTCCCAATGCGGTTGAGGAGATGCTTCGCTTCGAGCCGCCTGCGCAGGCGCTGCCCCGTCGTGCGCGGCGCGACTTTGAGCTACACGGCCAGACGATTCCCGAGGACGCACGGGTCTTGCTCGTTTGGGCAGCAGCCAATCTGGACGAGCGCGAGTTCGAGGATCCAGAACGATTCGATGTCGAGCGGAAAATCAAGCGACATTTGGCATTAGGCCACGGGACACATTTTTGTCTGGGCGCCTCTCTCGCAAGGCTCGAAGCACGGGTCGCGTTCGAAGAGTTGCTGGCTCGGATTCCCGAATATGCGGTCACTCGCCCCCCCGAATGGATCACGTCGCGATGGCTTCGGGGGCATGAAGAGATCCGAATTTCCTTCTGACCTGAGACGGCTGCTCCTTCGGAAAATTGAACGGATGGCGCTGGGTCTTCGGGAGGTGACGGAAGTGTTCATCCAACCTGAAGCCTCGAGGTCTCAATCTTGTCAGATTCAAGTTAGTTTACGCCTGGTAACAGGCTTTCAAAGTTACTTCGTAAGGCGTGGGCGAATGCGCTTACGACCGGTTAGAGCGCAATGTCAATCGGATCACTAGGATCAGCCGTGGTCACTCGTGAGAGTAGCTGTGTCGCACAGCCGATCGATCGACTGCTTGGCCGCAGAGAAGATGAAGGGGAGCTCTGAATGACCGATTGGAACGGGTTCGATCACAAGACAACTGGCGATGAAGTGGTCTCAGGCATTGACCTGGCGGGCAAGCTCATGATCGTGACCGGTGCGAATACGGGCATCGGTTACGAAGCGGCGAGGGCGCTTAGTGCAGCCGGAGCACGCGTGATATTTGCTTGCCGGAACGAGGAGACTGGACGCGCCGCAGTGAAACGAACGATTGACCAACATCCTGATTCGAATGCTGAGTTCAGGCGCCTCGATCTTGGGTCTCTCGAGAGTGTACGCAGGTTTGCAAGCGAGTTCGAAGAAGAGGCCGTCGATGTTTTGATCTGCAACGCCGGGTTGATCAACAAGGACTACCAAACCGCTGAGAACGGAATCGAGCAAACGGTGAGCGTTTGCCACATCGGTCATTTTCTATTGACGCAGCAGCTCCTCCCCTCGCTACTTCGCGCAGGGGGAGACGCGGGCGCGGGCCGCGTCGTGATGGTCGCGAGCGAATCGCATAGGCAGCCCAAAAAACTCGATTTCGACAAATTCCCACTGAGCGCCGAGACGTTTTCGGTCCTTGAGTCCTACGGACAATCCAAGCTCTGCAACGTGCTCTTCGCCAACGAATTGCATCGCCGCTATTTCGACAAGGGGCTGAGCGCCTGTTCCTTGCACCCAGGCAATTTGGTGACGACCGATATCGGCCGCGGCTCACTGCTGATGCGACTCGGAATGCTACTCGCGAGTCCCTTCACCAAGAACGCGAATCAAGGAGCTGCCACGACCGTGGTATGTGCCGTGCATCCTGATCGCGCTGCGAT
This sequence comes from Deltaproteobacteria bacterium UBA4427, assembly GCA_002390675.1. GTDB lineage: Bacteria > Myxococcota_A > UBA9160 > UBA9160 > UBA4427 > UBA4427. Next base: position 7,313 of record DGPZ01000079.1, read on the forward strand.
TTCGGGCGAGTACTATTCGCATTGCCAACCCAAGCGCCCTAGCCAAGAGTCACAAGACGAAGCCGTCGCCGAGCGACTTTGGAAGATGAGCGAAGGCTGGGTCGCCTGATGAATGGGCGTGAGTCTCCGTGCATTCCTTGTGGCGCATCTTGCAGAGAATTAGAGCGGCTCCCGTGTTCCCCAATGGAGCGCGTCAGCAACTAGGCTTCTTCATGGTTTGCCGGGAGCGCTTCTAGTCCCGCTGCTGCAGAAAAGGCATTTGCAAATCGGGTGTTCGCGCGAAGTGTTCGGGCGTGAGCTGCCCCCAAGGACCGCGGCCTTTTAGCATCTCAGGAGGTCATTGCTCCTTGTGGGCCGTGTTTGAATACCTGCGTGAACTCCCGTGGTGCGCGTCGCTTCCGAGTGCATCGAGTGTCGCCACTCAGAAACGAGATGCTAAGGGCGCGGCGCGGCTGAGGGGTCTTGTTATGCCCCGATCGATGCCACGTGTGGTTGTGGAGTAGGATTGATTCGCCCGCCTTCGCAGGCAGGAGCATCGTCGCATCCTTGCTGCAGCTCGCGAGAGTGAGTTCATCCGGCACGGTACCGCCGTCTGCTGTCGCGAGCCCTCTTCGATGGCTGCCAGGCAATACCTCGAGGCATCCTGCCTCGACGGGCGCATCGTCAAGCGCGGTCCAAATTTGTAAACAGGGGGGTCGGTCGAGTCCCCAGAAAGGGCCGTCGTCCTGATGCCAGGGCAGCTTTGTCCCTCCATCGGCCGCCTTGTTCCAAAGAACCGCTCGGTAGACGGTGACTTCTTCGCCGATCGTGGCCCGTGCGACTCGCGCGAATAAATCGTTCTCGATCCATGACCGAAACACCGAATCCCGTTCGAGCTTTTCAATCTTTCGGTAGGCGAGGGAAGGGCCGCGCCATCCCTGTCCGTATTCGAGGTCTTCGTAACGACCTGAGCCAGGGTCGTGTTGGAAGAAGAGATGTAGGTCGTTGGTTTCCGCAAGCATGGTCGCGTCCGCACGCTCGCGCAGCTGTGCGAGCATTTCGGGGTCCATCACGAGGCCGAGGCGAGCGAACCCGTTCTCTGCAAAGGAAGCGAGTGGTGCATCAAGGTTGGTCTGAGCGGTGCCTGGAAGAAGCATGGCGCTAGCGTAGCGAGCCGCTCATTCGATCGGTGTAAGGAAACGTGTCCCCGGAAGATTCGCTTTGGCGGAAATCTGCAGCCGGGGCGCCAAGGCGATCGGGTTGCCCGCAGATCACTGCGAACAACCCGATTCCCAATTCGCTTCTTAATCTCGTTTGAGTCGCTGCCTAGAAGATCTCAAAGAGGCCGGCTGCGCCTTGGCCGCCGCCGATGCACATCGTCACAACGCCCCACTTGGCGTTACGTCGCTTGCCTTCGAGCAGGAGATGGCCGACGCAGCGTGCGCCTGTCATGCCGAAGGGGTGGCCGATCGAGATCGAGCCGCCGTTGACGTTGTACTTGGCCGGATCGATTCCGAGGTTATCTCGGCTGTAGAGGCACTGGCTCGCGAAAGCTTCGTTTAGCTCCCAGAGATCAATGTCGTCGACCTTGAGACCGGCTCGTTCGAGCAGCTTCGGCACGGCGTAGATCGGGCCGATGCCCATCTCGTCCGGCTCACAACCCGCAGCCGCAAAGCCGCGGAAGGCGCCGAGGGGCGCGAGGCCGCGTGATTTGGCTTCGCCGGCTTCCATCATGACGACCGAGGCCGCACCATCCGAGAGCTGTGAAGCATTGCCCGCGGTGATGTACTGGTCGTCGCCGCGAATCGGCTTCAACTTCTGCAGGCCTTCAAGCGTCGTTCCCGGTCGGTTGCATTCGTCTTTGTCTACGACGTAATCGACTTCAGTGACTTCGCCCGTCTCCTTGTTCTTTACCATCATGGTTGTGGCCATCGGGACAATCTCGTCGTCAAAGAGTCCGGCTTCCTGAGCGGCAGCCGTGCGCATCTGGCTCTCGAAGGAGTACTGATCCTGTGACTCACGGCTTACATTATATCGTTCGGCGACAATGTCGGCCGTTTCGATCATCGGCATCCAGAGGCCCGGATACTGCTCGTGGAGAGGCTTGTCGACCTGAAGCGTGAAGCCCGTGCCGCTCATGCTATGTGAGATCGATTCAAGACCCGCTCCGACGACGATTTGTTCGCCGTCGACGACGATGCGTCCTGCGGCCGTCGCGATAGCATTGAGTCCCGAGGAACAGTGGCGGCTGACAGTGACGCCGGTCGTCGTGACAGGGCAACCTGCCTTCATAGCAGCGATTCGGCCGATGTTATTCCCGGTCGTGCCCTGGGGCGTACCGCAACCGAGGACGACTTCGTCGACCTCAGCCGGATCTACGCCAGCGCGCTTGATCGAGTGCTCGATGGCGTGGCCGGCCATGGCGGCTCCGCCGGTGTTGTTGAATCCGCCGCGGTGACTCTTGGCGAGTCCGGTTCGGGCGGTGGAAACGATGACTGCTTCGCGCATCTGCGTTTGCTCCTGTGAGGGTAAAATGGAGTTAGAACTTGCTCGGTGCGACGGGGCCGCGAGATCACGAGCAAGACGGGCAACATAAGGTGGTTCGGTTTCGGGCGGAACCATAGACGATCGATGGTATCCCCCCAATAACAGTCCGCCCGCGATCCCTCGAACTCCCAGTCGCAGGGGGCGGCCCAGAAGCCAGATGAAGTCATAGGCTGGCGAATTTCCCGGTCATACGTGATAAAGCGAGGCGATGAGCCGTCCTAGCGCGACATAGACTGGATTCTGTGCACGACTTGCGAGGGACCGGCCAAACGTGGCGAACCAGGGCGCGAGGAGTTCGCGTTCCAAATGGGCTCCGAGTTCCCGATCTCGCGGGTCGTGGGAGATCGCGGCGGAGGACACGAGGTCGAGGATGACCGAGACATGATCTCGCTGAAGTCGACCCCAAGGCGCACGATGTATGGACTCCCGTCCGAGAGCCAGCAAGCTTTGATCGACGAGCTGAGCGATCTCGTCTGCAGTCTGGTGATTTGCATTGCCTTCGCTCGCCCAACTCGATGCGAATGGCGGGACACCGTTCGGCAGGAGGAAGAGTCTCGAAAACTCTTCACGCAAATTCTCGAGGGGTTCGCTCGTGAGGGGATTATCGAAGTCAGATTTTAGACGAGGCTCAAGGCGAATCAGCGTTTCGCGTATGCCATCGGCTTGAAGCGCATTCCATGTCTCGTGATCTATTTCGCAGACGAAAAAATTCGCGAGCCAGGCGTAAATTGGCGCGCGTTCCTCGAGAGGAAGGGTATGACGGTGAGGAACCTCGCTCACGAGGCGTTATTGCTCACACCGCTTCGTTTTATTGATTCCAGGCCAGGGGAAGTCGTACGCTTCAGCGAGGTTCAACCTAATTCGATCCACGCGCTCTTGGTTTGCTGGTAGCCGCGGAGACTTTCCAGTCCGGAGTCTCGGCCGTATCCGGAATCCTTGAAACCGCCGAAGGGCACGGCCCAATGGATGCGACGATAGGTGTTGACCCAGACGGCTCCGGCCTGGATGTCGCGGATGAAACGATGTGCTCGCTTGAGATCTGAGGTCCAGACGCCGCTTGCGAGGCCAAAGCGAGTCCCGTTTGCAAGGGCCAGCGCTTCGTCGTCGTCCTCAAACGGAATGGCGCAGGTGACAGGTCCGAAGATTTCTTCCTGGCAGACACGCATATCGTTATGCGCACCACGGAAGAGCGTAGGCGCCACGAAATAGCCTCGTGCGTTCGTCGAGTTGGCTTCGAAGTTGTCCGCCCCGAAGCGTCCGCCGAAGGCAATTTCGGCACCTTCGCTTTGGCCGAGTTCTATGTACGACTTCACCTTCTCGAATTGTTCTACGAAAGCGATCGGACCCATCGTCGTTGCCGGGTCGAGTGCATCGCCGAGCCTGACTGCTGAAGAAACATGCTGCTCTATCCGTTCCAATAATTCGTCGTAGATCGAGGCGTGAATGAGCAGGCGCGAGCCCGCTACGCAGGTCTGGCCGGCGCCTCCTGTAAAGACGGCCGCGGTACTCGCGCCCACTGTGGCGAGGTCGAGGTCCGCATCCGCAAAGACGATATTCGGGGATTTTCCGCCGAGTTCGAAGGCGAGCTGTTTGAGGCCGGGCGCGGCGCGTTCGGAGATGCGCCGGCCGGTCTCCGTCGATCCAGTAAACGCGATTTTTCGTACTTCGGGATGGCTAACAAGCGCATCCCCGGCAACTTCACCGAGCCCAGAGACGACGTTGACTACACCCGGTGGAAAGCCGGCCGCGTCGAAGAGCTCAGCGATCGTGAGGATTGAGGCGGCCGCTTGTTCGGCTGGTTTCAATACGACCGTATTCCCTGCCGCGAGTGCTGCGCCGACTTTTGCGGCAAGTATCGCGAGTGGAGAGTTCCAAGGGACGATGATGCCGACGACACCAATCGGCTCATGGATTGTGAAGTTGAAGCTCGTGGGACTGACCTGCACTGTTTCGCCGTGGAGTTTATCTGCGGCGCCGGCCCAGTAGTTGAGCATCTCGCTGACAGAGGGGAGATCGCCCACTCGGGCTTCCGCAATCGGTTTCCCATTGTCGCGGCATTCAATCGTGGCCAACTCTTCGGCGTGCTTGGCGACCTCGATCGCCGCGGCTCGGAGAAGCCCCGCTCGGTTCATGGCAGGAAGTGATCGCCATGGCCCCTCAAAGGCATTCCTGGCCGCATTAACGGCCGCAGCGATATCGTCCGCGTCGCCACTGGGAACCTGAATCCAAACTTCTGCGTTCGAGGGGTTAACGCTATCGAGATATCCGCCTGCAGCGGGCGGCACACGCCGTCCGCCGATCCAGTTATCGATCCGTTCTTGATTGGGGCTAAGCAGAGTGGTCACTTGATTTGATCCTCGAAAGTTGGGTTCTCGGTTCTCAGCTATAGGTTATAGGTCATAGAAACTGGTAATGGGACGTAGCGGCAGAGTTGACCGCAGCAGTCTAAGCCGGGACGGAGAGGAATGTTCCATGCGCGCAGCTGTTATGCATGAGTCGCATCAGCCCTTAGTCGTCGAGGAGGTTGATCTAGATCAACCGCATGCCGGCGAAGTCCTTGTTCGGATCGCAGCCTCGGGAGTCTGCGCATCCGACCTCCATGTTCTGGACGGAACCAGCACGATCGCGAAGCCGCCCATGGTGCTCGGTCATGAAGGTGCAGGGGTTGTCGAGGCGGTGGGGGAGGGCGTCGAGGGACTGCAGCCGGGCGATCATGTTGTGATCGCGCTCTATGGGCCGTGCGGAGGATGCGGCGATTGCCGGGCTGGGGATGTGACGCGCTGCTGGAGCGAGACGCGTACACAGGGGATGTACGGGCGCATGCCCGACGGGTCGACGCGGCTGTCCCTTCGCGGGAAGCCTATCACTCCCATGGTGGGTTCTGGATCCTTGGCCGAGTACGCCGTTGTGCGCGAAGCGCAGCTGGTGAAAATTGATCGCGAAATTCCGCTCCATCTCGCCTGTTTAGCAGGCTGCGGGGTGACGACGGGAGTCGGCGCGGTGTTGAACGTGGCCCAGGTGGTGGCCGGCTCTACGGTCGCCGTCGTCGGCTGCGGAGGCGTCGGCCTGAACGTGATACAGGGTGCGCGAATCGCAGGGGCTGCTCGGATACTCGCGTGCGATACACAGCGAGGGAAACTAGACCTAGCATCTAATCTCGGCGCAACGGATTGTCTGGAGGTCGAAGTGGGAGCCGACCTATCGGCTGCGATCAAACGGATAGAACCCAAGGGGGTCGATTATGCGTTCGAGGTGATCGGCTCACCAGAGGTCGTGAGCGCTGCTTTCGAGGCTACGCGAATCGGCGGAACAACCATCATGGTAGGGTCACCGCCGGGCGGCTCACAACTCAAGATCGATGGCCGAGCACTTTTCTCTGATCGGCGGCTGCTTGGGTGCACGGGCGGCCAGAATATTCCCGCCCGCGACATCCCCCGCATTATGGAGTTCTACCGACAGGGCTCGCTCAACCTTGAGAAGCTAGTGAGCCAGCGGCTGCCTCTTGCGCGCGTCAACGAAGCGTTCGAGGCGCTGAAGGTTGGCAAGCTTGCGCGTTCTGTGATCGATCTCATCGAGTAGCCTCCCGCTTCAAGTCGGAGCCCTCAGCTTAAAGTGAGATTCGACGACTGGCGGAAGACACGAAATCTCAACTGGAATGCGTTTTTGGCACCGTTCAAATCCTGAAAATTCACCGCGCCGTAACATATTCACATTGTCGTCACTGAACTGACACATGGCACGGGCAAGATGGGCTTCGTGTTCCGGCGTGAAGAGCATCTATGCGAGAGCACGGAACGCCCAAAAATCCGCTAAAGGAGGTTTCCTAGTGAGTTTCTATTCCCCGCGCGCTGTCGCGGGTCTTGTTTTCTCCCTATCGCTGCTGGCAACTCAAGCCCTTGCCGCAGGCCGAGATCAGGCGCTGCTCGAAGCGCTGCGAGAAAACGGGTCCATTACGCAAGAGCAGTATGAGTCCCTTTCTGTCACTGACGACTCGGCCGAAGAATCCTCGGAAGAGAGCCGGCCCGGCGCACTTCCCGCTGCCGCCGCTTCTGGTGATGAAGTCTCGAATGATGACGAGACCGGGGACGCCAACGGCTTTCTCGCTGAAAAGATCACCGCCGTCATCTCGGAAAAGATGGACAAAGAATTCCCGATCAAGGTCAGCTACGGCAGCAAAGGCTTCCGGCTCGAAACCCGTGACGGGAATTGGCAGACGAACCTACAGTGGCGATTCCAGTTTCGATTCACTTCGCCGTCGACCGGTGATCCGCGAACCGTGAGTGACTTCGCTTCGCGCGAAAAAAGCACGTTTCAGCTCCGTCGCGTCCGCATGAAGATCGGAGGGCATGGCTACCGCCCGTGGCTGAAGTACTACTTCGAGGTTGATCTACAGCCGACCCGAGACTCGGACGACAGCAGCTCGAACGCGAGTGCACGTGTGATTGATTGGCGTGTCGATGTCGCTAAGTACAAGAAGCTTGGGATTCGCGTGGGGCAGTGGAAAATCGACTACAACCGTGAGCGCGTCGACTCCTCGGGCCGCCAGCAATTCGTGGAGCGCTCGATCGTGAACCGCATCTTTACGATCGATCGCCAAATGGGCGTCAGCGTCCGTGGTCATCTCTTCGAGGGCACACCCGCTGACATGAAATACGCCTTTGGCGTCTTCACCGGCGAAGGCCGCGGTGTGGCAAACGACGATGACAATCTCATGTACACCGCCCGTGTCCAATGGAACTTCCTTGGACGTGACCTTGGATTTCGCCAAACCGACGTCGAGCGAACCGAAAAGCCGACGGCGAGCCTGGCCTTCGGCGCGGCGCAGCACCAGGGCGTCTGCACGCGCTGGTCGTCGAGCGGCTGTGGGAATCTTAATGGGTTCAAC
>DGPZ01000182.1 GCA_002390675.1 Deltaproteobacteria bacterium UBA4427
CCAAACTGTTAGCTAAAAATCAGAGCAGCCTGGTTGCCTGACGTCTCCGTCGGAGCTGGCGGTAAAAATATCGCAGGGCCCTCCGTCTCAAGCCCCATTTGTTGTGAGGAGATTTTTGATCGTGGTTAGTAGCGCTTGGTTCCGGTACGGCTTCTGTATGAACCCGTCCCGGTCAGTGTTCCAGTCATCCATTCGATCGAGCGCTTCCTCGGGGTGGCCGCTCGACATAATAATAGGCAGGGCGGGCGACTGCTGCCTGATCTGCAGACGGGTTTCGATGCCGCTCAGACCCGGCATCGAAATATCTAAGATTATAAGATCAATCGCAGAGCCCATTTCTTCCACGATGGCCAGCGCTTCTTCTCCACCACCAGCCGTCACCACTCTCAACCCTGCCGCTGAGAGTATCGTTTCAAGTACCCGGCGAAGAAGAGCCTCGTCATCGACGACTAGCACACTCTTGTTCTCTAGAAGTCTCGCTTCCTGCGTGTCGCTTCTTTTGGCTTCTACCGATGCAGAATCGGAATGGGTGGGTAGGAAAACCGTAAACGTACTGCCTAACGCTAGCTTCGTCTCAATGAGCAGCTGGCCTTTATGGCTTTCCACGATCCCGCGCGTAGCTGCTAATCCAAGCCCCCGGCCAGGAAACTTTGTGCTGAAGAACGGGTCAAAGATGGATTCTAACGTGGCAGCGTTCATACCCACTCCATCGTCACAAACCGATATATAAACACCTTCGTTTATTTGCTCGCCGTTTTCGATTGACATATCCGCGCCAGCCATTGGAATGGGTCGGCCCAGACCAGTCGTAAGAGATATCGACCCAGCCGAATCACCGATGGCTTCATATGCGTTAGTTACTAGATTCATAAGCACATAACGAAGCTGGGTGGCCCCGCCACGAATTGAAGGTGGTAGGTCCTCAGCGAGATCGTACTCAACCTTAATATTCTCAGGACTGTTGACCGAGATAAAGCTCGTCACTTCACGCAGCATCGCTGACAGGTCGATATTCTCAGTCGTGAACGTTGTTTTCCCGGTGTATGCCAAAAGCTGGCTCGTAAGTCCTTTGGCAGTTACTACGGCCGACTCGATGCTGGCTAAATGTTCCTGTACTGGCGAACCGGAACTGCTGCTCGCGCGGGCGATCTCTGCGTTCCCGAGGATGGCCATCAGGAGGTTATTGAAGTCATGTGCAATTCCTCCTGCCAAAATTCCTAATCCTTCTAGCTTTTTAGATTGGATCATGGCCTGCGATTCTCGACGTAGTTGGGTCACGTCGGACATCCTCCAGGCCCGACCCCAAAATCCTCCTACTGCAGCAATGGGCAAAGTAGTGACTGCGAGGATCCGGCCATCGCGAAGCGTAAGGTCGGCCGATTCTCGAAGCTCAGAACTGAATTCGCTGCCCTTTGCGTTCCACACACTCTGTAGTGATTCTGAAGGAAACTCGGTAAGCAGCTCTCCCAGATGGCGTTGAAGCGTGTTCCCTAGTTCCATCATTTCCTGGACCGAGAGACCCCAAAGGCTGGCAAAGGCCTCGTTGACGTAACTAATCTCCCCATCGGCCCGCCGGCACAGAATTCCTTCCCCCGTCGCGAAGTCGAGAGCTTCCAGTAAGGCAAGATGTTCCCCAGATTCTCTCTGGGCCTCGCGAAGGGCCGTACGGTCCCGGAGCCTCAGGCACAAGCCAGCCTCCACGCCTCGACCGGTCTCTACTACAGAGACCTCAATTGCGATCATACGTACTTGCCCCGCTGAGGAGGTGAACTGGTGCTCGACCTCGCGGACGAGTCCGGTCTCAATATCGGCAAATGCGAAGCTAGGCACGGTGCGTTCCAGCAGTTCTCCAACCGGTGCCCCGCGCATCAGCGGTCCTTCTTCGAAAAGTATCTCCGCATTCCTATTAGCGTAGAGAAGCTGTTTGTAAGGACTAACGATTAGAATTGGGTCGGCATCGCCATCAAGTACACTTGGCAGTGAGACTCGCTCGAGTACAAACAAGTCACGGCGCTCAACAGCAAAAAGGAAAAGGGCACAGCTGAATGCGTAGCCAAGCGCCGTCGGGTCATAGGAGAAAGCGACGGGGCTGAACACATAGATCATGTTCATAGACATGGGGATTGCGACCGCAGCGACAAGAAAGCGACACTGCGATCGAATAGTCGGGTCGACGGTGTTCAGTGATTCCCTTGCATGTACGAACATCGCCGCCATTAGGGCGAAGTAGTTGATGACCGCGGTGGCATACCATAAAGGTCCGTACTCGCTTCTTGCGGAGGCATGCGTCTCCAAGAACTGACCGTGCCACGGGTTCGTTAATAATCCGACCCATAGAAAACCATTGATTACCAAAAGCAGCGGCAAGCCGGAGCGGAATGCGATTTTCCGATAACCCATCATCTCGGAAAAGCCACGTGAGAAAAGCCACCACCCAGGCGCGATCGTCAGTAGGCCGGTATAGACCAGCAGCATGCCGATCCAGCGAACTGACGAGTTGTCCGCCCAGACATTGGACAGCAGGTCGCCGACCGAAAAGATCAGCGCCGAAAAGAAGACCGCGGGGAGTGCTGGCCATAAGGAGGCCGGGGGTCGGCGGTAAAAGACATGAGTCGACAGTGCCGCCAAAAAAACAATGCCGAGTGAGGACGCGATCTGCGCTTCGGACATGAGTGACTCCATTTGCAGAGAGTGTCTTCGGTTAAGTCAATAAAAATAATGAGCGTGGTAAACAGCTCGCTGAAACGGATGCCACTAAACGGCACGGTCGCCGTGTCCCGCTGAATCTAGGCGTTTCTTTGGGGATAGGCAAAACAAGCCCAGTTTCCAGCACCGCCGATATTAGGTGCTCTTGCAAAAATAGGCGTTGATGGTCTCGTTCTGGATCGATTAAAGGCTTGCCTCTGCTGGCACTGCACGATCGCCCTCCGGATTAACTTGGCCAACGCGAGCGAATCCGACGCCGTTCCCTGACTTGCGACGGACGATTAGCTTCGAACCGTCGCGAGAGGCTCGGATAATCGATTAGCTCTCCAGGGCGACCTGAGCGAAGTCTAAGCCCGGATCGACGTTTTGGGAGAACTCAGGGGTCGCGTCCTTAAACGGCTCTCGAGGCGGATCATTGACCGCAGCTAAGAGCGGCGACTAGGCCTTTTACCCTAGGCGCTCGTTTCACGCGCTCCACGCGTCAATTGGTATCTGTGATCGAACTGGTTTGCTTTTCTTATGAAGGAATCGCCGAGGAAACCTCTGCCGCTCATTACATCCAAGGGCAGGCTTCTTGAACTAATGCTGTCGCACCCAAGAGGAAACAACATAGATGCTATACGCAGTAACAAGGAAGACCGTTTTTCTCGCACTCTCACTAGTCGTCGCCATCATCTACCCGGCGGTTTCCGCACAGGCCAGCGACGACTCTCTAAGGTCGATGACCGGGGCTGTTTTACCAAAGCCCCCGCGAGTTGGGTCTACCAGGACGAAGCGGGCGAATTCACCGGATCGACCTCAATGGGTTGGGAACCTGAGAAGATGCAAACGGAATGATCAGAGGATTTAACATCTGGTACGCCACCGACGCTGTGGAGGGGCCTTCAATTGGTGTGATGTGCTTGGTCGGCGCTCGCGATGGCTCGCGTGTGGTGATCACCGAGGCGGAAGTCGACAACGGCCTGCTCCAGACCTTCGAGTTCACCTCTACCCCCCGCAAGGGCGCCTTGCACGATGTCTCGGGAACGGATCCTCAGATCAGCCGCCGATGGCTCTCCGTGGGCGTATGAACCGCGTGAAGGATCCGACGGATCGTGACAGCGAGCTTGCGGAGCAGTACACGGAAGACATTAACGCGGTGCGCGCTGCCTGTGCGGGTACACGATAATCAGCGATTGAACGATTTATTTATCCCGCTCGGGCGTTGATCTAAAAATGCATAGTCGAATGAACGGTCTGACTGGCTTCCTGCGCAGACCGTCCATTTGGATGGGCAGCAACTAGCTCTGACGCGCAATCACTCCCAGGCTCACACTTCCCAGGGAATAGGGATTTCAAGCTTGTGTTGAAATGACCGATTACAGAACACGCCCCGTTTTCAGCACCAGCGATATTAGGCGTTCTGGAAAACAGGCTCGGAGGGGGTATCTAACCCTCCGTACGACCACTCGGATGGATCGACTGTTTCAACCAGCGAGTCTGGTTCAAAGTTCCAAGTCACCGCATTCTCTACAATCGCACGAGCATCAGCAGAGTCCGTCTTTATTCGGAACTTTTCTCTGGAGGTGCCCCGGATGTAGGGAGTGGTTAAGCGGCAAACATCTTTGTGGACGAAGGTTTCCCCAAGAAGTAGCTGACAATACTCGTTGCCTGGGTCGTTCCCGCTTCACGAGCCGCAGACCGGGTCCTCGAGAACCCCCAACCCTCGTGCCCGGTTGCCAATCCCATGAACGAAAAACGCCTATCCCCTGAGGAGGCTCTAAGTACAAACGTCCCAGCGGATCCTACATCGACCGACCATGGATTGGGCACGCTTATGAAGCGGCCCAAAGATATTGATGTCACAACAAAACCGATAAGAGCTTAAACATGACCGCGACACAATTTAATTTCGAAAGACTCGATTTGGAGTGCTTTATCGACGAAGTTGTGGCCGACCAAATCCGCCGGCAAATCAGCAGCGTTTGCAGCGCAGATTGGCATAGCACCCCAGGATGTCGAGCCGAGAGCAACGGCTACGTCACCAACTCTTCGGTACGCACCTATTAGGCAGATTCCATCGCTACACCCCAGATCAGCTCGCGTTGATCGCGGAGAGATGCCTACGCTCAGCCGTGGCCTCGTGCGAGAGGTATCTGGGTCGCAGATCGGTTCTCAAACCCTCGTCACGTTCGACCGACAACTTAAAACGGTCTAGGTTGGGCCAGAATCTTTCCCCGGACGGCTGTAGCCGGTGCCAAATCCGGTGACCACTGAGCCTCATCCTTCCTGGGCTCCCAGTCGTTCACGAACTCAAATGCAAGACGGACGCCATTCAGGAGTGACTGACGGATCGCATCCAACGAAACCAATTGGAGCAAACAAGCTTCTCCAAATACTCAACCGGTACATGCCTGACTCATTAATCTAAATGGCCGGACGTAGGCGCGTCCCGTCATTCTAGAAGACTCTTTGCCTAGCACCTAGGCAGAGCGTACCCCTAGCCAAACGTTAGAGAGAATAGTTTGATGAAATTAACAAGCCTGCTGGCCTGCATTCTCATGATTCCGCTTGCCGGTACGGCTTGGTCCGCGGATCTCGTACTTAACGAGTACAACGCGGTCCCCGAAATCGGAGGCTTTCTCAAGATCGGCAAGACCGATTTACGTTTCGGTCGTCGTGAAGGCAATGGTGGAGACTGGTTCGAGTTGGTCATTGTGACCGACCATCTCGATATGCGCGGCTGGTCTATTGATATTTTCCATAGAACCGGCGAGCCGACCGTTCCGGGGCCAGGTCAGACACTCACCACTACACAACTGACGGATGACCCCATCTGGGCCGATCTTAGATCAGGCACCATATTGACAGTCGCCGAAGATATTGACGGCACGGCAAACACCTATCGGCCCGAGACTGGCCATTGGTGGATCAACGTTCGCGCAAACGACAACGCCGCGGGCCGTTACATCACTCCAACAAACTTCGTGGTTTCTAACGACAAGACACAGATCACGATCCGAGACGCATCCGGAGTTGTCGTATTTGGTCCCAGCGGAGAAGGCATCTCACCTTTGACAGGTGTCGGGTCAGCTGAAGTGTTCAAGCTTGAGGCTACGCCCGCCGCGTCAACCACTCCTTTCTCGGCCGCCTATACCGACGGTTCGTCGAGCAGCTTCGGACTTCCCAATCCTTGGACAGATATTACCGGTCCCCAAGTACAGGACTTCAGCGCGTTGCGTTCATCTGTGCCGTACTACCCGTTGACCTCTGTCGTCATCAATGAAGTAAGTACCCATAATGACCCGCCGGAGCAAGATTGGATTGAGCTGCATAACACGAGCGGAAGAAAGATTGACCTCGGGGGTTGGTTTATCAGCGACGGGTCCACCAACCTCATGCGGTATAAAATTCCATTAGGAACATTGATTCCGTCGGGTGGATATAGGACCTTCTCGGAAACGACGTTGCTGTTTTCGTTCAGCGGCGAGCTTGGGGAAACTGCCTACCTTTCCGAGGGCGATGGATTCGGAGGCATGACTGGGGCGCGAGACTACGTCGACTTTGGTCCCATGGAAAATGGCGTATCCTACGGTCGCTTTCCGAATGGAAGCGGCCCATTCTTTCGCATGTCTTCGAGGACACAGGGAGCCCGCAATTCCATCCCGGACTTAGGTCCTGTTGTAATCAACGAAATCATGTACAACGCGCAGGGGCCCGCAGCCGCCCCCCTCACAGGCAGCGACCTAGAGTTCATCGAATTCCGAAATAGCAGTCTGATGGATGTAGCCATGGCCGTGGACTACGGGCCAGCAGGGATCTTTCCGTGGCGGGTGAGTGGAGGTCCCGATTTCGACTTCCCCCCTGCCGCGATGATTCCAGCGGAGGGATTTGCGCTGCTTGTCACGTTTGACCCCTTGCTTGAACCCCTGAAATTGGCGGCGTTTAGAACTCACTACGGACTACTCCCCGCGACCCCGGTTTACGGCCCTGCTGGAGGGCGGCTCGATAACTACACGGATTCGGTCAATTTGCGCCGCCCGGACACACCGATAGTGGACACAGCGCCTTTGGTGGTCCGGGACACGGTCACCTACTTCGATTTCGGCGACTGGCCGACCTCTGCCGACGGAGGAGGATCATCTCTGGAGCGCATCGCCCCACACATTCCTTTCACTGACTCTACCCGCTGGGCCGCGAGCCTTATCGTAAAGGGGACCCCGGGCGCAGAGAATTCAGTACTGGATGTTCCCGAGCCCACTACGGCCAGTCAGCTTCTTGTGGGAAGTTTTGGACTCGCCCTGCTGTGCACCACCAAGCGGCGACGCTCACACGCATAGCAGTCGATCATAGAATCGCTTCGTTCTTCGGTGTCGTTCTAGAAGTC
>DGPZ01000043.1 GCA_002390675.1 Deltaproteobacteria bacterium UBA4427
TTGCTAGGTTTCTAGATCTACCGGCGCACAACATTCGCACCCAGCCCAACTTGAGGAGTTCGCCTCGTCGTGACCGATCGCATTGTTCAAGTCTGTTTCGTTTGCCTAGGCAATATCTGCCGGTCTCCCACGGCGGAAGGGGTCATGCAGCGTCTCCTCGACGACTCGGGGCTCGGCGACAAGATCCGCGTAGACAGTGCCGGAACCGCCGCCTACCACGTGGGCGAACGCTCGGACAAACGCTCCAGGGAAGCCGCGCGGCCTCGTGGCATCGCACTCGATAGCCGCGGTAGGCAGTTCCAGACTGAAGACTTCGAACGCTTCGACTACGTCCTTGCCATGGATGAAAGCAATCTCATGGATCTAAAGGCGCTCAAAGGCGCAACCGACCATTCGGGACATTTGGGGCTGCTGCGAGCTTTCGACGCGATCGCACCACCAGGGGCCGAGGTTCCCGACCCCTACTACGGCGGAGACTCCGGCTTCGAGGATGTACTCGACCTCTGTGAAGCAGCCTGCCGCGGACTTCTCGAACGCATTCGTGAGGACTTTGAGCTCCCGTGACCGGAGTGCATGAAGCAGCGGCTTCCTGGCGGCACGAGATTCAGGAAGAGCTGGGCTTTACGATCCTATCGGATGAGCGCATCTCAGGAGGTGAGATAGGAACGAGCTACCGGGTTTGCCTGGAGAATGGCCTAACGCTTTTCGTAAAGCGCTATCCGCACACCCCGCGCGGAATGGCGAAATCTGAGGTCGACGGCCTGCGCTGGTTGGCCGGTGGATCCTCGCCCCATCCCTGGCCCGATAGCTCGGCTCAGCAGACCCTCCGCATTGCTGCGCCACGCGCGGTAGGCCACGACTGGCTCGTGCTTGAGTGGATCGAGTCGGCATCGCCATGCCCCAACTATGCCCATGCTCTGGGACGAGGCTTGGCTGCCCTTCACGCGCAACCCGTCGAAACATTCGGACACCCGGAAGACAACTGGCTCGCAGGCCTTCCTCAAGACAACACCCAGACCGACGGATGGAGTGAGTTCTACGGCGAGCGGCGGCTTCGCCCCTTGGTACGACGGGCCTGCGACGAATCGATTCTTCCTCGAGGCATAGCAGTTGCCCTCGAGCAACTGATCGAAGAGCTACCGATGCGAGTCGGTGATGACGAGCCACCCGCCCCGCTGCACGGAGATCTATGGTCGGGGAACGTGATGACGGACGATCGCGGACTCCCCTGCCTCATAGACCCTGCTGTCTATGCAGGGCACCGAGAAGTCGACCTCGCCATGATGCGGCTCTTTGGCGGCTTTCCGGAAGCAACCTTTGACGCCTATCACGAGGCCTACCCGCTTAGCGACGGCTGGGCTGCGCGCGTTCCGCTCTACCAGCTCTATCCGCTCCTCGTCCACTTGAACTTATTTGGGCCTAGCTACGTAAGTCAGCTAGAAGCGGCCGTCCGCAGCACGAGAGCCGCCTAGCGTGCGCTGGCAGGCGGCGCGGGCGGCGCAACACGAACCTCGAAGGACTGGGCGACTCCGCTGCCCCACTGATCCTGGGCTGCCACTTCGACCGAGAAGGCGCCACGCTGTTCACTCGATGGACGCCATGACATAACACCCGAGCCTGCGTCCACAGTCATGCCGTCCGGGCCTTCAAGCAGCTTATACTTGAGCTTCGCCCCCGATTCGGCACTCGTGGCACGCACGAGATAGCGAAACATGCCGCCCTCCACGCCTACTTCAGGCTTGGAAATTATCGTAGGCGGAACGACTCGCCCGATCACAATCGGCTGGCTTCGCACTAGGTCTGTGCGCGAGTCGGAGAAATCAAGTTGCGCGTGCAAGGTCACCACATCTCCGGGCAGGAGAGCCGTCGTGTGAAACTCGTCATCTCGTCCGACGACGCGGTCGCTTACGCGCCACTCGTAGAGCACGCCATAGTCGCCTTGATCCTCCTCCGTCGTCTCAACTACCGCCTCAAGGACAGCTCCAGGCTTACTCCCAGCATCTGCTCCAATCGCCACTAACGCAATTTGTGGCAATGCCTCAGAAAGTCGAAACTGCTCCTTAAAGGCTTCACTCTCATCAAGGCCGTCCGTAGCTCGCACGGTCAGCTCCAGCCGTTCGCCCCCGGAGAAGCCGGTGGTATTGAGCGACCGTCCGGTGCCCAATATTCGTCCCACCGACGTTCGCCATTCGAATTGCAGCTCGACCGCATCACCATCCGCATCCGATACGGCCGCCGAAGCATGCACAATGCGACCCGGTGCCGGTCGAGCTGGCACTAGCGACACGGACTCAATAACAGGAGCTTCGTTGCCATCACGGTTACGGTCAGCAGCCGTCCTCTTCGCCTCAAGCATCGATCTCGGACTGCGCGAAGCTTTCACTTCATCGCCACCACATCCCGCTCCAAGCAGAGCAGTCATGACAAGCGCTGGTACCAAATACCGACTCATCCCAAATCCAAGACGAACACGAGCCTTTAAGAGCGGGACCCTCGGTCGTCGATGATTCATTTTCGTCATATTGCTCTCCGCCCCTCGCGTGCGCCGATTGAAGGCGAAACCGCCTCGATTCTTCTAGCCTGTTAGGCGGAATTTGTATTTCTAGTAGCCCACTGCCAAAAGCCGCGTTGCCACGAGCTCGATACGCTTTTGATCTCCCGAAGGCGACTCGCCGACGACGTTGATTTGCCACTTGGTGTGGTTGTACTTGAGGCCGCCGATGGTCATATTGCAGCCCTCGTAGCATTGCGTGCCCTCGCCGATATAAACGATCGCAGCGGCCGCCGGCGGGTTAGGATCGGCGTAATAGACCGGCTGATCGCCACCCACGAATTCCGATGACTCCGAGAGCGAGACGGGATTCTCAGCGTTCGGGAAATCTGCCGGGTAGTTCGGTTCTTCCGTTCGCTCGCCCATGCTGCGAACGATTGCGCGAGCATCTGCAATGCCAGCTTCCGCCGCGTAGAAGGCGATTGTTTCCTGGTTCTGGAAACCAGCCACCTGACCATCGCTCGCCGCCGTCTGCATCGTCGACAAGGCCAGCGCCGAAACCGCCATCAAGAGCAGGATCGAGATCATGAGAGCCACGCCCTCTTCTCGCTTGTGCTGTCGGGACTTAATTAGGTTTTGCATTAAATGCTCCCCTTCATGCCAATGTTGCGCGGGCGTACTGCCCCCGCGATCACTCGGCGGCGAAAGTTGTCGTTCGCACCGGTAGGTGCGACCCGATTCTCAAAGGCGATGAAGCTGCCCGCCGTGAAATTCGGGTCCGCGGCACGGGTCCGAACGACTATGGAAAAGCGGACTTCCTTAAGTTCCGAATTATCAACGGTTGCCGGGTCATAGGTGCTTCCAGAAACGCCCAGCTCTTCACCCGCGTCGATCACACCGATCGCTGTGGGAAGCCCGTCGTCGTCGTCAAACAGGTAAGAGAGTTGGAAATCATCTATTCCGTTTGCGAGCAAATCGCCGTTGCGTTCGAGGCGACCTGCGTCGGAGCCGGTATCGACGCGGTAGTGCGCGGCCGGCACGATGACGATCTCTTGAGCGGCATCGGAGGAAAGGAAATGAGCCGCCAGCTGTCCGCCTGAAATCTGAATTGTAATTTGCGTCGAGCTTACGGCGGAGACAGTTCCACAAACTACGCCACGCTCCGGGTTCGCCATGTCGGCAAGAATGAAGCCACCGTTTACGCGAAAGTCAGCTTCCGCCGTGCCATTATTGTCGTTGTCGTAGAAGAATGAACCATCATCATCTAGGTCTGTAGTCGCTGAATCGAGATTCAAAGAAAGCGACGTGGGAGAACCAGCGACCCAACCCGCGAGCCAGGCCGTAGTCACTCGCGCACCGAGATCACCCGCGCGCTCGTCATCTGGTACAAGGGGTTCTGTTTCGGAAACGAAGAGTTCATCACTCCCGGTCGTTCGGTCCACGCCACAAACGCCAACCGCGTTAGGCACCATAAAGCCCGCCATCCGGATTTCGCGTTCGATCAAGGATGAAATGGCCCGTACATTATTCTGCACTTCAACTATTTGATCGGTCACAATCGACGTCTTTTGCTGGCGAGTCAGGCTATCGAGCGTCAAGTACATAACAATCGAAAGCATCGTGACAGCCAACATCAGCTCGATCAAAGTAAAGCCGCTCTGTCCTCGTCTGCCCTTGGGGATTATGCGACTCATTCATTCACCTCGCGCAGGCGCGCACTCGTTAACAGTACCTGTCGGTTTTGGCGTTTATTGTCGCTCCAGGTCACTCGAACTTCGATCGTCTTCAGCTTGGCGAGCGTAGGATCCACGTTGTCCCAAGCGATTCGTTCCTGCCGGGTGTAGGCCTGGTCACGAGGCGTGATGGTCGTGGGCACGCTCCAAACACCTAAGCTGTTATCGAGCAGAGCGGCGTCCCAGGCGATTCGGTTCAGTTCTTCAACGCGGTTGCGCGAAAGCGAACTCGCCCTCGAAAGATGTTCACCGCCGCTGCCTTCGGTAATCGCGCGTACCTGTAAGGCTGCAACTCCGAG
This sequence comes from Deltaproteobacteria bacterium UBA4427, assembly GCA_002390675.1. Classification (GTDB taxonomy): domain Bacteria; phylum Myxococcota_A; class UBA9160; order UBA9160; family UBA4427; genus UBA4427. Next base: position 4,524 of record DGPZ01000043.1, read on the forward strand.
CAATCCGAAAGACAGGATCACCATGGCGACCATGATCTCCACGAGAGTCATGCCGCGACGGCCCCGTGTGGCTCGCCGTCGCTTCTCGTCATTAGGCGAAAGTGAGTAAGGCAATTCGGGCTGACTCATGTGGTCCACGCTCCGGTTCCCGCAATCCATGTATGAACCCGAACGCCTCCAAGAGGAGACAGCGTGATCGCGAAGTCTCGATTCTCTGACCAGAGATAAATCGTTCCGCCGCCGGTTCCGAGTCGGCCGGCGGTACAGGCGTCGTCAATCGCGACTGGAATCCCGTCTGGGCGAAACTGCACCCACGTCACTGCGGTCGTGCCGTTAGGCGCCCGAAAGCTTGAGCCACTCGCGGGGATCTCTAGGATCGCCGCCGTCTCGTCCGGCGCAGTTTGCGCTGCGGCAGGCGCATTGAAGCCCCAACCGACACCGTTCTGCGCTTCAAAGGTGATGAGTTCTTCGTCTGCATCGATTTCACAGTTTTGATTCGCACTGCCCGGGGCACCATCGTTCAGAACTAAGATCGGAACCGCCGTGCCGTCGCGGCGCTGCAATGTGTTGCCTGCGGTATCACCGGCACCGCCTACTGAGAAGAACACGACATGGTTGTTGCCGGTTCGAATCGCCTGGGCACGCGCCAGATTGAAAGCATCGGCGATCGACTTTGCCGCGGTTCGTGCACGCGTGACCTCCATGTAGCGGGTGACATCTGGCAATGCCGTTGCCGTCACGATCCCGATAATCGCAACCACGATCACCACTTCAATCAAAGTGAAGCCACTTCGCCGACGATCTCGTCGTACTCCGCTTCCGTCTGATCTCTGATCGCTTTCGCCTTGCATGGCGCTCCTCCCGGTCCGTGGATGCGTCCCGTTCCTCCAACACATCGCAATCGACGTGCCATTTGAATACTTCTCGGCAAACGCCTGGTTGTATTGAGCTTTCTCGGAGCTGGGATTCGCGACGCGCAGTTTTTTTCACCGCATATTCCTGCGTACTACGCAGAAGTCTGCTGAGTTAGTTGCTTGTGGCTGACCGCTAGGCTAAATCGAAGTGAACCACCGACGGTGGAGGGTGTTTCTTCGGTCGCGAGTCAGGTGGCACGCGGACGAAGAACTGGGATGGAGTCAAACGAGCGAGAGCCGAGAAGATCGTTTCGATCGGAACGGCATGAATAGTTCCAATGACTGCGGACCTGCGGGAAGTCGGTGTAATTCCGACGCGAGCCCGTCGCTGTAACCGGGGACGAGCTGCACAATCGATTTAGTTCGAAGCCACTGGCCCTTCGGGGCTGGGAAGGCGTGTAGACTCGGCTGATCCGGGAGCCAGAAGACCGACCCTTCAGCGAAACTACGACTCTCGGGACAGAGGGCGTGGGGTAAATCGACGGTTGTCAGAGCGTTAAGAGAGGCTGAGAGGCCCCTTGGACGCAACTGGGGATGGATGGTGATGACCGTCGCGAAAGTGGCGCGCTGAGACGTCCCCTGCTTGACCGCGCACGCTGCACAACTGCGCACCCTGCTGGCAAACGAACGATCCCTCCACATGCACGCTGACCTCGAGCGATCCCAAACGCAATTGGGCTGAACGATTCCTTTCGTCCGCCCCGTGGGACTTGTCCGTGCTTCGCAAACCGTCCTCAAAATGGCACTCGGTTACGGTGCCCCTGAGGAACAAAAATGCTCGACTCCATCCGCTCCCGTGCGATTCGCGCTGCAAGTCAGTGCTTACTCGCCCTTCCCTTCCTGATTGCAACCTCTGTGAACGCAGGCCCCTATATCGACGCCGGTCATTTCGCTGGCACGATGACCGGCTGGGCCACCGCGGTCGACGACCTCGTTCGTGGCCCCGTGGATATCGCGGCTCCCGCCGGCCCCCTAGCCTCTCATGGCCTTCCCGCCCACGTGCTGGGTGCGGCGACCGGTGGCCCGGCAGACATCCTTTCTCTCGGCGATGGCGGATCAATCACGGTCTTCCTGGCAGACGGGATCAGCAACGGCCCCGGAGATGATTTCGCCATCTTCGAAAACGGCTTCATCGACTTCAACGGCCTCTTCGCAGAACTCGCCTACGTCGAGGTCGCTAGCAATGGTGTCGACTTCGCGGAATTCGAATCCCACACGGTAAATACCCTCTCCCTGTCAGGCTTCGACTACCTCGACCCGACGGACTACGACGGCTTTGCAGGCCGACATGAAGCGCTCTTCGGAACGGGCTTCGATCTCGCGAGCCTCGCCTTCGATCCGCTCGTTCAGTCAGGCGCCGTCGACGTCACCGACGTACGTTACGTTCGCATCACCGACGTCATTGGCGACGGCTCCACGACGGACTCCTTCGGCAACGCCCTCTACGATCCCTATTCCACGCCCTTCGCCACCGGCGGCTTCGACCTAGATGCGGTCGGAATCATCCATGTGCCCGAGCCGAGATTCTACGCTGGGCTCTTTTACGGACTCCTCCTGCTTGCGGCGGCGTCATTCGTTCGTTGGGCCACGCGGCGAAACACGCGACGTGGCTACGTATCTGCATGCCTCATGGCGATTGCAGTCGCCAATCCGGCTGCGGCGCTTGTGGCCACCTTTGATGATCTGGGCCTCGGCGCAGAATCCTATGAGAACGGTGCAGGATTATCAGGTAGCTACGTGAGTGGCGGCGCCACGTTCGATAACAACTACTTCTCGGACTTTGACGGATTCTCGGGATTTGCCGCCTCCACAATGACCGACAACACCACCCCGGGATTCGGTAACCAATACGCCAACATCACAGGTGGCGACGGAGGAGGCACGGGCGGTTATGGCGTCTTCTTTGAGACCTTCGGCTCACCCGGCCGGATCACGTTGCCTTCGGTTCAGACCGTGACCGGCGCCGACTTCACAAACACGACCTATGCTGCACTTTCAATGCTGTCGGGCGATGCATTTGCGAAGCAATTCGGAGGAGTCACAGGAACGGACCCCGACTATTTCCGACTCCTAATCGAAGGATTCGACGACTTAAATGCCTCAACCGGCGTCGTCGAATTCATACTCGCGGACTACCGCAACCTAGGAGGCACGCCGAACTACATCGTTGACCAATGGACCTGGGTTGATCTCACGGGCCTCGGTGATGTTCGTTCTCTCGGCTTTAGCTTCGACTCCAGTGACGTGGGCGACTTCGGCATCAATACGCCGCAGTATTTTGCGATAGACAACCTCACGACGATCCCGGAGCCCAGTACTGCGCTCCTGCTCGGCCTTGGCCTTACCGGCCTAGTCCGACTTCGCCGTATCGCTTAAGTCGTTGTGACCGTTCCTACTTGGAACGCCACACGCTCACGCTTCCCTCGCGGTCGGCGACCTATCGTCGCCGGCCGCGATCGGGTGCTGCCTTCCTATTCGCGATCGACGGTCGGCTCTAGCGCGATGGCTGTATATTCGGCCATAGCCGCAATGCTAGTCCTAGGGTCTCCTGCGACTGCCGCCGAGAACGGCATAAGTCCGCCTGAAGAGATGCTTGTGGTCGGCGATCCGAACACGGCGATGGATGTCCTCGCTGGCGCGACCACGACACGCATTGATGCGGGGGACCGCCTACTCGAAGGCGTCGGACTCGACGATCTGCTTGCCGAAGTCCCCGGCGTCCAGATTCGCCGCTTCGGCGGAACGGGCGAACCCTTCGAAATTTCGATTCGTGGATCGAGTCCGCAGCAAGTCCCCGTCTTCCTCGACGGCGTTCGAATCGAATCAGCCCTAACAAGCCGCAGCGATCTCTCAGTACTTTGCCTCGACGTCTTGGATGAAATCCAAGTAACGAGAGGACCCGGTGCAGCGCGGTCCGGCAGCGGAGCCATAGGCGGTGTCGTCAATCTTGTATCGCGGACACCGAGCGCAGAACCGGAAACGCGCATTCGTGGTGCCGTCGGCAACTTCGGCACAGGAGAGGGCAGCCTGCGCCACACCCGCCGAATAGGCGACTGGGGAGTCTCGCTCGCCTATTGCGGATTTCATACAGAGGGCGACTTCAAGTTTCAACGCGCCAGGCCAAGCCCAGGAGGCGGCAGCTCGCCGATTGAGGTGCGTGCCAACAACCAAGCAGATCGACACACCGGCATCCTCCGCCTCGATCGAGAGATCGGTGGAACGCGCCTGGGCCTCACACAGCTCGTCAATCATCTCGATCGTGGGACACCCGGACCGGACAGTAACCAAAGGTTCTTTGCCGAGGAGCAGAACCTTTCCCTGCTCACGATCGCCCGACTTGATGGCGAGCTCCCCCCAATTCTCGGTGGCCATGGTGCGAGCGTCGGAAATTTTGAAGCACTCCTCGCCCATCGCTACGAACGAAACGATTTTGAAGATCCCGAAATCACACCTGGACAGGATCTGATCGACACAGAAACCGAGGTTCACTCCCTTACTCCTCGGCTTGGCATTCGAAAATCCTTCGAAACAAAAATCGCGCGATTCGAGACCGGCCTGCTTGCCGAAGGTCGTTTCGAGACACGGAGCTCGAACGAAGCGAACAGAAAATCACGCGCCGGTATGTCGATTCGTGCGGAACTGACATCCCATTGGCTCGACGACCGATTACGTATCTCGCCCTCTTTGCGATTCGAACGATTCGGTGGCCTCGATTCGGAATGGATCCCCGGACTCTTCATCGAAGCGGATCCGCTCGATTGGCTCCGCCTTAAGGCCTCGGCATCACGAAGCTACCGGGCACCCGCCTTTGGCGAGCTCTATCTGCCGGACAAAGGTTTTGAGCGCGGGAACGAAAACTTAAAGGCCGAGGTCGCTTGGAATTTCGAAGCCGGACTGATCGCGAAGAGCCCGTTCGAATCCGCTTGGCTCGACTTCGAGTTTGAAGCGACCTGGTTTGGCGGCGAAGTTGATGACTCCATCGTATTTCAACAAATCAGCCGGAACACGTTCTCTTACGAAAACACGGGGCGCGTTGAAACGCGTGGGTATGAAGTCAGTCTGCGATGGCGGCCTCATGACTGGGTGCGCCTAACTGCTTCTCGAACCGTCACCGAGGCTAATTCGGAAGAAGACGGGTCCGCCGTAGCGGGTATCGCACGCTCTCAAACTGACGTTCGCTTGGAATTCGGCCCTCGAGAATTCTGGAAGCTATCCAGCGAAGTCCAATATACGGGGAGGCTCCCCGTGAGCCCCGGCGACCTCGTCGAACTCTCTTCCCGCGTCGTCTGGGGCGGCAGTGCAAGCATTGATCTCGCACAGCTTAAGCCGCTTCCACTCCCTCCTCATTTGGAATCCCTCTGGCTCAGCTTTCGCGCCCGCAATCTAGGCAATATCGCCATTCGGGATACAGGTTTTTATCCGCGGCCCGGCCGCAATTTCATCCTCGCGCTCGAAGGAGCTTTCTAGTGGCCAAAGAGAATCCGATTCAGCTGTTCTTAGCGATTCAGTTCCTTGCCGCCGGCCTACTTGGTTGTCCTGGTGATGGCAGCGACGGCGCCAGCCCGGTTCTGTTTTTCTCTTCGACGCCTGAGTGCCTGGTGATAGCCGGCGGCTTCCCCTCTGGCTTCGCTCCACTCCCCGGCGCTGGCAATGAAGCCGCCGTTGTTCAGTTCGCCCCGCCCGCAGTCTTCGGTCTAAATCTCGAGTCCGAACCGCCGAGTCTTCTCGCGACGAACCCCGTGCCGCCTTGGCCCGAGATCGCGAGCCCGTTATGCGGGGGGAATCGCGTGGACAGCGACCTGGATGGACGTGCAGACGCCGATCTCAGCCGGCAACTGGGGTTTCTCTGCCAAACACCGGCACCCGGAAGAGTTCATGCTTTGTCTAGCAATCTCGTTGCCCTCACTACTTCCGGCTACGAGCAGATCGTCTTCATCGACCCGAGGTCGGGAGAGCTGCGCGTGAATGCCTTAGCACCGCCTAGCCCGAGTCCCAGTTTCGATCCCGATGACTGGCCCTTTTGGCCGGCCGCAGGCGTCTTGCCATTCCAATCCGGCTTCTCAACCCGCGCATGTGTCTACGGGGGCGGGCTGGAAGATTCAAATGGCGGCGCAATCGGCGCAAATACGCGCTGTGACGGCGTGAGTGACGGCTTCTTTACGTCCTTCACCTCGGACGTCGTGTTCGCGAACGATCGACTCTTCGTATCAACCGCAAATCTGATTCAATCCTCGACCGCGCAGTTTGCTCCCGGAACTGTCCTTGTCTTCGATTTGGATTCAGTGAGCGTCCCGCCGCGAGCCGGACCACACCCGACCAACGCGATTCTTGTAACGACCGGCTACAACCCGACCTCCCTCACCCCCTACACAACACCCGCCGGGCGCGAGCTCATTCTCGTCGGTGTCTCGGGCGCCATCGCATTAGGTACGGGCCCCGGTTTGGTCACAACGGATTCATCCGTCGATATTATCGATGCCACCACCCTTGAAGTGATCGCAACGATTCCTCTCGGCCGCGCGGGCCTAGGCTTCGGAGAGATCGCCATCGACCCAACGAGCCGAGTCGGTCTAGTGGGGGCCGCAACTGAGCGCTCGCTCTATGGCATAGACCTCGCCGCCCTGGACGACCCCACATTAGGCACAGGACCGCAGACACTTCCAATTGTACTCGACGGAATGACACCGGGGTTCGGAGATGGGCGGCTCTTCGATGCATCCACTCCCTTTGAACTTCCGAAGCGTCCGGATGGGCCTCTCGACAGCATCTGCAGCACCCAAACCTCGGTCGCTATAAAGGCCAACGGATCATTTGCGGTCGCGAGCGATTTCTGCGACGGAACGATCTCACAACTCGCTATCGCGCTACCCAGTGCGCGCACGACACCTCTCGACCCCATGGCCGTGCTGCTCCTCGATCGCTCGATCGAAGTCGTGGCGCCAATCGTGCCCACCGCGAGCAGTGAAATCCGCGCGCCCTCAGAGGTGCAAATTCGACCAGGTACCCCTGGCATAGACTTAGACGGCCCTGATGTACATTTCACAACCGGGCTACCGGAGGGCGCCGTCTGCGGGACTCGAATCGAGAATGGCTAGGACTCGCCTAGCGTCCCAACAGCCCCGCTGCGTGGAAGCACACCATACCCGCCGCCACAGCGACGTTTAGGGATTCCAGAGGTCCAGCCATCGGAATCGATACAGGTGTATCGAGAAGCGCCCGCACGGGTTCGGACAGACCGAGCGACTCGCTGCCTAATACGTAGGTCGCGCGATGAGCCGGTGGGCAATCGAAGACCGAAACCGAAGCGCTCGCATCAAGGCCCTGGATATCAAATCCAGCAGCCTGCAACGAAAGAAGTCCCTCGAGTAGTGTTTCACATCGCACGATCGGGCACTCAAATAGCGAGCCGGCGGCGGCGCGTACCACGAGCCCGTTCACCCAAGGTTGGCCAACGACGGGCCATAACAAACCATCGAGCCCCGCACCCACAACCGACCGAACGACCATCCCTACATTCTGCGAGTTCGTAACCCCATCGAGTCCTACGAGCCGAATTGGCGACCTAGCTGCCCTTCCCGTCGCCCCCGCAATCAGCGACTCGACTTCCGTCACGCGCAGTAGGCGAACCTTCGCAGCAATACCCTGATCGTGGCGAGGAGCGTGTGTCCAGTCGGTGAGCTCATCGCGGGAACATTCGGAATAATCGATCCCATTCTGGCGACTGGCTTTGCGCAGGGCTTTTCTGTCCGCAGGTGATGAGCCTCGCGTAACACGCACCTCGTGCACCTCGGCCCCGTCGGACTGAAGCGCTTCAAAAACGGGATGGCGTCCGAAGACAACAATCTCAGTCGACCCTCTGCGGGGATCTCGGTTGCTCATGAGTGAAGCATCGTTGATCCGAGCTACGACTTCATCCCTATCGGCAAGTCATCCATTGATAAGGCCTTCATCCATATGGCATTGGCAAACCGGGATCTGCCGAGACAAGCGACTTCTCGTCGTGGAAGTCGAGCTACGTCGCTAGACAGACGAACGAGCATTCAGGACGACACATTTAGCCATCCTGCACCGCTCCATCTCTCTAGTGCGGAGCAAGATCCCGAATCGACTGCCGCAGATCTTCCGAGTGGAGGATCGCCAGTGCCGGTGTCGTGACTCCTGCCTCGCGGTAGCGCTCAATATGCTCGCGACACTCTTCGGGTGAGCCGTGCACCACGAGCTGGTCGATTACCTCGTCCGGAATCGCTTCAAGCGCCGCCTTGCGATCGCCGGCTTTCCAATGGGACCACATTCCCTCAAGCTGATCACCACGGCCGAGCCATTCGTGAAAGGCGGCGTAGACCGGCACATTCAAATAGGCTGCCGCGCCACGTCGTGCGATCGCCCTCGCCTTTTCACGATCCGCCGTCGGCACAACAAATATCCGCGCGACAATCTCCTTATTCGGACCGCCTTCGTGCACGAAGGGCGTGACGGTCTTTACGTCCTCCACTGAGAGCCAGTTCAAGATGGCTCCGTCGCCGACGCGACCCGCCAACTTCAACATGCCCTGCCTAAGTGCTGCGATCAGAATCGGCGGCTGCTGTTCGAGCGGGCGCATCTGCAGCTTGAAGCCCTTTACATCGAAAGAGTCGTAGCTCTCCGTGATCTTCTCACCGGCCAAAGCCTTGCGAAGAAAGTTCACCGAGTCCTTCACACGCTTATAGGGCTCCTCAAAGGGAATCCCGTTCCAGTTCTCGACGATCACGTTCGAAGAGGTGCCGATCCCCATCACGAATCGACCCGGAGCCGCCTCTGCGAGACTGGCCACGCTCTGCGCAAGAAGCGCCGGGCCGCGTGTGAATGCGGGAATGATCGCGACCCCTAGGCGCATCTCGGGTGCCCATGCGGAAGCGAGCGCCAATGGCGTGAATCCATCCTGTCCGCCGGCCTCCGAACCCCAAAGGTCCGTGTAGCCGAGGTCGACCATCTCGCGGATCCAGTCTTTGTGCTCGTTCAGCGGAACCCCATTGATGGGGAGGGACATGCCATAGCGCTTCATTCTGAATCCTTCTTTTTCTTCTTATTTTTCTTGTTGGGGTTCTTGGCCTTAGGCGGATTGCCGGCACTCTTCTTTGCCGTCTTCGCCCATGTATCGCGAAGGGTCGCCGTGCGATTCAGGACCACGCGATCCGCACTGCTGTCTGTATCGACGCAGTAATAGCCGGTGCGTTCGAGCTGGAGATATTCCCCGACAGCGGCCTCACCTAGCGCAGGTTCGAGCTGCGCTTTATTGATGACTTCGAGCGATTCGGAATTTACTGCATCAAAGACGCCACCATCGCCATCGAGATTAGGCTCCTCGTCTACGAATAGCGTTTCGTAGTGCCGCACTTCAGCCGCGATAGCATGCTTCGCCGACACCCAGTGGATAGTCCCCTTCACCTTACGGCCATCCGGAGCATTGCCACCTCGAGTCGCAGGATCATAGGTGCACCGCAGCTCGACTACTTCGCCTGCGGCATCCTTTACAACCTCAGTGCACGTCACGAAATACGCATAACGAAGACGGACTTCGCGGCCAGGTGCCAGGCGGAAGAACTTCTTCGGTGGATCTTCCATGAAGTCATCGCGTTCAATGTACAGCTCACGGGAGAACGGAACCGGTCGCGTGCCCGCGTCCGGATCTTCTGGACTATTCACAGCATCCAGGAGTTCCTCTTCGCCTTCCGGATAGTTTTCAATCACGACCTTCAAGGGGCGCAAAACCGCCATGCGACGCATGGCTACCTTATTCAGCACCTGACGTACATGGAACTCGAGGTTCGCCAGTTCGATCAAGCTTTCCCGTTTGGCCACGCCGACCGCACTACAGAAGTCTCGAATCGCCTGGGGCGGATAGCCACGGCGGCGCATGGCCACGATCGTCGGCATCCGCGGATCGTCCCAGCCCATCACATGTCCGTCTTCTACTACCCGGCGAAGCGCTCGCTTGCTGGTGATCATGTGGGAAACGTTCAGTCGCGCGAACTCGATCTGCTGCGGATGCGCGGGCGTTTCGAGTTCATCCAGGATCCAGTCGTAAAGCGGGCGATGGTCTACAAATTCTAGGGTGCAAAGGGAATGCGTGATTCCTTCGATCGCGTCGGACAGGCAATGGGCGAAGTCGTACATTGGATAGATGCACCAAGCGTCGCCCGTTCGGTGGTGTGTCTTCTTCTGAATCCGATAGAGAATCGGATCGCGCATAGCGACGACCGGCGCGGCCATATCAATCTTAGCGCGCAGAACCTTCGCTCCGTCATCAAACTCGCCGGCCTTCATCTTCGTAAAGAGGTCAAGGTTTTCTGCGATCGTCCGTGTTCGAAAGGGACTCTCCGTGCCGGGCTCAGTTAGGGATCCCTGATTGGCACGAATTTCATCCGCGCTCTGATCGTCAACGAAGGCTTTGCCCTTTTCAATCAACGTGACCGCGTAGCCATAGAGCTGATGAAAGTAGTCCGACGTGAAGTGAAGATGCTCGCCCCAGTCAAAGCCTAACCACGAGATGTCGTCCTGAATGCCCTCGACGTACTCCGTCTCCTCCGTCGAGGGATTCGTGTCATCGAAGCGCAAATGACATCGGCTATCCGCGTGCTCCGCGGCAATCCCGAAGTCGAGACAAATCGCCTTCGCATGCCCGACATGCAGGTAGCCGTTCGGCTCTGGCGGAAAGCGCGTGACCACGTGGTCGTGCTTCCCGGAAGCCAGGTCCTCTGTCACTATGGTACGAACGAAATCTAGGCCGCTAGTATTTGCCTCGCCCTCGCCACCAGAAGCGCCTTCGTGATTAGTCTTATTCTCGTCCGCGGACACGATTCCTCCCTCCCACTCGAAGCGGGAGTCAATTCGGCCGGGAGTCTCGCATGAGTCGGCCCAGAGGCAAAGGCCAGCCCGCCTTCTCCGCTATCCTCTGCATATCTCGCCCCCCTCTCGGTCCCCGCTAGGGCCATGACTCCGGGCTGCTATGCTCCCAAGTGCTCTAACCCACGCCCGCCGCTTGAGTCTTTTCAGGAGCTCCCCAACATGCGTTTTCTATCCCAACCCCAGATCGAACTGATCCGAGAGCGGTTCGGAACCCCCGTTTACGTGTACGACCAGGCCCTGCTGGAAAAGGCCGCAGAGGAAGTCATCGCCTTCCCTGCACCCTGCCCGCTGGTCGGTCGCTACGCCATGAAATCGTCCCCGAACCGCAGCGTTCTGCGCGTGCTCGCCGACAAGGGTCTGCACATCGACGCCAGCAGCGGCTTCGAGGCCGAACGTGCGCTCGCCGCCGGTATCGCCCCGGACAAGATCCAAATCACCGCACAAGAGATTCCCAAGGATCTCAAGGGCTTGGTGCAGCGCGGCGTCCTCTACAACGCCTGCTCTCTTCACCAATTGCGCACCTTCGGCGAACTCTTTCCCGCGGGCGAAGTCTCGGTCCGGGTCAACCCCGGCTTGGGCTCTGGCCATAACAATCGCACGAATGTCGGTGGCCCGTCATCGTCCTTCGGGATCTGGCACGCAAAGATCGGCGAAGTCCTCGCAATCGCGTCGGAGTTCGAACTCAGCGTCACAGGCCTGCACACGCATATAGGCTCCGGCGGTGACCCGGAAGTCTGGAAGCGCTGCGCCGCCCTGACACTCGACATCGCCCGGCAACTCCCGGACCTCACCCGCCTCTCCCTGGGAGGCGGGTTCAAAGTTGCACGGCTACCCGGAGAGACGAGTGCCGATCTCCAAGAGATAGGCCGCGCACTTGCCGAGGACCTCGCCGGCTACGTCGCGGGCCGCGGCGAAAATTTCCAGCTCGAGATCGAACCGGGCACGTATCTCGTCGCGAATGCCGGCGCGATCCTCTCGGAAATCATAGACATCGTCGACACTCGCACCCCCGCCTGCGAGTCAGCCCCCGCTGAAGAGGGCAACACCTTCCTCAAGGTCGATACCGGGATGACTGAACTCCTCCGCCCTAGCCTCTACGGTGCTCAACATCCCTTGCACGTCGTTCCTCATGGCCACGACGCCGCGACAGAAGAAGTCGACTACCTGATCGCCGGCCACTGCTGTGAATCCGGCGACATCCTCACCACTGCTCCCGGAGACCCTGAAGGCCTCGCGCCACGACGCCTCGCCAAAGCCGAAATCGGAGACACCTTAGTCATTGAAGGCACGGGTGCCTACGCCGCGGGTATGAACGCAAAGAACTACAACGCGTTCCCGGAAGCCGCCGAAGTCATGATCGACTTAAACGGCGAGCTCAGGCTCGTCCGGAAGCGACAAACCTTGGACCAAGTCCTGCAGAACGAAATCTAGCGAGCCGCTATTAAGGACTAACGTCGTCGCTGCGGCTTCTGCCTAAAACCCTTACGACCCGCCATGCCCTGCTGAGCGCGATACTGTGCCGGCGGCTTCTCTAATTGGAGGCCGAACCAGCCCATACCGAAGCGCTTCATATTAAGCTTCTTGCCGTTTCGCAGGCGCTCAAGATTTTCCTTCGTCGACTCATTTCCAGAGTCGACCTTGTCCGCGGCGATCAGCTTGTTAATCGCGCCGTCCTTGTCGCCGTCCTTCATCAACATCCAGGCGTACACGTGGTACGGCATGATTTGTTTCTTGTTCGCCCGGATTGCGATGTCGACCGCTTCAAGAGCCTGCTCTTTGCGGCCGCGGCGATACTCCATCGCGGCGTGTGCGAGTTTCGCTTCCGTCGCGCGCATCCCGGCCTTCGGCAAATGCTCTTCGGCCCGATTGTCATCGCCGCTCGCGTAGGCCAAGAGTCCAATTTGCGCGTGAATCTGGCCCTTCAAGAGAATCTGCCAACGAGAAAGCGGCATCAGGTCTTCCAGCGCCTGAATCGCGAGCGCCGTCTGACCCCCCTGAATCTGCTTCTGCACCGCAACAAAGTTGGGCTCGATTCGCCGCGCCATCAACCGAGAGATCAGCACAAAGCTGAGCAGCGACACCACGACAAAGAGCAAGATCCCCATCTGCCACGTCTTCCACAGCTCGAGCAGGCTCCAGACCGCGCCGCTGGTAGCGCCGATCAGAATTGAAATAAGAATCGTATACATGGTCTGGTGTCGTCCCTCAGAAACCGCCCATCCGGCCGGGCGCGGATCTTAGCAGGACGTGACGCCAACGGCCGACGCTTTGGTCGCCCTTCCCCACTTGGCGCCTAAACGGAGAAAGCCGCCCTTCGCAAAGGCGAAGAGCGGCTTTCATGATGTGCGGCGCCTATATAGACGCGACCCGGGTCCGAACTAAAACTTGTAGCCGAGGCCGACAGTGGTATTCGTTCGCGTGCGGAACGTCCGGTCGGGAACCTCGTTCGTGTACTCGACCATCGCGCTCAACCGAAAGGACCAAGCGGCCGTCAAAGGAATGCCCACGATCCCTTCGGTCCTCAGGATATAGGCACTGATCGAGTTGAGCGGCATCGCCGCGCTGCCGGTATGCGTCCACTCAACCTTCTCGTCAAAGAGCAGTTTCTTGTACTCGAATCCGATCACCGCATCCGCGAATTGATCCACGTCGGTGTCCTTACCCGCCGCACCACTGTTGCCGTCGTAAATTTCGTGGCGATACCCGATTCCAGCGGACACGTCGAAGTGGCTCTTCGCTGCGTCGTCACCGACCCACACACGGTAGCCAGGCCCCACATCAAATCGGAATCGAAGCCGTCGATCCTGCGTGCTGTCGCGCGAAACTTCGGTCAACACAGCGCTAAATAACCGCTCGGAGAAGCGGTGCTTCCACTCACCAAATAGGGCCTGATAATCCTGATTCGTCTCTTCGTCCTCGCCCTTCTGCTTGGCAGTGCCGTAGGTTGCCGTAAGCCGCGCCGTCGCTTCATCTTTTTCCCACGTGCGGGTCGCCTTGGCATCCGCTGTTCCCGAAAAGGAACTGGTCGTGCCCGTCTGATTCGAAATCGAAGCGCTGGCCTCACCGGTCCAGACCTTCTGGTCGTCTTCTGCCAACGCGGGTATCGCCGCGATTACGAATGCCACCACTACTAGTACGCGAAACATTTCTATCATCCTTGGAGTCAATTCCGTCTTCGGCCCCCATGCCGACCCAAACGGATTTCTCATCTAGAAACGCCGCCCTCGAAAGCGCGGCGCTCGTTTATTGGCGAATTCCCCGACCTTCGGAAAAGTCACTCATTTCCGGTGCTCGCGGCGGTTAGCTCGAAGGCATTTCAACAATGTGCACATCCGACTGCGGGTACGGAATATTGCAGCCGCCCGCTTCGAGTTCTTCTTTCAGCTTCCGCGTGAGATCCCAGCGAAGTGCCCAGTAGTCGCTCGCGTTACACCAGGGGCGCACTACGAGATTGACCGAGGAATCGCCGAGCTCAGCGACCGCGATGACCGGGGCCGGATCGGTGAACGTGCGGCTGTCGCCGGTCACGACGCGCTCGATGATCTGGATGGCCTGGCCGATATCGTCTCCATAACCGATGCCCATGACGAGATCGATGCGGCGGGTGTCGTTGTAGGAGTAGTTCTTCACTACGTCGCCGTAGACGGCGCCATTAGGGATCACAATGAGGACGTTATCTCCCGTATGCATGATCGTGTTGAAGATCGTGATCTCCTTCACCGTGCCGGCTTGTCCGGCAACTTCGACGAAATCGCCGACGCGGATCGGTCGAAAGATCAGCAACATAACGCCAGCGGCAAAGTTCGACAGCGTGCCTTGCAGGGCGAGGCCGACCGCCAGACCGGCAGAAGCAAAGATGGCGATCAGCGAGGTCGTCTCTATTCCAAAGAGGTTGAGTACTGCGACCAGGACGATGCCCAGAATTAAGTAGTAGATCATGCTCGCAAAGAACGGGACCAAGGAGACATCAGTGCCCGCTTTCGTCAGAACCTTTGTCAATCGACTGCGCGACCAGCCGGCGATGATCCGCCCAACAATAAAGAGCACGATTGCACCGATCGCGCTCATTCCATATTCAATGACAAGCCCACCGGCGGTCTCAACCGCAACCGTCAGGCCTTCGCTCACTTCGTTCGGATCCATATACTGGCTTGCCTCCTGGATACTCATAGATAGGACGCAGCGATGCGGCCTCTCGGGCTAAAATACATGCCGGTACGCTAACGGCCGCAAAACCAAAAAAACAAAATCTAATGGGCGGGCCAGTTCGTTCATATTCGCGAAACCAACTGAACCATGAGAAAAACACTGGTGCATTAGGCCCACGCCTGCCAGTCCAGGTCAAAACAGATCAGAAAGTTCAGCTCACAATCGGCACACAGAACCGCGGCGCCACCAGAGGCACTTCGTCGAGCGAAAGATTCAATTTGAGCAGTTCTAGAACGCGAAAGGGATCGAAGGCCACGTCTTCTAGCTCCGGTCGGCCCCCTGTCTGCTCCTCAACAATCCGGACGAGATGGGACTCAACGACACGAGGGACAACGAAATAGCCGGCCCCCACGTAGTGGATAAAGAGCACGCCCAGCACATTCAGAACGATCGCTCTGCGCGACGCGACCCGCCGGAATCACAGCCTCGCACGGTATCAGGAGGAGGCAAATCCTTCGCGGACATTTCGGATCTTCCGGGGAACGGGGGGAGCGGGGCGATTGCGATCCGGGGCGCCAGAAAGGTGGAATGCGGGTAAATACGCGGCCGCGTTCGAGCCAAAGGGTGCACAAGTTAATAGTCTCCCGGGAGACCCCGCACACTTGCTATTCTCCAGCGGGCGGCGCCGACAAATGTGAAGCGCTGCGGGTTGGGCTCAGATGTACGAAGGTCCTCTCTCCATTGCGATTCCACGTCTCTCGGAGACGAACCCCAATAAGATAGGTAGGGCATGAGCAACGAAATCGCGGACCAGAGCGACCCGACGTCGACCTCTACTTTCGCGACCGCCGAACATTTCGCCTTCGTCGCTGCGCGATCGCCTCAAGCACAGGAGGCGCTTGAGACGCTCGAAGGCCTCTATCCCTCAAAATCACCCGCAGATGCAGATGTCATTATTGCCTTGGGGGGTGACGGATTCATGTTGCAGACGATTCACAAATTCATGGCTGGCGGGAAACCGATCTACGGCATGAATCGCGGGTCCGTCGGATTTATGATGAACCCATTCTCGACGGACAATTTATTCGACCGAATTCGCCGTGCAGAGTCCGCACGACTGCATCCGCTTCGCATGGCGGCCCATCTCGAAAGTGGCCCGCGGGTCGAGCTGCATGCGATGAACGAGGTTTCGATCTTCCGGCAGACCCGTCAGGCGGCGAAGCTCCGGATCCACGTCGACGGCATCGTCCGCCTCGAAGAGATGATCTGCGACGGCGCCCTGGTCGCGACCCCAGCCGGCAGCACTGCCTATAACCTGTCCGCCCACGGCCCGATCCTGCCTCTCGATGCTGGCGTGCTCGCCCTCACCCCTATCAGCGTATTCCGACCCAGGCGCTGGCGAGGGGCACTCATCCCCCGCTCCTCCACGGTGCGCATCGAAGTCCTCGAATCCGAAAAGAGACCCGTGTCCGCCGTGGCGGATTCAACCGAAGTCCGCGATGTCACGGAAGTCGAAGTAAGCGAAGACAGGGAGATCGCCGTCGAAGTCCTCTTTGAAGCTGGCCAAAGCCTTTCCGAGCGCAACCTCGCCGAACAGTTCAGTCTCTAAAGGCGCGAATCCCAATGCATCAATTCCTGCTTAGCGCCTACCCCTGGGTCAAGGCACTCCATGTCATCGCCGTCATCTCATGGATGGCAGGCCTACTCTATCTCCCACGACTCTTCGTCTATCACTCTGTCGCCGAAGTCGGCGGGGTCCAAAGCGAAACTTTCAAAGTCATGGAGTCAAACCTCTCTCGCTTGATCATGTGGCCAGCCATGATCGCCACACTCATCTTCGGAATGACCATGGTCTCAATTCCGGGAACCCCCGCCTATTTACCGCTCGCGGGTTACTGGATTTGGATGAAGCTTGTATTGGTCGTCGGTCTACTGGCTGCCCACTACTTCCAAGTACGCTGGCGAAACGATTTCGCCGCCGACCGCAACGAACGCCCTCAACGTTTCTATCGCTTCATGAACGAAGTGCCGACGCTCTTAATGTTCGGCATCGTCATCCTCGTCGTCGTAAAACCCTTTTGAGTGCCGCGCTCGCAAATCCCACCTCGGCCTAACAACACACATTCAATGGAATCCCCTCGATGAAAATTTTTGTACTCGGCTCGGGAGCCGGCGGCGGTTTCCCGCAATGGAACTGCAACTGCCCGAACTGCAAAGGCCTGCGTGCAGGCACGATCGACGCAAAAGCGCGAACGCAGTCTTCGCTCGCGATCTCAGACGGCGGCGAGGATTGGCTGCTCGTGAATGCATCGCCAGACCTGCGCGCCCAGCTCGAAATCTGCCCCGCACTCCAGCCCGGGCGTGCCGTCCGGGACACGGCGATCGTCGCGGTGCTCATAGTGGACGCTCAGATCGATCATTCGACGGGACTCATGACGCTTCGCGAACACACGAAGCGGCTCCCGGTCTACTGCACGCCAAGCGTTCACAGCGATCTCACGACCGGTTATCCACTACTCAATGTCCTTGAGCATTTCTGTGGCGTCGATTGGCATCCCGTCGATGCGATCGGTCGCAAAGCCTTCCAGATCCCCGAGCTCACCGGCATCGAAATGCACCCGATCCCACTTCCTGGCGAGGCCCCCCCCTACTCACCTCGCCGGCACCAGCCTGCCGAGGACGACACCATCGGCATAACCTTCATCGACCGCGCGTCGGGCAAGCGCGCGTTCTACGCGCCGGGCCTCGGGGATTGGACGGAGCCCGTACTGCAAGAGGCGGAACTCGCGGATGTCGTGCTGATCGACGGCACGCTCTGGAAGGATAATGAACTGGCGGATCGTGGGGCCGCACAAAAGACAGGCGTCGAGATGGGACATCTCGCTCAGACCGGCGAAGGCGGCATGCTCGATCGGCTCACGCCGCTCACGGCCCGAAAGATCCTGATCCACATCAACAACACCAATCCGATCCTCGACGAGGCCTCGCCGGAGCGCGCGAAGCTCACGGCCGCCGGAATCGAAGTCGCCTTCGATGGCATGGAGATCGACCTAGCATGAGCATCGACAAGTCATCTGTCGGGTCTGGCCCTTCCCATGCCTCATCCGCGTCTTCCTCCACCCCCGCCCAGAGCCGCAAAGACTTCGAGGCTCGACTACGCGGGATGGAGCGCTTCTATCATATTCACCACCCCTTCCATATCGCCATGAACGAAGGTGGCCTCGACGAGGACGCCGTGCGCGGATGGGTAGCAAACCGTTACTACTATCAAATTCAGATCCCGCGCAAAGACGCCGCGATCATGTCGAATTGCCCGGACCGCGATACTCGAAGGCTTTGGGTTAGGCGTATCCTCGATCACGACGGCGGCGAGGGCGACGAAGGCGGCATCGAAGCCTGGCTTCGCCTCGGCGAATCAGTCGGACTCAGCCGCGAAGAAATCATCGACCTTAGGCACGTCGTCCCCGGCGTTCGTTTCGCCGTCGACGCCTACGTTCGCTTCGCGCAAACGGCTCCCTGGCAAGAAGCTGCCGCGTCCTCGCTCACCGAACTCTTCGCACCGACGATTCACAAAAAGCGGCTAGAGAACTGGCCCACGCTCTATCCCTGGATTGATTCAGACGGCTACGACTATTTCCGAAGGCGCCTTGGCGAAGCGCGCCGCGACGTGGAGCACGGTCTCGATCTGACACTGGATGGCTTCGTGACCCGCGAACAACAAGATCGTGCAGTCGAAGTGCTGCAATTCAAACTCGACATTCTATGGACCATGTTGGATGCCATGTGGATGGCGTATGTCGAGAAGCGACCCCCCTTCTCGGGATGCCCCGCATCATGACCCGACGAGATCGTCGCCCCGAAGCATTAGTTCTCGACGAAGATATTCTTCGCGAGGGCGCTGTCTGTGAGTTCGGTGGAGAGCTCGCCGTTGAAGCTTGCGGCGGGGTCGCTGTAACCCCGTGGCGCGACCGCTTCCGCGCGGCAGAAGCTGCGGAACTTACGGTCAAAAGCGACTCGAGCGAACTCGAAGATGCCTCCTTCAGCCAAGTGATTGTCCATCTGCAAAAGAGCCGCGCAGCGACTTTCACGGATCTGGCAGAAGCCTGGCGCATCCTTCAGCCTGGCGGTCAGCTCCTATTCTGCGGAACCAACGCCTTGGGCGTCACGTCCGCTGTGAAGCGCCTCGCTAAAGAACTCGATCAGACCCCGATCATTATCAGCAATCGCGCGCGGGCACGCGTCGTCCGGTTTAAGCGGGGCGATGGCCCGGGCCCTGAGCCCGAAACGACGCCAACCTACGAAGCTTCGATTACCGCGATCGATGGGACCCATCACGAGTGGACCATGGAGACCCGCCCGGGCGTCTTTAGTGCCAAAAAGCTTGATGCAGGAACCGAACTCCTGCTCGCTTGCCTCCCTGGCTACATAGGACATAAGCCGCCGAAGCGAATCGTCGACATTGGATGCGGCACTGGAATCTTCGGCATAGCCGCGGCCATTCTCTACCCCGAGGTGGAGTGCTTACTTGTTGACGGCGACGCTCGCGCGATTGCATGCGCGCGCGCGAACGTTGCGCGACTCGGCCTCAGCGAACGAGTGACCGTCGAATGGTGGGACGCACGAGAGCAACCTTTAGGCGACCGTTTCAACCTAGCCCTCGTGAATCCGCCCTTCCATCAGCAAGGTGCGGATGTCGATCTCGGCCCCGCGCTTGCCCTATTTGCTTCTCTTTGGACATGGCTGGGGCGGAACGGTCGTGGTTTGATCGTCGCCAACCAAACGCTGCCTTGGGAAGGACCGCTCGGAGAAGTGGGGCCCGTGGAGCTGCTCGATTCAACGAAGGGTTACAAGCTCTTGTCGCTCAAGAGAAGCGCTCGGCCTCCAGGATCGAGAGGCCGCAAATCGCCTGACAAAAGATCATCGGGAAGTATGAAGTTTCCCACGCGGTCTCGATGAAGCCCCACGACCTCGCCGCCTAACGCACGAATCATTCGCCGTACTTGATGCGTTCGTCCCTCTCGAAGGACCAGCGTAGCCTTCCCCGCCCCCTGAAGTTCAAGCTCTGCCGGGCGGGTTGGGCGCGGATCGTTCCCCAACAAAATTCCTGCCTGACACTGTTCGACCGCATCTACCGCGAGTTCGCCCTTGTATTGAATGCGGTACCGCTTCGGTAGCTTGCGTGTAGGATGAGTTAGTTGGTGAATGAGGTCGCCGTCCGTCGTCAGAATGAGCAGCCCTGAGGTTTCACGATCGAGACGCCCTGCTATTTCCAAATCCCGTCTGGCAAGCGCGCCATCCAACAGATCGAATACAAGAGGCGATTCCCGCTGATCATGGGAGCAGGCCAAGCCAATGGGCTTGTGCATCAAAAAATCGACATGAGCGGCCGGGGACTCGACGGTCTCCTCGCCGAGAGTCACGGTTTCGCTATGAATGCGGCGCGCCGCGTCCCGGCAGACTTCGCCGTCCACGCAGACTTGGCTCTTTCGGATCAGGATCCGCGCCTCCCTGCGAGAGGCAAGCCCGGCACGAGAGAGATATGCGTCAAGCCTTAGCCCACGCGACGACGTCGATTTGGAAGCACTCATGAATCCTCCAGTCTATCCGATACGAGCCGCCGCTTCGTGAGCCTTGACTAAATCTGCTGTGATTCGAGCCATGGTTTAAAAGCGCGTGGGGGCCGACTACAATGAGCGCCCGAATTAGGCGCGTGCAGCGCCCTTGCGCCAGTCGGCGTTCGCAAACGGCCTCGCCTTCAAATACGCCCCCTCGGGCACAGGCGAGCCAAACATACCAGGACGATAAAATGGGACGGGAAAGCGAAATCCGCGTATCGAAATTCGGCGGGAGCAGCGTCGCCGACGCTGACCAGATGCGAAAGGTGCGCGCGATCGTCGAAGCGGAGCCTACGCGCCGCTTCGTTGTGCCCTCCGCCCCAGGCAAGCGCACCCCCGACGACATCAAGATTACTGACCTTCTCTATCGAACCTATGACGCCGCGGCAGCCGGAGAATCGATTGCTCCGCTCTTTGACCAGGTCGCCGAGCGCTATCGCAACATAGTGAGTGACCTCGGGCTCGACTTTGATCTAGATGCCTCGCTCGCAGAAGTTCATGACCAGATTCGCGACGGTGCAGGCTCGGACTATGCAGCCAGCCGAGGCGAGTATCTTTCCGGTGTGGTGCTCTCGAAATTGCTAGATCGACCTCTGATCGATCCCGCGACCATGATCCGTTTCGACGAGTTAGGATCCTTCCTACCCGAAGAGACGCAGGCCGCCGTCTCGGAACGACTCGGCCAAGAAGAGTCGGGAATAGTGCCCGGCTTCTACGGCGCACTGCCTGATGGGCGAATCAAAACGTTCTCGCGTGGAGGCAGTGATATCACCGGCGCGATCGTTTCCCGCGGCGTACACGCTTCGGTGTATGAAAATTGGACGGATGTCTCGGGTCTCCTTATGACCGACCCACGAATCCTAAAAGGGCCACGCACGATCACTGAGCTCACCTACCGAGAGTTACGAGAGCTCGCTTATATGGGCGCCACGGTCCTGCATGACGAGGCCATCTTCCCCGTCCGCGAAGCCGGCATCCCGGTCCACATCCGTAACACAAACGATCCCCAAGCTCCCGGAACGCGCATCTCCCGCGGCGGCGAAGATGTCCCACCGGCTGACCGCATCACCGGCATCGCTGGCCGAAAAGACTTCACGATCATCGCGCTCGAAAAGACCTTGATGAATGCCGAGATCGGTTTCGGACGACGGCTGCTAGGCGTGCTCGAAAAGCACGAGATCGCCTGGGAACATATGCCTAGCGGAATCGACACACTCTCGATCGTCATCAAGTCAAATGTTCTTTCGGGACGGCTCGATGCACTGTTGGACGAAATTCGCTCCGAATGCAAACCGGACTCGCTCGAGGTAATCCCAGGAATCGCTTTAATCGCGACAGTGGGCCGCGGAATGAGTCACGTCCCCGGTACGGCAGCCCGCTTGTTTGGTGCGCTGGCGGAGGCCGGGATCAATATCAGAATGATCGATCAGGGATCGAGCGAGCTAAATATCATAGTCGGCGTTGAAAACGACGACTTCAAACGCACGGTCGGAGTGATTTACGATGCATTCGTGGACGGACACAAAGACTGATCGGCAGGGCGACGGAGCAAGTGCTTCACCCGCGCTAAATCGATCGACCGAGTCGACGGATGAGGAGAGCACAAGAGATGGATGAGGCATTAGGCGACGCAGTACCAGGCGTACGTCCGTGGTCTAACGCCCCTCATGTCATCTCGCGCCTGCCTTGGGTGGGCCCGGGTCTATCGATCCTGAACAATCCAACTGAGTTTTTTCAGCGACAACGCGAACGTCTCGGGGACACCTACTATTTCGAATCCTTCGGTTACCGAATGGTCTGCGTCTTCTCGCCGGAAGGCGTGAAGAATCTGTGGGCGCTCCCAGAAAAAGAGGCGAGCAAGGGCGTCGGCGACTTCGCCATGCTTTCGCATAAGGTTCCAGCTGAACTTTTCGCCGGGCGACGCACCTTCCCTCACAGCCTCTTCGGTCGCGAAAACGTAGAGACCTATCTCGAGAATTTAGCCGAGGCTGTCGCCCTCGAACTCGATCTACTTGGGGACTCCGGCGAGTTCGAAGCATTTGACTTCACACGCCGCCTGGCCCACCGAATGGGGCTCGCATCTTGGGGCTCCCCTCTCGCCACACAACCCGGACGCATCGAACGATTGATCGAAGCCTTCGACACCCTCGACAGCTCCGAATCCTTCGTGCATCCACACAAGGGTTTTGCGACCTGGGCCACGGGCAAGCGCAAAGAAAAAGCCGCCCTCCTTCGCATCGAAGAGATCTACGGTGAGATCCTCGCCGAGCGAGACGCGCAGCCCGCCGCAGATCGAAACGAGGGTTTCTTCGAACAGATCTGCCAAGCCTGGGAAGACGAATCGGAAGGCGAACGCGCCCGGGGAATCGCGGGCGACGTGATGCTCGTGCATATGGGATCGCAGTCGAATCTCTTTGCAGCGATGGCATGGACGCTCATTCACTTGCTCGAGCGCCCCGCACTCCTTCGCCAAGTCAGGGACGGAGATGATGACCTGCTCGAGCGATGTACACATGAATCAATTCGTCTGCGCCAGCGCTCGATCGTCCTTCGTCAAATCCTGCGGCCCTGCGTCATCGCCGATGAGAAAGCCGCCTATCAACTCGAGCCCGGGATGTTTCTCGCAACCATGTTGTCCGTCACTAATACGCGCTCGGCAGATGGCCTCGACCAGTTCGATCCCGATCACTATTCCGGTCCGCGTTTCACGCGCAATGGTGAAATTGGCGCTCGCGAACTCGTGACGACTTTCGGGCACGGCGCGCACTATTGCCCCGCAGCGCGATTCTCAACCTCTTCCATCCGGATTGCGGCTCGCGCGTTATTCGACAAATTCGACCTGACACCCAAATTCCACGATCCGCAGCCCCTCCCTCGCCAGATCGGCGGAGTCGCCCGCGCCGATCGCCCGTGTCGCATCGGATATCGGCGTATCACACCGTAATACCCGGCCAACCGATCCGGCGCTTCAGAAGCATCCCAAGCGTCTAAGCCCTAACCGCGTCAGCACCTAGGCGCTCACAGGCCGTTAGACACTTGGGCGCACGGGCGCTCACTTCACCTCGTAGACTTCGTAACGAATTCCATCGGTGACCCAACGTCCCGCCGCGACCGCCATGATTTGATTCAGCCAGTCGTAGCGCCCCGTCGTTGTTTCGAACTCAAAGGTCGTACGAAGGGTGTAGTCGCTGGGATCCACGCCTTCCGGTGAAGGCAGCCGGGTCATCATCTCCTGCGTGATATTCCAACGCCCTTTGTAGATCGCATACAAGAGCGTGCCATCATCGGTTTCGAAACAACATCGCCCGTCTACTCGAAGCGTACCGTCGGGCATGAAGAGGCCCCAGTCCCCGCCGCTTGGCAGGACTCGGCCCCGCAAGCGTTCGCCTTCAAAGGATCCGCCGCCAAGGTCCGCGACGACACGGGTCCCCATAGGCGTTTGGCCGACGGTATTAATCGACCCTATCTGGAAGTGGATATCGAAGAGCGGTTCCAGCGAAATAGGTACGACGGGAATCGGACTCATCAGCTACGCAACCTTTCAGCAAAAAAAGACATCACACGATCGAGGGCCATCCGTGTCGGATGCCCCTCCTCATCCACAAGATCCTTCGTCACAACGCTGTGCGCCGTGGCCGGATTGCCGTGTGGATTACCGGTAGAGGAATCAATTTCGATCCCCTCGAAGCCGTCACCTAGCTCTTGCCGAAGCGTTTCAAAGCGCTCGGGGGGACACATTGGATCCCCGGTAAACCGGAGTCCCAAAACCTTGCAGCCCCTTTTCACGATTCGCTCTTTCACGATTTCAAGATCTGCATCCGAGATATGCAACGCGGCCTTGCGCTGAGCGCCGAAGGGAAAGGGCAGCGACGGCTGACTCAACACCGGCGCCATCACCGACTCATCGACCATCATGGCCAAGCCAAAATTGCCCGTGAGGCACATGCCTATACAGCCAACGCCCGGCCCCCCACAGTCCTCGTGCGCCTTTCGAGCGAGCGCTCGAAGCCAAATTGTAATCGGACTTGAGCCCCGAGTCGCGAGTACGTGAAATTCCTTAGCTATGCACGCCCGGGTGATTGACGACAGCGCGTAGCCAGCCGAAAAGGGTTTCCCCGCTTCTCCGATCAGGTCCGGCAAATAGACCCGATACCCCTCATCCACGAGCCGATCCGCAAACTCAATCACTGAGTCATAGATTCCGGGCACTTCAGTCATCACGACGATGCCGGGCCCCTCACCACGCGTGAAGATCTGCCGGGTCAATCCATCGTGCTCAAATTCCGTCGCATCGTATCGATTCAGCATGCGGGGAAGTCTAAGCCAGTACGCGGGCTTGCGGGATATCCCGCATCACGCCTGCCAAGCCTGCGCGGGATTCCAGAGTAAAGACTTTCCGCCACGAAGCGCAACTTCGTGCGAATTCACGCCCTCCCCCCTATCCTCGTACTCATGCAGGGATATCGCAGCCGCACTACGACGTATGGACGAAACATGGCCGGCGCCCGCGCCCTTTGGCGCGCGACGGGTATGACGGACAATGATTTCACTAAGCCGATTATCGCGATCGCTAATTCTTTCACGCAGTTCGTCCCCGGACACGTTCATCTCCATGACGTCGGACAGCGCGTGAAAAAAGTAATCGACGACGCCGGCGGCTGGGGCGTTGAGTTTAATACGATCGCTGTCGATGACGGGATCGCCATGGGCCACGGCGGCATGCTTTACTCATTACCCTCTCGCGACCTGATCGCGGACAGCGTCGAGTATATGGTGCAGGCCCACGTCGCCGACGCACTCATCTGCATCTCGAACTGCGACAAGATCACGCCCGGCATGTTGCTCGCTGCTATGCGACTCAATATTCCGACGATCTTCGTTTCGGGCGGACCCATGGAAGCGGGTAAAGCCGCGGGCACCGTCGACGGTGAAGGCCGCAAATTAGACCTCATCGATCCTATGATCGCTGCCGGCGACGACGACGTCACTGACGCCGAACTCCTGGAACTCGAACGCAACGCGTGCCCGACCTGCGGCTCCTGCTCGGGCATGTTCACCGCAAATAGCATGAACTGCCTGAACGAAGCGATCGGCATGGCGCTCCCCGGCAACGGCACGGTCGTCGCGACCCACGCACAAAGGTGGGAGCTCTTCGAACGAGCCGGGCAGCGCATCGTCGAGATGTCCAAGCAGCACTACGTCGAAGGAGACGACTCCGTCCTCCCGCGCAGCATCGCGACCTTCGAAGCCTTCGAAAACGCCATGGCAGTCGACATAGCGATGGGCGGATCAACTAATACCGTCCTCCACATGTTAGGGATCGCCCACGAAGCGGGCGTAGACTACACCATGGCGGACATGGACCGTCTCTCGCGAAAAGTGCCGTGCATCTGCAAAGTCGCCCCTGCAACAGAAAAATATCATGTCGAAGATGTGCACAAGGCCGGCGGCATCTTCACGATCCTCGGCGAGCTTGATCGTGGCGGACTCATCAACCGTGATGTTCATACGGTTCATTCGGCGACGCTCGGCGAAGCTATAGATGTGCACGACATTCGGCGCGAGACAGCTTCCCCCGAAGCTAAGCGCCTCTCGCATGCCGCGCCCGGCGGCGTACGCACAACGGAAGCGTTCTCTCAGGCCAAGTATTTCGAATCTACGGATGATGACGCCGCGAACGGCTGCATCCGATCCGTCGCCCACTCCTACTCGGCAGAGGGCGGACTCGCGATCCTCTACGGAAATATCGCCCTCGACGGCTGTGTAGTTAAGACGGCGGGCGTGGATGAATCCATTTGGACCTTCGAAGGGCCGGCGAGAGTCTTCCATTCCCAAGATGATGCTTGCGATGCCATTCTCGACGGCGTTGTAAAGGAAGGCGACATCGTCGTCATCGTCTACGAAGGACCTAAGGGTGGGCCCGGCATGCAGGAGATGCTTTACCCGACCTCCTTCCTCAAGTCTAAAAAGCTCGGCAAGGCCTGCGCACTCGTCACCGACGGTCGATTCAGCGGCGGCACTTCGGGACTTTCGATAGGGCATGCCTCACCGGAAGCTGCGGAGGGTGGCGCGATCGGCCTCGTCGAAGAAGGCGATCCCATCAAAATCGACATCCCGAACCGTGCGATCAACCTCATGATCAGCGAAGCGGAACTGGCCCAGCGACGGGCCCGTATGAACGAACGCGGCACCGCCGCCTGGAGACCCAACAGGAAACGAGAGGTCTCCAAGGCGCTCCAGGCATATGGCATGATGACGACGAGCGCCGCTAGGGGTGCCGTTCGGGACATCGACCAACTGATCGAACGCCACAAGATCTGAGCAGCGCCCTGCCCT
This sequence comes from Deltaproteobacteria bacterium UBA4427, assembly GCA_002390675.1. Classification (GTDB taxonomy): domain Bacteria; phylum Myxococcota_A; class UBA9160; order UBA9160; family UBA4427; genus UBA4427. The sequence continues at coordinate 31,423 of DGPZ01000043.1, forward strand.
CCGACTCCTCGACGACACGACCGAGCGAAACGCGAGCGGCGATCAAGCCAGTGAAGACACTCGTGCTTGTCGGCGGTGGACACGCCCACGTGCAGGTGCTTCGGCGGTTCGCCATGGACCCGCCGAGCGGAATACGGCTGATCGTCATCCTCGATCGTCCCGTCGCCGTCTATTCAGGCATGGTCCCCGGCTTCGTCGCCGGCGACTACACGCATTCCGATCTTGGAATCGATGTCGTGCCCCTAGCGCGGCTTGCGGGAGCGAGCGTCATCCTCTCTCCGGCGACGGACGTCGACCCGGTTCGCAAAACCGTCTCAATAGAGGGGCGCCCACCGATTCGTTTCGACCTCTTGAGCCTCGATGTGGGTTCCACGGTTCGAGGACTCGATCTACCGGGCGTTCAGGAACACGCGCTCTCAACACGCCCCATCGCCTCCTTCGTATACGCTCTCGAAGCTCACCTCGCGAGGCTACGCGCCCTTGGCCGTCCCGCGAAGATCGCCGTTGTTGGTGGCGGGGCCGCGGGGACTGAACTTGCATTTACCCTCGATGCACGACTCGCGGATGCGAGCGTCCCCCGAGAGATCACGGTCTACGCCGCCGAGAAAGAACTACTCGCGAACGCCTCCGCCGCCACACGCCGCGCGCTCGAACGCGAAGCCAATGCGCGCGAAATCGCTACCCACTTCGACGTCCGCGTAACACGGGTCGATGCCGGCGCACTCGTCGCGAGACAGAATGGCGACGAATCCAAATACGATGCAGACCTCGTCATTTGGGCAACCGGCGCCTCTCCTGTCGCCTTCCCTGCCCACGAAGGGACCGCCCGTCTTAAGACGGATTCCCATGGCTTCATCGAAGTACGCGACACGCTTCAAACAATCGGCTTCGATGACGTATTTGCCGTCGGCGATTGCGCCCGACTCGTCGACCATCCATGGGTCCCGCGTGCCGGTGTCTACGCCGTTCGCCAGGGGCCGATCCTAGAAGCCAATCTCCGGGCTCGCCTAACGAATCAATCCATCAAACCGTATCGCCCCCAGCGCGACTTTCTATCGCTGCTCAACCTGGGGCACGGCCGAGCACTCGGAAGCAAATGGGGCCGCGCCTTCGCAAGTACAAGCGTCTTCCGGCTGAAGGATTGGATCGATCGACGCTTCATGGATCGTTTCCAGGTGCTGGATGAATCGGGAAGGCCTCGCCCGGCACTCGCCAAGCTTTCCGCCATGGGCTCGAGTGACGACGAGGCGGAGATGATGTGCGGAGGCTGTGCTGCGAAGCTTGGTGCAGAGCCTCTCGCAGCGGCGCTTGCACTGATGCCTGCACCTCCTTCCGATGACACCGTCATTTTGGGACTTGATGCGCGGGATGATGTCGCGGCCACACGGGGACCAGATGGCGCGACAATGCTGCATAATATTGATGTCATTCGAGCATTCGCGGACGACCCTTGGCTCGTTGGACGAGTCGCGGCGGCTAATGCACTATCGGATCTGCACGCGAAAGGCGGCAAGCCGCGTCACGCCCAGGCGATAGTGGGTCTACCAGAACTTTTTCCCCATGAAGCCGAAGCGGAGCTTTTTCAGGTGCTATCGGGCTTGCGATCGATTCTCGATCCGCTCGGCGTTTCTCTGCTTGGCGGGCACACCACCATAGGAGACGCACTTACCGTCGGTCTCTCTGTCTCCGGCGACGGCCCGGCCGAAGCGGAACTCGTACGCCAGACAGGAGCTCGTGCAGGAGACGTCCTACTCCTGACGCAGCCTCTCGGTACAGGCGTGATTCTTGCCGCCGACATGCGGGGCCTAGCACGAGGAAATTGGCTAATTGCGGCACACGACGCGATGCAACATGTGAACGACGTGGCCGGGGAGATCACCCTGCGACGAGGCGTCCACGCCGCGACGGACGTGACGGGGTTCGGCTTTGCAGGACATCTTCTGACCTTGCTCTCCCGAGACGATTTGCTCGCGGAACTGGATGGGGAGGCGATGCCCCTCCTGCCCGGCGCACGGACGCTTTGGGCGGATGGCCTCGTAAGTACGGCCGACCCTGCAAATCGAATGGCATTCGAAGCCAGGGTTGATGCGCCCGAGGCTGACCTTCCCTGGCTCTTCGACCCACAAACCGCGGGCGGTCTGCTGCTCGCAGTCGCCCCCGAGGCGGTCGACGGCATTCTCGCTGAGTTCAAAGCAGCGGGTGAGCCGCCCGTATCCAGAGTCGGCCGAATCGGAACGGACGTCATGATCGGGGGCGCGATTCGCGTCGGTATCCCCGCTACAGTTCGGGCGCTATGAAGGGTATCCAACAAACTAATCTCGAAGCCTACTACGCCGACAACATCAAAGATGCCGAGACACCTCTCAACATCTCGATGATCACCGGCGGCCATTCAAACCTCACTTACCTCGTTGAGGATGCGAAAGGCACAAAGACCGTCCTGCGACGGCCACCGACCGGCGCAGTCCTCGCGACCGCGCACGACATGTCGCGCGAACACCGCATCCTTACGGGCCTAGGAGGCAGCCCTGTCCCGGTCCCTCGTACCCTCGCCCTTTGTCAGGACGAAGCCGTCAACGACGCACCCTTCTACATAATGGACTACGTGGAAGGCACGGTTCTGACGACCGCGAGCCAGACCAACAAGATCGTCCCTCCCGACAAACGCGAAGCACTCGGGATGCACACCATCGAAGTCCTGGCGAATCTGCATAACCTCGAGCCAAGTGACGTCGGCCTCGGTGATCTAGGTCGCCGCGAAGCCTATCTCGCCCGCCAATTGAAGCGCTGGCAGGGTCAGTGGGAAAAGTCGAAGACCCGCGAGCTCAGCCACATGGAAGAAGCGCACAAGCTTCTTGAAGCGAAGAGGCCCGAGCAAGTCGGTGCAGGAATCGTCCACGGCGACTTTCGTATGGGCAACTTTTTGACGAACGGCGATAAGGGCAAGATCGCGGCAGTTCTCGACTGGGAGCTCTGCACGCTAGGCGACCCCCTCGCCGACGTCGGTTACCTCATGAACGACTGGAACGGCCCCGGCGACACTCGTCCTTCCGCCAGCGGTACGGGTGAGAGCGCTGTGTCCTGTGGAGGATTTCCTTCCCGAGAGGCACTGCTCGAACGCTACGAAGCGCTCACCGGGCGCGACACAAGTGCCGTCGACTACTACCGAGCCTTCCAGTATTGGCGGCTCGCAGCAATCGTCGAAGGCGTCTTGTCGCGCTACATGAAGGGCGTCATGGGCGACGACGGCGACGTCGACCGATTCCGTCGTCAGGTCGATGGGCTAGCCGAGTCTGCCGTGGATCTAGCGAGCTCGAATTCGCTCTAAACCTCGCCCGTCCGGGCAATTAGGCTGCATGCGGGGCTTTACAAATAACATGCGCATCACGCTGACCGGTCTAGTCGCGTTTGCTTTGATCGTCGCAGGACTCTCGATTGGGTCCTCGTTCTTTGCGGTCACAACGCCCTCGATCGCCGACGATCACCTAGGCAGCCCGCACTTCTCCGGTGCGACGGATGCGGAGATGCCCAAGGCGGCCTCGCCGATCCCGCAAGGACTCCTCGAGAGCGAACGTAATACGATCGACGTCTTTCGCAGCGCCGGCCCCTCTGTCGTCTACGTGACGAACAACGCGCTGCGCCGAGACTACTTTTCAGCCAACGTCAGCGAAGTGCCACAAGGCACCGGCTCGGGCTTCTTGTGGGATGAGCACGGGCACGTCGTCACTAATTACCATGTGATCGAAAGCGGTCAGACCTTCTCAGTTTCTCTGCCGAGCGGTATAACTCGTGAGGCACGCGTCGTTGGCGTCGAACCGCGTAAAGATCTTGCGGTCCTTCACTTCGACACAACGGGCCTCGACCTAACGGCGCTCCCCGTTGGCCGCTCGGAACCGTTGATTGTCGGGCAAAAGGTCTTGGCGATTGGCAACCCATTCGGCCTCGACCGCACCCTTACAACCGGCATCATCAGCGCGCTCGGTCGAGAATTCCCACTAGACGACGGGTTCGTGATCGAAGATGTGATTCAAACCGACGCGTCGATCAACCCCGGAAATTCGGGCGGCCCCTTAATTGACTCCCAGGGCCGCGTGATCGGCGTCAACACCGCCATCTACAGCCTGAGCGGATCTAGCGCCGGCATCGGCTTCGCGATCCCCATCGATACCGTCGCTCGAATCGTGCCGCAGCTGATTCGCTTCGGCGAAGTGCGCCGCGTGGGCCTCGGCGTCACCCTCGTCCCGGACCGCTATACCCGGAACTGGGGTGCCGAGGGCGTCGTCGTCAACGAGGTCTACCCAGACAGCGCCGCAGAACAGGCGGGACTCCGTTCGATTCGCATCGATCGTCGTGGCCGCATCCTTTCTGCGGACTTGATCACGGCCATCGATGGAGAACTCATCCAGCGTTTCGCGGCCCTTGCGAACGCGCTCGATGGCCGCTCCGCGGGCGAAGAAGTCGTGTTGACCGTCGTCCGCGGGGACGATGTGATTCCAATTGAGATGAAGCTGCAAGATCTAGGGCGAAGTCGTTAGTCGCACCCTAAGATGTAGTCAGCTTGGCCGGCGTGACTTTCGCCGGCATGCCAGCACAGACTTAGCCACAGCCCAGGACACGATGTTTCCTGGAATCATCAAAGACAGGACGACCGGATGTCTATTCGCGAAGCGCTCGTCGCCGTCTTCATCGCTTTCGCGGTCGGCCTCCTCGCGGCGGGTTCCTTGGGCCGTGAACGCGACGCCGTTCTTGCCACCCCCGGCGAACCGGAAGCAGGTCCGGTGCTTAGGTGGCGAGTCACGAGCGCATTCGGAACCCACCTCCCCGCTCTCGGCGAAAATGCCGTCGAAGTCGCGGATAGCCTTCGAATAGCGAGCGGTGGCCGAATCGACTGGACGATTGACGATCCGGGCGAAGTCGTGCCCGCCTTCGCGATCGTCGAAGCGGTCCGCGCGAGCAAGATCGACGCAGGCTATACCTGGCTCGGCTACGACGAGGGCCGGCTCAAATCCTCAGTTCTCTTCGGCGCGGTCCCCTTCGGCATGACTCCATGGGAGTACAGTGCCTGGTGGGTTCGCGGCGGTGGCTCCGAACTCGCCCAGGAAATATATCGACCGATCGGCATCGAACCGATTCTGTGCGGGATCATCGGCCCCGAAACCGCCGGTTGGTTCCGTCAAGAAATCAAAGTTCCCGAGGACGTCGAGGGATTAAAAATCCGCTTCGCAGGACTCGGCGGTCGCGCGCTTCAGAAACTCGGCGCCTCAGTCACCATGATGCCCGGTGGCGAAATTTTCCAAGCACTTGAGAAAGGTGCGATCGATGCCACGGAGTTCTCTCTGCCGGAGGTCGATTTACGTCTGGGCTTCGACCGTGTCGCGCGCTTCAACTATTTTCCCGGCTGGCACCAGCCGCATACCGCCTTCCATCTTGTTGTGAACAAAGAAAGCTGGGACGCACTTCCTCACTCGATGCAGGCAACGATCGAACTTGCCTGCGGTAATGGGGTACACCGCAACCTCGCAAACGCCGAGGCTATGCAAGGCGGCGTAATCGAACGTCTCGTGGCTGGCGGCGTACAGACACGAACGCTCTCCCCCGCTCTTCTCGATGCCCTTCAAAAGGCTTCAGATGAGGTCCTCGAAGACGAAGCTGCGCTCGATGAAGATTTCGCGCGAGTGCTCGCGCACCAGCGCGCATTCCGAAAGGAATACGCCGCCTGGCGACGACTCGCCTACCCCTCCCCTTCTCTGCTCTCTGATGCTGACGGCTCCTCTGATGCTGACGGCTCCTCCGACCCGACCCCAATGCCGAACGGCTTAGGCGATGCATTGAAGGCGGAAGCGGCGCATGCAAACTGAAGATGTCCAGCTGAATAAGACCCTCTCGCCCGTTGAGAAGATTCTCGATGGAATCGGTTCAGCCATCTCATGGGTTTGGTTGATGTTGATCTTC
>DGPZ01000123.1:0-24761 GCA_002390675.1 Deltaproteobacteria bacterium UBA4427
ACGGAGAAGCCGCAATGAAGTCCTCCCTCGCGGTCTTCGCGCTCGGGATTGCGGCTCTGATCGTGCAGGGCGCACTCGCGCGCACGCTCTCCCCGCCCTGGTGTCCCGATTTTGCTTGGCTCATTGTCGTTGGTGTTGGACTCCGCTGGCCAACGTTCCTCTCTGGCATCTTCTTGGCCGTCGGTCTCGGTTACGCGATGGATCTGCTCTCGGGCTCACTCATGGGACAGCACGCGCTGCTTCGAATTCTAACTTTCCTGGCCGCAGCGCTGGCTGCACGTCAGCTCGATCTATCAGGCGGCTTACCGGTCGGCATTTTCGTATTCGCGATGACGATCTTGAACGGCGTTCTCACCGTGATGATGTTGTCATTTTTTGTGGGCGTGAATTGGCCGGGGATGGAAGTCGCTGGCGTCGCACTTGCACACGGCTTCGTGAATGTGCTGGCGGCAGGACCGATGATCCGGCTGGTTGAGCGCGTGCTCGGTCGTTTCTCGGATGAGGAAGTTGGTCGTCGCGCGCCGCTGTCCCTCGGCTTTGATCGAACTGGGCTCGTATGAACGAACCCTTTGGAGAAACGCGACTCTCTCACCACGCCGACGGGCCAGGCGATATTAGGCTGTGGCCTGTTGCCCTAATAATCTTGGTGATCTTCGGTGTTTTTGCCTTCCGGCTTTTCCATTTGCAAATTCTCCAAGGAGAGAGTCTTGCGAGCCGCTCTCAGGCGAACTACGTGCGAATCGTGCGGCTCGAGGCGCAGCGTGGCGCGATCGTGGACCGTGAGGGACGGACGATTGCTGCGAGCCGGCTTGCCTATGACGTCGATGTGATTCCGCATGAAGTGCAAAATCCGTGGCGTACTTACTCGGTGTTAGGTGAAATTCTTGGTCGCGATCCGGGGGAGCTGTCGGAGCAGGTCGGTCAGCCGCGGGGCCGAAGGCGATTTCAGTCGGTCACCCTTGCGAAGGACGTCTCCGAAGAGTTGCGTGCCAAAGTGGCATCCTATCGGTACGCGTTGCCGGGCGTAGAACTCGTGCGCCAGCCACTACGCGACTACGTCTACGACGGTATGGCGGCGCAGCTTCTTGGACGAATCGGTGAGATCGGAACGAGAGAGCTCGCCAAGGAAGCCTATGCCGACTACCGCTCCGGCGAGAGGATAGGGAAGACCGGACTAGAGGCGACGAACGAGCAGCATCTGCGTGGGCGCGCGGGTGGCGAAAACCTGGTCGTAGATGTCGCTGGGCGCGAGATCGATAAGATCGACATGATCGAGCCGACTCCCGGCGGACGACTCGTGTTAAGTCTCGATTTGGATTTGCAGCGCGTCGCGGAGGAAACTTTCCGACGGCCTGCACCGGATCCGCCGCTCGTCGACGAACACGGCAAGCCCAAGCCACCGCCGGTGGACTACATGGGCGCTCTTGTGGCAATGGATCCGAGAAACGGCGACGTACTCGCACTCGTATCTGCGCCGTCTTACAACGCGAACGCATTCGCGGGCGGTGTAGGCACTGAAACTTGGCGCGACCTGAATAACGACACTTGGCGGCCTTTGCGCAATCGTGCGATCGCCGGTGTCTATCCGCCTGGATCAACGTACAAGGCTGTCGTGGCGGCTGCTGGCCTTGCGGAAGGCGTGATCGACGCGACTACGGTCGTTACATGCCCTGGGCATTTCCGGCTAGGGCGGCGCACTTACCGATGTTGGAAGCGAGCCGGGCATGGCCCCGTGAATCTAGAGCAAGCGCTTGCAGGATCCTGCGATGTCTATTTTTACGAGCTCGGGAAGACGCTCGGTGTAGAGACCTTGGCACGCTATGCGAGGTTATTCGGTCTGGGCCGCACGACGGGGATTCCGGTTCGTGGCGAAGTCGGCGGTCTCGTGCCGACTCCCGAATGGAAAATGCGGACGCGTGGAGAGCGCTGGATCGACGGCGAAACAATTTCACTTTCGATCGGGCAAGGTGCCAACCTGACGACTCCGATCCAGCTGGCTGTGGCCTATAGCGTGATCGCAAATGGCGGCGATGTCGTCGAGCCGCGAATCGTCCTGCGGCGAGAAACCTGGGACGGCGAAGTGATTTCGGAAGAGCCCGCTATTATTCGGGAGAGAGGTGTTATCGCGCCTGCGATTCTTGAAATTGTTTCAAAGGGGCTTTTGGCAGTTGTCGGGCCGGGTGGCACTGGCCGCCGCGCTGCGGTTCCTGGAATTAACGTCGCCGGTAAGTCCGGAACGACCCAGGTGGTGAGTCTCGATTTGATCGAAGGCCTCGAGCCAAAAGATGTCCCCATCAAATATCGGGACCACGCACTATTTGCGGCCTTCGCTCCGGTCGAAGCACCGGAGATTGTTGTTGTCGCGGTGGTCGAACATGCGGGCTTTGGGGGCGGCGCCGTCGCCGCACCGATGGTTCAGAAGGTCCTCGCTGAGTATTTCAGAAAGAAGGAAGAGCGCGTGCCGAGTGAGTTCGCCGCAATCATGATTAGCCCGCCAGGCGAGGCAGGTGGTAGGCCTTCGCTCTTCGTAGGCGCGCTGGACGAGAACGCGCTGCACGCCGAGGCATTCGGAACGCAGGGACTGCAATGAGCCTATTGCGTGTCGACCGAAGCCGCATCCAGCATTTTGACTGGGTGTTTGCGGGGTTAGTTGTTGGTCTCATGACGATGGGCCTCGTAAATCTCGTTTCCGCCGCAGCATCAGGCGTCGAGGGCGGTTCCGATATCGTCAGCCGACAGATGATGGTGATAGGCCTCGGTGTGTTCGTGATGGGCATCGTCATCGTGGTCGACTATCGCCACTACGATCGCTTCGCCTATTTTCTCTACGCCGGCTGCATGGCGCTTCTTATCCTGACGCTTGCGGTCGCAGAGGAGACTCGCGGCGCGCGTGCTTGGCTCTTTTCCGGGCGCTTCCAGCCTTCAGAACTCTCGAAGATCGGGATGGTCATCGCCCTCGCGCATTATTTCGGTCGAACCCCTCCGTCGTCGATTGAGCGGCTGCGAGATCTCTTGGTGCCTGCCTTGATCGTCGCGATCCCTGTCGGCCTAATTGTTCTGCAAAAAGATCTCGGTGTTGCGGTCCTGACTCTGTTGATCGGCCTAACGCTCTTGCCTCTAGTCAACGTGCCTTCTCGGGCGTGGTTTGGTATGGCGTTGTTCGGGGCTGCTGCGCTTGCGGCGCTCTGGCAATACGGTCTCAAGGGCTATCAACAGGAGCGCATCCTCGGCTTCCTTGACCCCTCGCGCGATCCGCTCTCCTCGGGCTATCAGCAGATGCAGTCAAAGATCGCGGTCGGTTCGGGCGGACTCTTCGGCACTGGCTGGCAGGAAGGGACACAGACCCAGTTACGGTTTCTTCCAACCCAACACACGGACTTCGCATTTTCCGTCTTGGCAGAAGAATGGGGCTTCATCGGTTCGATGATGACGCTTGGCTTATACGCGGCGATGCTGTTTTGGGGGTTGTTAATCGCGCGAAATTCCAAGGACGCTTTTGGCGCGGTGCTCGCGATCGGGCTCGTCGGAACGCTGCTCTGGCCCGCGGCGATCAACGTGGCCATGGTGATAGGCCTCGCGCCCGTGATCGGCGTACCTATGCCACTCTTTTCCTACGGGGGATCGGCGTTACTTAGTGCGGCGATTTCGATTGGGCTGCTGCTGAATATTTCGATGCGCCGGTATGTTTTCTAAAGCGGGGCCGGTAGCCCCAGTCTGGATGTAATCCGACTGAGCCGGCTCTAGCTCGTTCTAGAAGGTCGTCTCGGTTGCGACAATGTCGGCGTCACCGTCGCTCTTGCAGAAAGCGACGGTGACTTCGCGAGATGTCGCGCTGGGCCTCTCGCAGCTTTTTTACCTTCGCGCGACAAGACTTAGACCAAGCCTCTTAGGGCGCGCGCTGAAACGAAAAACGCGGCGCAGAGTTTTCACTCTGCACCGCGCTGTTATTCGAGACGGTTCCAGGCGCCTCTTAGCCGCGACCGGTTCGAGGAACTGCGCTAGGCGGAGAGGATACTCGGAAGGTCTTTTGACTTTTAGAGTGCGCCCTCAACCAGTTCTTGAAAATCACCCTTCGGGCGAGCGCCGGTCAGCTGGCTTACGACCTGTCCATCCTTGAACATCAGGATGGTCGGAATCGACCGGATGCCATAGGTGCCCGGGGTCTGAGGGGACTCGTCGATGTTGATCTTGACGACCTTGAGCTTGTCGCCGTTGTCGTCTGCGATTTCTTTGACGATCGGAGCGATCGCTTTACACGGTCCGCACCATTCCGCCCAGAAGTCGACGAGCACGGGAGTTGTGGACTTGAGCACCTCGCTCTCGAAGGTCGCGTCGGTCACATCGCTGATTTCGGCCATTTCGATTCTCCGTCTTTCATTGAGTGCGCTCCTCGTGGTTGAGGAGTCGCGGTCTATACCCATACGGGGCACGCTGGATCAGGTTTAGAACGCTCGGTCCCATTCCCGACTAGGTCAGGACGCGAACTATCGGTCCCATTCCCGATATGACAAGCCTGCGGACCCGACGTGAACTTCGAAATCCGAACTTCCGTCGTGTCAGCAGGGCCAACCCTGTCGATCCTCGTGCGGGCGCGCCATTATAGCAGCCTAGGTCCGGTTGGATCTCCCCGAAAACTCGGATGAGAGCGATCCTGACCCCCGCTGGATCTGAATGATCTGAGGAGCGCATCGTGACCCGCCGCACGCCCGAGATCGATCGTAACCGCGTTCGGACCCTGCCGGCCCGCAGGCGCACTAGCAAGGTGAAAACCCGCGACGAGGCGAAGCCCCTGCCCGAGGGTTCTAGCGTCTCGGATCTGCTTGAGTCGCTGCCGGATTTGCTGGGGGGCGCGGATCTGAATTCGGCGATCGATGCCTGGGCTAAGGCGTGGCAAAAGGATCGGCTCGTGTTGTTTGGATTCGGTGCCCATCTTATCAAGGTCGGACTCGCACCGATCGTGGTTGACCTGATGGAGCGCGGCGCCATTGGTGGATTGATGATGAACGGCGCCGGCTGCGTGCATGATCTCGAACTCGCCATGATGGGTCGGACGAGCGAGGACGTTGGGCCCGCGCTCGACGACGGCAGTTTTGGAATGGCGAAAGAGACGGCGGAGCGCTTGAACTTCGCAATCAATTTGGGTTGTGATGAGGGCTTAGGGATGGGGGCCGCGATCGGACGCGACATCTTTGAATCGAATGATCGCTATGCGGCGCGATCAGTTCTCGCGACGGCGTGGCGACTCGAAATCCCAATCACTGTACACGCAGCCATAGGGACAGATATCCATCATATGCACTCGTCTGCGGACGGCGCGGCGATCGGGGAGACGAGCTACCGAGACTTCGAAAAGCTTGCGTCCTTAGTCGCAGGGCTCCAGGGCGGCGTTCTTTTGAACGTGGGCTCCGCGGTGATCCTTCCCGAAGTCTTCTTGAAGGCGCTCGCTCTGGCTCGGAACCTTGGCCATCGCGTAGATCGCATAACAACAGTGAATTGTGATTTCATTAGGCAGTACCGACCCCAAATCAATATAGTCGATCGACCGACGCGAATCGCCGGGCGCGGGCTGTCGCTGATCGGGCAGCATGAAGTTCTCATTCCACTGATGGCGGCAGGCGTGGTCGACCGTTACGCGGCGCTGTCTAAACGTCCAGCACGCAGTCCCGCGACGAAGAACGCGCCACGTAAAAAAACCGCTTCACGACGCAGTAAGGGAGCCCCGAGTAAATGACTCGCATCTTATTGCTAGAAGGCGACATCACCGACGAATCCGTCGATGCGATTGTGAATGCAGCGAATAGCGACCTCATTCTCGGCTCTGGCGTGGCTGGGGCCATCCGCACGAAGGGCGGGCCATCGATTGCCGCGGAATGCGAGTCCCAAGGCTCGATCGAAGTGGGGGCCGCCGCGATCACAGGCGCTGGCGACCTTTCGGCGCGCTTCGTTATTCATGCGGCCGGCATGCCCTGGGGCGGCCAGGTCGGCGAGGAAAGTCTCAGATCGGCGCTCCAGGCGAGCCTAGAATTGGCTGAAGAAAACGCATGTCGCACGATTGCGATCCCGGCGATTGGGGCCGGAGTGGGGGGGCTCTCGCTGCAGACTTGTGCGGAGATCTCTTTGGCCGAGGCCCGGCGTTATGTGGAGGACCGCGGCGCAAACGCGATTGTCGAGGAAATACGCTTCGTGCTTTTCGGGGAGCCCGCGTTTCGGCTCTTTGAGATGGTGAATGATGCCGCGAAGGTTGAAGAGCAGATGCGCAAGTTGCGGGAACGATAAAACCGTCGGCAAGGCACACGATCTCACTTCGGGCGGCGGGTCTGTATACTCCCGTCGACCGCGAGCGGGATCCATTCGCTTCGCATTGCTCCTTCCGATCGCCTGCGCCGTGCCCCTTTAAATCCTTTTTGCCACATCTAGACCAGTTCCGCGTTTTCGAATTAACCCCTCTAGATCCCGAGGACACCCTTGTACGCACTCCAATACATGGCCGCGGCGCTCTATCTCGCCACCGGTGTGGCCGCCGTGCTCGGACTCGCGTTGCCGGCCCCGAAGGTGCTGCACGGGGCACGGTGGGGACTCCTGCTCGGAGCCGCGGTGCAGTTTGCCGCTTTCGCGACGCTACATCGGCTCGACCCGGCGCCTTCGCTGACGGATCTCGGCTACGCGGTGGCCGTGATGTCCTGGTTGGCCGTCCTCTTCACGCTCTTATTGTTAGCGCGAATCCGTTTGCCTGGCTTTGTGACTCCGGTCGCGTTTGTCGCTTTCCTCGCAACGTTCGGGGCCACGCTTCACCGCCCAGACGTGATCGCGGAGCAAACCGGAACCACGATTCCCCACGCACATGTTTTGCTTGCAAGCGCTGGCCTAGCGGCGCTCGGTGTTGCGGGACTCGCTGGCTTCTTCTTTCTAATAGAACATCGCTCGCTCAAGAAAAGGCGATCCGTTGCGCGTCGCGTCGCTATGCCTTCTCTCGAAGCCCTCGACCGCGTGAATCGTGTGGCTCTTTCAATGGGCTTTCCGCTGCTCTCGCTCGGGGTGATCACCGGAGCGCTCTGGTTAGACGCACGCAGCGGCTCGCTCTGGAGCGGCAGCCTGCACGAGACGTGGATGCTGATCGCCTGGTTGATCTATCTCGGACTGGTAGTACTTCGTTTTGTCGGGAAGCAGGGCGCACGCCAAGCAGCCGCGAGTGCAGTCGCAGGATTCTCTTTCCTGATCTTCGCCGTGCTTGGCGCAGGCGTGGTGTCATGAGAGGACGAATATGAAAATTGTCCTACTCGGAATGAATCATCGAACGGCTCCCGTTGATGTGCGCGAACACTTTGCATCGGATGAGCCGGGTGCGCTGCTTCAAAAGCTGGTGGACCGGCCGGAGATCGTAGAAGCGACGCTTCTTTCGACCTGCAATCGAGTTGAAGTCGTGGTGACGACAGAGAACCCCGATGGCGCGAAGTATGCGCTCTACGAGTTTTTCGCCCGAGATCTGGCAAACGGGGAGGGCCCTGCTGCAGGTGCGCTCGAGGAATTGACCTATCTCCGGCAGGGGCGAGAGGCCGTCGAGCACGTATTTAGGGTCGCTTCGTCAATCGACTCTATGGTTGTGGGCGAGCCGCAAATCCTCGGTCAGGTCAAAGATGCCTATCGCGAGGCGACCGAGGCGGGCGTCGCTGGAGCCGTCCTCTCACGTCTCTTTCAAAGGGCCTTCGCGACGGCCAAACGTGTCAAGAACGAAACGGGGATCGCGCAGCGCCCCGTATCCGTAGCTCGGGTCGCGGTGGACCTAGCCAAGCAGATTTTCGAGACGCTCGAAGACAAGAGTGCGCTCTTGATTGGCGCGGGTGACATGATTGAAGCCGCGTTGATTGCGCTTCACGATCATGGATTAGGCGAGCGAAAAGTCGCGAATCGCACCGTTGCGAATGCTGAGGCGCTCGCGGAGCGTTTCGGAGGGACTGCACACGGCCTCGATGAACTCGATAGCCTGTTGTCCGACAGCGATATTGTTCTGACATGTGTTGGTGGCGACACGCCGCTTCTTACCCGAGCGCGCATCAAGCGAAGTCTCAAAGGCCGCAGAGGCCGCCCGCTCTTTTTGATCGATATTGGCGTTCCCCGAAATGTTGATCCCGCCGTTCACAAGCTCGATAGTGCCTATTTATACGATCTCGACGACTTGCAAGAAGTTGCCGCAGCGAATGAAAAAGAACGTCGCCGGGAATCCGAGCGTGCCGAGCGCATCGTCTACGAAGAGCGAGAGCAGTTCGAAGGTTGGATGGTGGCGCTTCAGGCTGTGCCGACGATTCGCAATCTTCGTGATCGCGCGGAGTCGATTAGGAGCGGCGAAATTGACCGCTTCGCCGGACGGCTGCGACTCGAGGGCGGGCAGAATGAAATTTTGGAGCAGCTGACACGTTCGATCGTGAATAAATTGATGCATTCACCGATCGCGCAACTTCGAGATGAAACGGACCGCGAAGCGGGCCTGATTCGGCTCGAAGAAGCGCGCAGGCTCTTTGGTCTCGACGCCACCTCTGATTCGGATCGGGATGCTTCGCGGGCCCCACTAGACGATTCTGAAAACGAGTTAGGCGAATATGCTGACGCCGAAGCTACCGAAAATGTTGCGCAGGCGAGCCCGCGCTTAGAGGAGTCAAACGATTGAGTTCTCATTCTGAACTCTTACGCATCGCCACCCGGGGTAGCGACCTCGCCCTAACGCAGACCAAGCATATCGCTGCGCGTCTCGAACGAGAGCTCGGCGTAGTGACGGAGCTCGTCGTCTTGCGCACCACCGGCGACCGAATCCAGGATCGTTCTCTTTCAAAGATCGGCGGCAAGGGGCTCTTCGTGAAAGAGATCGAGGAAGCGCTCCTCGATGGTCGCGCGGATGTCGCCGTGCATAGCGCGAAAGATGTGCCGGCGAAAATTGCTCCGGGCTGCGTGATTGCAGCCCACCCTGAGCGCGAAGATCCTCGGGACGCGCTCTGCTGTCGCGTGCGAGGCACGGGGCTAGACGATTTGCAGGAAGGCGCGCGAGTCGGAACGGGAAGCACGCGGCGGATGGCGCTCTTGCGGGGTTATCGATCGGATCTCGAACTCGTTCCACTGCGTGGGAACGTGCCGACGCGGCTTGGTCGACTAAAAGGCGACGATGCGCTTGATGCAGTGATTTTGGCCTGCGCGGGGCTTGATCGCCTTGGGCTCGGCGAAGCAATCGATGAGCGAATTCCGCCGGAAACGATGTTGCCTTCTGTGGGCCAGGGGCTGCTTGCTCTCGAGACCCGAGACGGAGATATCTGGCATAAGCGGATCGCAGCGCTTGAATCGTACGAGATCGGTGTTGTTGCTCGTGCGGAACGAGCATTTCAAGTAACGTTAGGTGGCGACTGTAGCGTGCCGCTTGCGGGCTTTGCGGAGCGGCAAGCCAACGGCCAGCTTCGCTTCCGCGGTTTGGTTTCGAGTCTCGATGGCCGGGAGGTCGTGCGGTCGGAAGAAACCGCAGACGAATCCGAAGCGGCGGCCCTCGGAACGCGCGTTGCCGAGCGAGTGCTTAGAGATGGCGGTCGCGCGATCCTTGATGCGCTCGCGGAATCGGATGTCCTCGCGGCGGATACCGATGGCTAATCGCGGCCGCGTTGTGCTCGTAGGTGCTGGGCCCGGTGATCCGGATTTGATCACGGTTCGCGGTGCTAAGGCGCTCTCGAGTGCGGATGTCGTGCTCTATGATCAGCTCGCGACGGGCGACCTACTTGATCTTGCCCCTGCGCGAGCGGAGAGGATTAACGTAGGAAAGCGTGGGCACGAAGAACCCACGCGCACCCAAGAAGAAATTAATGCGCTGATCGTCGAGCATGCGCTCGCGGGTCGCGTCGTAGTTCGTTTAAAAGGGGGTGACCCCTTTGTCTTTGGGCGTGGCGGCGAAGAAGTGAGCGCCTGTGCCGAGGCGGGGATTCCCTTCGAAATTGTGCCCGGCATAACGTCAGCGATCGCCGTGCCCTGCTACGCCGGGATTCCTGTAACGGACCGGCGACATGCCGCGTCCTTTGCTGTCGTCACGGGACACAAGGATCCAAGTCGACCCGCGGAGCAGACGCGCTGGCGGGAACTTGGGTCGGCGGTGGATACACTGATCGTGCTGATGGGCATGCGGAACTTGTCGAGGCTCGTGACAGAGATCATTGCGGGCGGAAAGTCTCCGGACACGCCTGCAGCTGCCGTGATGCATGGCACGCTGCCCGAGCAACGCAGTTGCGTGTCGACGCTTGGCGGTCTCTGTGAAGCGGTCGAATTGGCCGGTATCGGCGCACCCTCCGCGATCATCATTGGGGATGTCGTCTCGCTTCGCGAAGGGCTTTCCTGGTGGGAGCGGCGGACGATGTTTGGCCAGTCGGTTCTCGTGACGCGCGCGATGGAGCAGTCGGCGGAGATTGCTGGGGCGCTTCGTGCAGTCGGTGCGATTCCGGTGATTCATCCGATGATCGAGTTAGCGCCGATCGAAGGCAGCAAGGAAAATGCGGCGGTTGAGGCCGCGATCGCCGCGCTGCAAAGTTATTCGTCGATCGTCTTCACGAGTTCGAACGCAGTTCGGTTCTTGGTTCGTGCTTGCGGCGGGGAAACGGGTCCAGAGTCGGGAGTGCCGGATTTAGCCCCGCGTGCCCGAGTGTTCTGTATCGGCGATGCTACAGCCCGGGCGGCTCTCGATGCGGGGTTGCCTGTACATTTGATCGCTTCCGGGCGGAGCGATGCGGAGGCGCTTCTTGCACAGTTACTCCCCGCGCTATCGCCGGACGGTGAACGCGTGCTGATCCCGCGCTCTCGGATAGGTCGAACGGTGATCGCAAACGGGCTTCGTCGCGCAGGCGTTTCGGTCGACTCGATTGCCTTCTACGAGAACCGTCGGCCGGAGATCGATACGGCCCTGCTTAGGGAGCAGCTCCTCTCAGGTGAACTTTCAGCACTCACCTTTACGAGCCCTTCGACCGTAGATCATTTCCTGGAGAGCCTGGATGAGGAGAGTCGTCGTGCGGCGGGAAAATGTATGATCGCGGCGATCGGGCGTACGACAGCGAGGCGACTCGAAGCGCAGGGTCTCCCTGCGACGGTTGTGGCGGCAAAGCCGGACGTATCCTCTCTTGTTGAAGCATTGAGCGAGGCTGCAGCGGATGAGTAGCTAGGCGCCCCAGCACTCGTGCTAGGTGATCATAGCTTGACCTCAACCCCTACGAATTAAGTTAGGCGCGATTTGGTTGAATTCGATTCGAAGAGCTGAAAAGCGCGACGAGAAATACGAAAGAGGAGATATCGCATGGGATTCCCCGTGACGCGAATGCGCCGACTGCGACGCAGCGAAACCTTGCGCAGTATGGTGCGTGAAACACAGATTGCGCGAGAAGACTTGATCTTGCCGCTCTTCGTGGTGGAAGGCTCCGGCGTGCGCGAGCCGATCAGCTCCATGCCCGGCGTCCATCGCTTCTCGGTCGATCAAGTCGTGATCGAAGCCGAACGTGTTCGCGATCTCGGCGTGCCGGCTATCATCCTTTTCGGGATTCCCGACACTAAGGATGCGCGCGGAAGCGGGGCCGACGAAGCCGACGGCATTGTTCAGCGTGCCTCCCGAGCGATCGTCGACGCTGTTCCCGACCTCGTTGTAATAACCGACGTTTGTCTCTGCGAGTACACGGATCACGGCCACTGCGGCACGCTCGACGGTCACGAGATCCAAAACGACGCTTCCCTCGAACGCCTGGCTGCAACCGCAGTCTCTCATGCGCGAGCGGGTGCGAGCATCATCGCTCCCTCCGATATGATGGACGGACGGGTCGGCGCAATCCGCGCAGCCCTAGATGCCGAAGGCTTCGATCAGGTCGCGATCATGTCCTACGCGGCTAAGTACGCGAGCGCCTTCTACGGTCCCTTCCGCGAAGCGGCCGAGAGCACGCCCGAATTTGGCGACCGTCGCGGCTATCAAATGGATCCACCGAATCGCCGCGAAGCGATGCGCGAGATGCGGCTCGACTTGGAAGAGGGTGCAGATATGTTGATGGTGAAGCCGGCTATGGCTTACCTCGACATCTTGGCCGATGCACGTCGGGAGTTTGAAGTGCCGCTGGCCGCCTATCAAGTGTCCGGCGAGTACTCGATGATCAAGGCCGCTGGCGAACGAGGATGGATCGATGCCGATCGCGCCATGGAAGAGGCGATCGTGTCGATTAAGCGTGCTGGGGCCGACATGATTTTGACCTACGCCGCGGCGGATATCGCCGAGAAGCTCTGAGGAGAAACCCGTGTCTATTCGCTACAAGGTCGTTGAAATCGGCATGGTCACCGATGCAGAAGTCGAGAAGACCCTAAATCACTGGAGCGCCGAAGGCTGGACCTTCGACACCATGCAATTCGCTATGCGCGACTCTTCAAAGCGTCCGAGCATGGCGTTCGTCACGTTCACGCGGAACGAAGAAGACTGAGGCGCGTGCAGTCTCCGTTGCGGGAGATCCTTGACTAGACCGCCGCAACCGATGGCCAAATCTCCTTCGCCAAATACTCAAGTGAGCGAATGAGCGCATCGTCTTTGAGGCCGCGCAGTTGAGGTCGCGTGACTAATAGGTCGATTCCGAGCCGCTGCCGCTCGAGGGTCAGGCGCTCACGCACTTCGTCCGGGGTGCCTATGACAGCCCGCGCCTCGAGTGGCGCGTCCATCGCCTCGCTGACCGCCTTAGGCATGCCCATACGGCGGCCACTCATTTCGGAGAGGAGCGCATTGCGCGCAGCTTCAATTTCGTCCGCTGATTCGGAGACGAAGACGGTCCGCATCACCAATGAGAGTGCGGGCTTTGACGGATTGGGGAGGCCGGCTCTGTGTCGTTCCTGATTGTCGAAGATCTGATCGAAGGTTTCGACGGGCGAGGCGAGGTAGGGGAGGTTGCGCCGCGCCGATTGCGCGAGACCTTTGGGGCCGAAGGCCGCGACTGCGAGGGGAGGGTGCGGACGCTGAAGCGTTTGAAGTGCGCTGGGCATCGACCGTCCGTTGTGTTCCGACCAGAGTGCGAGCATCCGGTCGAGGGCATCGTCGAACCGATCGCGCTTCTCGGCGGGCGGTACGCCGAAAGCTTCGAGCATCGGCTTTTGGAAGCCGCGCCCGAGTCCAATCAAAAGCCGGCCCCCAGAGATTTGATCGAGGGTGGCGATTTCAGCGGCGATTTTTTCCGCTGGGTGGAGCGGTAGTAGGAGCGACGTTGTGCCCAGCCGGATCCGCTTCGTTCGCGCGGCGTAGCCTGCCAGCTCGAGTAACGGCGCCGGGCAGACGCCGGGCTGGAAATGCATTTCGGGTAGCCAGACCGAGTGGATTCCGAGGGACTCGCCGAGGTCGATCCAGGTTCGGTGGGTTTCGGCTTGTGCGGTGCCATGGGTGCCGCCCAGAGACATTCCCAGGCTGGGGTTCTCGAGCCCCCAGATTTGCCGGGCTTCGTCTCCCGAGAAGGGGCTCGGGGCGGGGACGGTGGAAGTCGCTTCGTCAGAGTCAGGCACGTCCGCACGGTATCGCAGCTGAGAGTGCATACAGAGCATCTTTAAATACAACCAGTGTTACAAAATCGGACAATTGCGGACCAATTTGCCGCACCCACGGGGATTCTCTACCCTACAGTCCTGTGCACCCCTTAAGGTCTTTACCTTCGGGGCGGATCAGCCGATCCTGCGGGTACACTTGTTCCCTGAATTGCGGGTTCAGCCCCCGGGCGGCCCCGTGAGATCCCCGAGCGGACACCTCCTTGTGAGGGGCCGCTTTTACGAGGGCTCCGCGGGGAAACGGAGAGAAATGAAATGATCGAGACGATTCTGGTAGCCACGGATGGTTCGGACGACGCGAGCGCAGCGGAGCAGACTGCTATGGGACTCGCATCCCGTTTGGGCGCTCGGCTTTCGGCAGTTTCGGTTTTGGACGACCGACTGGTGCGGTCTCCCTCCAATGATGGTTTGGCCCTACCGGCATTCCCGGAAGCCGATCTGAATGCCTACCACCGCGCCCGCGCCGAAGCAGTCGCGCGCCGTTTTGCCGATCGCGCTCGCGGAGAAGGCATCGAAGCGACCTGTGATGTTCTCCAGGGTTCGCCCGACGATCGGATCGTCGACAAAATTCAAGAAGCGGATCTTCTTTTGATTGGGCGGACAGGAACCCTGTCTGGCAATCGCGGATCGCTGATCGGTGCGACGGTTGACTCGATCCTTCGCAAGACGAACAAGCCGACGATCATCGTGCCTTCGGGTGCGCCGCTGACAGGACCTTTGGTCCTTGGCTTCGATGGATCTCCTGGATCGCGTATTGCAGCGAAGCTGGCAGTGACCCTGGCGAATGGATTGAACGAGGCGGTCCACGTCTTTGTCGACTCAAAGGACAAGGGGCGCGCTGTTGCTCGCTTCGATGAGGTCCGGCAGTTGGTGGGGGGGCTCTCGGTTCCGGTGCGCGAAACGTCTTCGACGTTGGGTCGTCCGGACGTGAAGATGGTGGATACGGCCAGAGAAGCGCGCGCGAGCCTGATCGTGATGGGTGCCTACGGTCGCAACCGGATCACGGACTACTTCCTGGGCAGCAACGCCGCCTCCGTCGCGCGAACGTCTCCCGTTTCCGTTCTTCTCGCGCGATAGAACGTGCCGCGTACCCCGAGGCCGATTCGACTCTCGGAACTCGCCGCATTCCTCGAGGTTCCTCTCGGCAGCGAAGGAACGGTCGAAATCGCGGGCTTTGCGTCGCTCATGGAGGCGAAGCGCGACGAACTTGTATTCGTTCGCGATCCCTCGCTTGCTCTGATGCTCGAAGCGTCTGCGGCTGAGATCGTTCTTGCGCCGCACGGCGTTGACGTCGGGCACAGAGCGGTGCTGCGCAGCGATCAGCCCGCCCACGATTTCTCGCGCCTCATGGAAGCCTTTGCTCCGCGCTGGCGCCCGGTGGAGGGGATCGCCGAAGGTGCGCATGTCGATGCGACCGCCGTCATTGACGCGACGGCCAGCGTTGAAGCGGGGGCTCGAATAGGGCCCCATTGCCGGGTCGGGGCTCGCACGGTGATCGCTGCGAATGCGACCTTGGTCGCGAATGTCGAAGTCGGCGACGACGGCTGGATTCATTCGAACGTAGTGTTGCGCGAAGACTCTCTAGTCGGAGATCGAGTTGTCTTGCAGCCCGGCGTCGTGATCGGCGGAGATGGTTTTGGGTATGTGCCGGACGCTGCGGGGCGGCCGACGGCGATGGCGCATCGCGGCCGCGTGGTGCTCGAAGACGATGTCGAGATCGGGGCGAATACGACCGTTGATCGCGCGACCCTCGACGAGACCCGTATCCACCGTGGCGCCAAGATCGACAATCACGTCCAGATCGCACACAACTGCGATATCGGGGAAGACGTGCTCATCGTCGCGCAATGCGGCCTCTCCGGCGGCACGATCGTCGGTGATCGCGCGATTCTGATGGCTCGCAGCTGCACGACGGGGCATCTACGAATCGGCGCAGGGGCGTTTCTCGGGGCGAATACCGGCGTGATTCGCGACGTTCCCGATGGGGCCAAAATGTTCGGGACACCCGCGCAGGAAGAGCGAGGGTGGCATCGAATGGTCGCTTCCTTGAAGCGCCTCCCCGAGCTGCTTAAACGCGTCCGCAGGCTCGAACGAATTCTTGACGCCAAGAATCCCGAGGACGATTGAACTCGAGCGGTTCAATTGTGGGTTGTGTCTGATTGGATGGTCGTGGCTGGCGGTTTGACCGCTTCCGCGGGAGACTCCGGCGTGCCATTGCCCCGGAGCCCCCCGCCGATGTCCGACCCGTCCGACTTTCTCGATAACTCGCCTGGTGCCAAGACGCCGGGGCGCTCGCTCGCGAAACTTCGCGCTGCCCTTTCCTCCGCGAACTCGGATGAGGAGCTGCAGCTTCTTATCAAGGAAGTCGGCGAGGATCCGAGGATTGGCGCGCAGCAGCTCGCGAACCGCGCTCGCGGCTTGATTCAGGCCCGCGCGGCCGAGCGTAACCGCATGGCGGATCTGCTCTTCTTGCGCGACGAGCTCGTAGAGGGCGGTGTTCGTGGGATCGCAGGGATCGATGAAGTGGGTGTCGGCCCGCTGGCGGGATCTGTTGTGGCTGCGGCGGTGATCCTGCCAGAGGACTTTGCTCTTGAGGGCCTCAACGATTCGAAGAAGGTGCCAAAGGCTCGCCGAGAGCGGCTTGCGGCGGAGATTCGTGAGGTCGCAATCGGGATCGGGATCGGAGAACTCACTTCGGAAGAAATCGACCAGCGCGGGATCTACCAGGCTGCGCTCGAAGCGATGCGCCGGGCGGTCGCAAGCCTGCAGCGGGTGGCCGAGGTAGGGCACTTGTTAGTGGATGCTCGCACGGTCCCGGGAGTCGATCTACCGCAAACGCCGATCATCAGAGGCGACTCAAAAGACGCCAGTATCGCCGCGGCATCGATCGTGGCAAAGGTCTATCGCGATGCGCAAATGGCTGCGTTAGGTGTGCGCTATCCGGCGTACGGATTTGAACGGCATATGGGATACGGCACAGCGGAGCATGTGGCTGCGCTAAAGGAATACGGCCCTTGTCCGATCCATCGACGATCCTTCGCGCCGGTCGAAGAAGCTGAGCGGCTTCATGGGGGCTCGCGGGAGTCATGAGTGATGACGATACGCCCGACGAATCTGTTACTGGAGCAGTCGGTTCGCAGGCGAGAGGTGTCGCGCCCGCGCCGCTCCGTATGCGATCGACCCCAGAGGATTTTCGTGTCATCGAGGAGCCGCTCTATCCCGCGACGGGAGAAGGCAAGCACACATTCATCTTGATCGAAAAACGCGGCCGAACGACGGAGCAGGTCGCGGGAGATCTTTCTCGGGAAAGCGGTGTTTCGGGTCGAGATGTCGGTTATGCGGGTCGGAAGGATCGCCACGCCGTCACGCAGCAATGGTTTTCGCTTGAAGGCGTCGACCCCGAGCGCGCCCTCGAGTTCGAGTTGGAAGACGCAAAGGTGCTCGAGGCCATTCGTCATGATCATAAAATTCGGACAGGCCATTTGCTGGCGAACCGCTTCGACATCGTGCTGCGTGGCGATGTGCCCCTCGATGTTGATGCGTACATAGAGCGCGCAGCGGAATTGATTCGGCGAGGGCTGCCTAATAGATACGGGGATCAGCGTTTCGGTCGCGATGGCGACAACGCCGAGAAGGCACGGGCGCTTCTGGCGGGCGGGCGGTTGCCGCGGGATAGGCGGAAGGCGCGCTTCCTCGTTTCGGCGCTTCAGTCGGAAGTCTTCAATGCCGTGCTTGAAGCTCGAGAAGATGCGCATGACAAAGTGATGTTAGGAGATATCGCTCGGGTAGAAGAGAGCGGCGGGCTCTTTTGGGTCGACGATGTCGAGACAGATTTGAAGCGCGCTGCGGAGTTCGAAATCAGCGCGACTGGGCCGATTTTCGGAACCAAAGTGCGCGCGCCGCGTGATGAAACGCTGGCACTTGAAATGAGCATCTGCGAACAGTTTGGCATTCCGGCGCCAGAGAACCTGTCGCTACCGCGTGGCATTAAGGCAAAAGGGACGCGGCGCCCCTTACGCATTCGGCCTCAGGATCTCGAGATTGAACCCGTGGACGAGGGGACCGGTCTGCGAGTGCGAGTCGCTTTGCCTTCAGGGAGCTATGTGACCGTGCTTCTCGACGCGCTGGTCGGTGAGGTCGAAGATGTTATGAGGGTGAAACGATTTTCTGCCGAGCCACCGGCTCTGGATGTATCCTGAACCTCGCACCGGCCGAAACTTTTGTTTCCAGGCCAAATCAGGGAGACCGAAAATATGAAGATCGCTTCCTCTGTGACTGAGTTGATCGGCGGCACGCCTTTGGTGAGGCTCAATCGTGTCGTCGGAGATTGTCACGCCACGATTCTCGGAAAGCTCGAATCAGCCAACCCCGGAAATAGTGTGAAGGACCGGATCGGGCTGGCGATGATCGAGGCCGCCGAGAAGGCGGGAGATCTCGTGCCTGGTCAATCGACGATCGTAGAGCCGACCTCCGGCAACACGGGGATCGCGCTGGCCCTTGTCGCGGCCACGAAGGGTTACCCTTGTGTGATTATTATGCCCGACACCATGAGTCCCGAACGCCGCGCGACGATGCGTGCTTTCGGCGCCAAGATCATTTTGACCGATGGCTCGAATGGGATGCGTGGCGCAGTTGAGCGTGCGACCGAGGTGGCGAGTCAAATCGAGAATGCCTTCATGCCGCAGCAATTTCGGAATCCTGCGAATCCCGAAATGCATTTCAACACGACGGCCAGGGAATTATGGGACGACACCGACGGCATGATCGATGCGCTCGTTGCAGGCGTCGGGACCGGCGGCACCATTACGGGCGTCGCGCGCTACATCAAACCGAAGAAGGCCGGTTTTCGCGCGATAGCGGTTGAGCCCGAGGACAGCCCGATCCTCTCAGGTGGCGCCCCTGGTCCGCATAGAATTCAGGGCATCGGGCCTGGCTTCGTGCCGGATGTACTCGAGACATCTATTCTCGATGGTGTTGTTAAGGTGTCGAATGACTCGGCGGTTTCGATGGCGCGCCGACTGGCGGCGGAAGAGGGACTATTAGTTGGAATCTCCGCTGGGGCGAATGTTCAGGCAGCGATCGATTATGGATCGCGGCCGGAGAATAAAGGCAAGACGATCGTGACGATTCTGTGTGATTTCGGTGAGCGCTATATTCAGACTGTTCTCTTCGATGCACTTCGTTATGACGGCAGTGACAAGATCGACTAACGATGACTTCGCCTCCGACTGATATGGGTCTTCGCTATCCCGGCGCGATCGTGCGTACTTTTGGTGATCTTTCTCCACGGATCGATCCTTCGGTGTGGATCGCTCCAGGTGCCACAGTTGTTGGAGATGTTGAGATCGGCGCCGACTCAAGCGTGTTCTATGGCTCGGTCCTGCGCGGCGACGTCCACCACATACGAATTGGGGCGCGGACGAACATTCAAGATCAGGCGACCTTGCATGTGACTGAGGGTCGCTTTCCTACACTGCTAGAAGACGACATTACTGTCGGTCATGGGGCGGTGGTACACGGTTGCTGTGTCAAAAGCGGCACACTTATCGGCATCGGGTCCGTGATATTAGACGGCGCACAGATCGGCGAGAATGCACTCGTCGCTGCTGGCGCGGTCGTGCGTCCAGGCCAGGTCGTCGAATCCGGGATGCTGGTCGCAGGAATCCCCGCAAAGCCGATCCGGCAACTTTCAGAAGACGAGATCGAGCTGCAGAGAGCGCGAACTCTTCGCTACGTAGATACGGCCCGCGGGCATGCCGCTTCTAGAGACGTCGAATAGATCTTTCGGGAAACGCCAAAAAATTCGAATCGGGCCTTCAAGGCGCCTACTCTGGCTCTCGTGCCGCTCAACGAGGTGCACCTAGTCTTGTTTTTTGCCTGGCTCGCCTTGAATTATCTCGGGATGGCGAGACAATGCGTATATGTCTCGAGACCAAAAAAAGGCTGAGAGTCGTCGGCGCATCCTTGAAGCAGCCCGCGATGTTTTCTTCCGCGACGGATTCATGCGTGCGAACCTCGACGAAATGGCTGATAAAGCCGGCGTCGCCAAAGGGACGCTATACCGATATTTTGAGAGCAAGGCCGATCTCTACGTTGCGGTCCTGACGAACAATCATTCGATCTTTCGGGATCTAATGGTGCAGGCTGGCGAGCAGGGCGACACGGCACTTGAACGAATGCGCTCGATCGCCAAGTTCTATTTCGATCACTGGCTCAACCACCCGGACTATTTTCAGATCTTCTGGGCCGTCGATAACGAGAGCGTGATCGGCGATCTGCCGAGAGACGTAATCGAGAAGATAGCGGATTTTTGGGAAGTGAATCTTGAGGTGACCCACGGCGTTCTGGTCTTCGGCGTCGAGAACGGCGAGTTCGTTGAGTGTGACACGTGGGAGGTCGCAACGATTCTGTGGTCGGTTGCGAATAGCTTGATCGAATCAGACAACACGAAGGCGCGGCGCCAGATTCGTCGTCGCCCCCTCGAGCCGCTCTACATGCATGCCGTCGACACGATCGTGCGTGGCATTCTGGTCGACCCGACTCGGGTCGAGCTCGCCAAGCCAAGCGAGCCGAGGAAAAGCACGCTCGTCAAAATGAGCTGAAGGTCAGACCCCGCGGTAGCTTTCGGGGGCCGCCCGACTCATGGGCCACCAAACCGTCGACAAGCCAGACCTCGACTGATGGCACTCGCTCAATCGGTGTAAGCTCGCCGGGTGACTGCCTCCTCCGACCTAAAACGACTCGTTGTGATAGATGGCGCGAACGCCATCTATCGCGCTTTCTTTGCTATCCCGAACCTGCGTGCGCCCGATGGGACGCCAACGAATGCCGCCTACGGTTTCGTCACGATGCTGACGAAAGTGCTGCGCGAAGAACGGCCGACGCATGTAGCCGTCGCTAACGACCCGAAGGGCGGTAGCTTTCGCAAGCGGCTCTACCCCGAGTACAAGGCGGGGCGCGACAAGCAGCCCGAAGATTTGACCGTTCAGTTTCCTATGGTGGCTGAGCTTTGTGCAGCTTTCGGTGTGCCTATGGTCGAGGTCGCAGATTTTGAAGCGGACGACGTGATCGCGACGCTCGTTGAGACGGCCCCGGCGGAATCGGAAGTCTGCATCATCTCGACGGACAAAGATCTGATGCAGCTCATACGTCCGGGCGTGGTGCTACTCGATAGCGGCAAGGGTCGACGAGTGGACGAAGCGGCGGTCGAGGCGCGCTTCGGTGTGCCGGTCGCTCAGCTACTTGATATGCGCTCGTTAGTTGGAGATCCGAGCGACAATATTCCCGGCGTGAAGGGAATCGGCGAGAAGGGTGCAGCGAAGCTGATCCTGGAATACGGAACGCTGGACGCTTTGATCGCGGCGGCGGATGACATAAAGGCGAAAAAGGCGCGTGAAGGTCTGCAGCAGCACGCAGACGACGCCCGGCTTTCGAAGGAGTTGTCGACTCTTCGCGGAGACGTTCCCATCGACCCGGGCTGGGCTGGTCTCGAAGTGACTGCACCCAATACGGGGTTGCTGCGGGAGCTGTATACGAAGCTCGGGTTTACCCGTTTGCTCGATACTTTGGATGTGCCCGCCGAGGGATCGGAGGAGCGGATTGCTGAAGGAGCGAGCACGGATGTCGCGGTCGCCTGCATCAAGGATGATGCCGATCTCGCCCCTCTGGGTAAGGCGCTTGCAAAAGCGGGCCGCATAACACTCCACCCCGTGATCGAGGGGGGCACTGCTGTATCGCGTCGCCTGCTCGGGCTCGCGATTGCCGCAGAGGACAGTGCGGCGAGCTACCTGATGGTAGCGGGGGAAGGACTTCTCGATCGCGAAGGCGTCTCCGAGAAGGGTGTCACGACGTTTCTAGCGCAACTATTCGAGTCGGATAACGCGCCGAGCTGGATCGGTTTCGATACGAAGAATATTCAGAGCCTGTTCGCGGAGCGTGATTACGTATTGCCTCTGCCGGCAATCGATATAGAGATCGCCGCGCATATGTTGGATTCCACCGGCGCACATCAACTGCCGCCACTGGCGATCGAATACCTTGGCCGCTCTTTGCGGTCCTGGGAGGATATTGCGGGACGGGGTGCCAAGGCCAAGACCGTTGAAGACTTGGGCGTCGAGCTGGTGTCAGAGTGGGCGGGCGAGCAGGCGGCGAGCGTCTTCGCGTTGTCCAAGGTGATGGAAGATCGTTTAGCAAAGGATGAACTCACGCCGCTCTTCGCTGATGTCGAGTTGCCGCTTACTGCGGTGTTGTCGCGGATGGAGCGCGCGGGCGTTCGGATCGACGAAGGACATCTCTCGAACCTTTCGGCCGAATACGAGAAGGATCTCGCTGTCCTCGAGAAGGAAATCTATGAACTCGCGGGCGAAGAGTTTCTGGTGAGCAGTCCGAAGCAGCTGCAGGTCATCCTCTTCGAGAAACTCGGGCTGCCGATCCTCAAGAAGACGAAGACGGGATATTCGACCGCCGAAAACGTGCTGGAACAGCTCACGGAACATCATGCTTTGCCCGGGAAGATTCTGGCCTGGCGAAAATTGTCGAAGTTGAAGAGCACGTACATCGATGCGCTCCCGCCTTTGGTGAACGAACGAACAGGGCGGATTCATCCGAGCTTCCATCAGCTCGGTGCGGCGACCGGTCGGTTGTCCGCCTCAAGTCCGAATGTTCAAAATATCCCAATCCGTGGGAGCGAAGGCGCGCGGATTCGTGAGGCATTCATCCCCGCCGACGGTCGGGTGTTGGTCTCCGCGGATTATTCCCAGGTCGAATTGCGCATCGTTGCCCATTACTCGGGCGACACGTCATTGATCGAGGCGTTCCGGGACGGAGACGATATCCATCGCCGCACCGCTGCAGAAGTTGCTGGCATTCCCCAAGAGGAAGTCACCGACGACCAGCGCGCCCGCGCGAAGGCCGTGAATTTCGGGATCATCTACGGCTCGTCAGCATTCGGCTTGTCCCAGCAGCTGGGAATCGCCGCGGGAGAGGCCCAGGAGACGATTGACGCCTATTTCAAGCGGTACGACGGCGTCCGGCGCTTTTTGGACGAAACGACCGCTCAGGCGAAGGAAGACGGCTTCGTGCGGACCTGGATGGGCCGGCGGCGCTACCTCCCGGACCTTGGCTCCCGGAACCGAATGCTTCGGCAGGCGGCGGAGCGGATGGCCACGAATACGGTGATCCAGGGGACGGCCGCAGATTTGATCAAGAAGGCGATGGTGGACGTGGACCGAGGGCTGGTCGAGAGAGGCCTAGCGGCGACGATGATCCTGCAGGTCCACGATGAACTGGTCTTTGAGACGAGCGAAGCCGAGCGTGAGGCGATATCAGCGCTCGTGCGAGAGAAAATGGAAGGGGTCGCAGAACTGTCGGTCCCACTGACCGTCGACCTTGGTCTCGGCCGGAATTGGCGCGAAGCACATTGAGAACCTGGAGGAGCCCCGAAGGGATCCTCCCGAGGCGCCTGTCGCGGCGATTTAGGTCGAAAAACGGCGAGCTGAGAAAAAAGCGCTGCCGATTTCAAAATATCGTGACACTTGTTCCGGCTGGGGCGCACTTCATTAGTACAGAAGCCGAATTCCCCTTCCCAGGGATGCCCGGGACACCAACGAGGTGTTCCGGGTTTATTCGTTTCAGGGCCCGCTTGCGAATCAAAAGAAAATCGAGGTTTCAAAGAAAACTCGGAAGCTCTACTCGCAGCGCATCTACCGCTTCGCTGTGAAGCGACTGGGCGATCCGACGGAAGCCGAGAACGTCGTTCAGGATACGTTCCTCGAGATCCACAGATGTCGCGGGTGAATCCCTGCCGATTACGCTTCGGCGGATTGGGCCCGAGCGGCTTCGGCGAAGAGGCGTGCAGGGATTTCGGGGCGCGCTCTGGGGACCGAGGCGAGGCGCAAATTCTCTTCGACATGGGCGCCCTCACGCATGCCGACGACAACAGATGTGATGTTCGCGGTACTCCGTGCGAATTGGAGGGCTGCGAGAGCTTGGCCTGGCGCATCGGGAAAGGCCTGCTGCACGAAGGTCGGAACTTGGCCAACGAGTCGCCCGCCATAGAGCGGCGCACTCGCGAAGACGGCCGTTCCTGTATCCCGCAAGCTGTCGAGGATCGCGCGGCTATGTCCATCCGGGCCGAGCTGGCTTTCGAGCGCGACGCCTTCGCCCATAGCTAAGCCGTAGGGCAATTGGATCGCACGGAGGTGATGGTCGGCCTGGCCGACGTCGAGGGCAGCTTCGAAGATCTCAACGATGCCCAAGTGGTTTCGATCACTGTCGGGGACGAGAAAACCTTCCCAGGTTGCTAGGCCGTAGGCGCCAATCCATCCGCGCTCAACGGCTTCTTCGAGAGCACCGAAGGCCGCCTCAAGCGCTGTACGAAAGCCGTCCACGCCGAGGCCTTTGATCTGGAGCTCGGGTTCTTGAATGAGGTAGTAGTCGATCGTCTCGAGGCCGAGGTTGCGGCGGCTGCGCTGGACTTGGTCGAGCAGGAAGCCGGGAGCGATCGAGTGGCCGCGGTGGATGTCGTCGAGGGACACGATGCCGGAGTCGATATAGGTCGAGTAGAGATCGCGCTGAGCGGAGGTGTAGTCGTGGGCGCGGTCGGGATCCGGTGTCATGGCGCCGCCTTTTGTGACGACGACGATCTCGTCTCTCGCGGCGCGTCCTTCGCGAATGGCTCGGCGAAGCGCGTGGCCAACGGCTCGTTCGCTCGTTTGGTAGCGATCCGAGAGCGCCGTGTTGAAGACGTTCGTCCCTTCCTCGAGCAGGTCGCCTACCACGCTTCGATAGAGCAAGTCGTCGACACCACCGGGATCGCCGCGGAGCGTGCCGAGGGCGATGGAGGAAAGCCAGAGGTCGTCGGGCCGCGCGAAATGATCCGGCGCCGCGAGTCGTCCCGCGTCCTCAAGGCGTTTTGCCAAGCGGTCGGCAAAGCGGCGGGTGCCAACACGGGTAGCGCGTCCCGGGAGCAATTCGGTGGCGTCGGGAACGGGAGGAGTCATGGGTCTGGGAACCTACCGTGCGCGACGCTCTCCGCCTAGTGTGCAAAGCAGGCGAGGCCCGAATGTCTATACTGCCGCCGGTTCGCGCCCTCCCGCAATTTTTCGGGCGTGGCGGGGCGACGGAGGGAAACCCGGCATGGCCATCCTGAACGATCTCTTTTCCATCGAAGGCAAAGTTGCCTTGGTGACAGGCGGCGG
>DGPZ01000123.1:24815-27090 GCA_002390675.1 Deltaproteobacteria bacterium UBA4427
CGAGCTAGACGCACGCATCGCAGAGTTGGGAGATGCCGGTGATGTCACTCCGATCGTCGCAGACCTTTCTAAGGACGAAGGCTGCCAGGGATTGGGCGATGAGATCGAAGCGTTGGAGAACGGCAAGCTCGACATTCTCGTGAACAACGCCGGCGCAAATTGGGGCGAGCCCTACGAAGAGTTTCCGGAAGCAGCGTGGGATCGCGTGCTCAACGTGAACGTAAAGGGCGTCTTTCAGCTGACGCGCCGTCTCACCTCTGCGCTCGCAGCGGCCGGAAACCACGAAGATCCCTCGCGCGTGATCAATATCGGCTCCATCGACGGGATTACTGTCCCTGTCCTCGAGACGTACGCCTATTCGGCCAGTAAAGCCGCAGTCCATCACCTGACGCGAGTGCTAGCGCGAAAGCTTGCTCCGAAGCACATCACGGTGAACGCGATCGCGCCCGGTCCTTTTCAGAGCCGCATGATGAAGGCGACCCTCGACAGCCTGGGGGATAAGGTGGCGGAGCTGAGCCCGCTCAAGCGAATAGGTAGCCCTGAGGACATAGCGGGGACGACGATCTATCTGGCATCCCGTGCGGGCGGGTACACCAACGCGACGGTGATCCCCGTCGACGGTGGGATCTCGGGCGTTCGGTAAGTCGATATGGGTCGGATCCACTACCCGGAATGTGACGTCGAGGTGGCGGCCTTCGGTGATACGGAGGCGTTTGCTTGTGACGACGCGGAGGTCTGGATCGACGGCGACATGATCCTGGTGTCGTATTTCGATGACGACGGGATTGTTGTCTTGGAAGGGACGCGCGAAGGCGAGAATGGGTGGCAGTTCCGCGCACGGAGCCGCCCTCGACGAGCATTCCTCGCGCCGATGGCCGAAACTCCCGACATCCTGATCGGAGAGATTGACGAGCAGGGCGAAACCGCGATCTGGCGACTTTCGCTGCGTGAGCCGGCGACTCTTGTTTGATAGGCCGGCGAAGCTGGTTTGATGAGCCGGGGGTGCTGACTTGCAGAGCGGGAAGCCTGAATGCGTCCGGGCGACTCGGCCGCGCTCACGTTTGTGAGCGCCGCCATCAAGAGCGCCTCGACCTCCGATACAAAGTTTAGAGATCGCCGGAAAAACCACGGTCCTTTGACCGCCGCGACCTCTGAGAAAGAAACCCAATGTCCGAAGAACCTCTGATTGCCGTCTTCGTCGACTATGAAAACCTTGCACTGGGTGCGCGGGATTCAAAGTGGCGGACGCTGAACATCGACCTGATTCTGAAACGCCTCCTCGAAAAAGGGCGGCTTGTTTATAAGCGCGCCTACTGCGACTGGAGCCAATACCAAACCGACGTGCGTGACTTTCACTTGCGAGGGATCGAGTTGATCGATATCCCGCGGTCGAAAATGAGCGGTAAGAACAGTGCTGATATCCGAATGGTCGTGGATGCCCTCGACCTTTGTTATTCGAAGGAGCACATCGAAATTTTCGCGCTCCTCACCGGCGACAGTGATTTCTCGCCGCTGGCCTCGAAGCTGAAGGAAAACGATAAGCGCGTGATCGGCTGCGGCGTGAAGAACTCGACCTCGGGTCTCTTGATGGGCAGCTGCGACGAGTTCATCTACTACGACGATCTCGCCAAGGCGGCCGACATGCAGGCCGGTAAGCGCGCCGAGAAACAGGAACGCAAAAATAAGCCTGGCGGCGCGGCGAAGAAGAAGGCGGCAAAGACCAAGGCCGCGGCCAAGCCGAGCAGCTCACGCGAACCGCTCACGCTCGCAGAAGCCGATGCCGAAGCGAGTGCAAACGCAAATGCGAAAGGAACCGCGAGTGCGCCCGCGGATACGGACGAGCCGGATGCCATCGATCTGATGCTCGAGATCGTCGAGAGTCTTTCGAAGGACTACGACGCGGTCTGGGGATCGATGATCAAACAGGCTTTGCGGCGTGTGCATCCCGATTTCAACGAAGCGAGCGCCGGCTATCGGAACTTCGCTGAGCTCTTGAAGGACGCCGAAAAAGAGGGCTGCGTGCGGCTCGAATACGATGAGCGCCGCGGTAACTACAAGGTCGATCTGATCGACGAATAAAAGTGATGTGCGGCTTGGTCGCGCCTAGAGGTTAGGCCGCCCCCTATTGCCGGCGACGAGAACGTCCTGCGCGGCGCAGTGTGGTCGTAAACGCGAGTGCCATCGCGCCGAGCCTCGACCCGAGCCCAAAGCCTGGCTCGGGCGCTTCTATCATCTGCGTCGGATGCAGGCAGCCGGGGTCGTCCGGGAAATCAAA
>DGPZ01000123.1:27201-57591 GCA_002390675.1 Deltaproteobacteria bacterium UBA4427
TCGTCGAGCTCGTTGTCGCACTCGAGCGTTAGCTCGCGCTCACTCGTGTCGGTGATGCTCGAACAGCCGGGATCCGCGGGATAGTCGGTTAGTCCGTCTCCGTCGTCGTCGAGCCCATCGTCGCAGTCCGGTTGATCGATTACGCCGAGGATGTCGTTTCGGTATTCGAAGAGATCGATGATGAGTCCGCCATTGCCGTAGAGCGATGTCGAGGCCGGTTGGTCTTGGAATGTCGCGCGGGCGAAGAGGATGCCGACGAGTTCCGCACTGGGGCCGCTGCCTGTGAAGGCTGCGCCGCCGGAATCGCCGGAGACGATATCGGCTTCGTGCTGCCCGGGAGCTCCGCCTTGAATCTCATCGAAATGGGTCCAAAACGCATGGGTATTGAGCGAGACGTTATTAGTGAGGCCGATCTGGTTTGTGCCCCAGCGAATCGTTCGACCCGGTGCCCAGCTCCAACCGTCAATGCCCATCCACTGTGTTGCAGTGCCGCGATTTCGACCGTTCCCGATCAGCACGACCTGTGTGTTCAGACTCGGCGCGTTGTTCGTGATCAGCAGGTCAGGAAGAGGGGGGAGGGTGGCCAGCTTGAAGGCAAGTAGGTCGGTGAAGGTGAGATCCGTGTTTTGGAAGCGGATGCTCGAACCTGCGATCGGTTGATAGGTTACGCCGCCTAATATGATCGGGTTCTCGCCCACGTGATTGGCGGTGAGGACCCAGCCGTTTCGAACGTAGACGCCGGACAATCCGTTCACGTCACCGACGTTGGCGAAGCCAGGGTCGGCAGAGGGAGGCGTGGTGTTGCCGCTGCCGTCGCCAGTCGAGATTAGCGCGGCCATCCCCGTGGGGGCCGATAGGGGTGCTGCGAGGCAGAGTGCCACGAGGGCCACATATCCGCGCAGGCAAAGTGAGCGGAGGCGTGGGGAGATAGGGGATCGTGCCAACAGCTTTAGCATCAGAGGGAGAGGATCCTGAGCGGGCTCCGCGCGGGCGCGCGCGGGACGGGTCGGGATCATACCATGATGAGCTTTTAGAATGAGATCCGGTTCGAGCTCCGAGTACTACTCGCTTCCCGAGGGGGCCTCAGGCGTAGGCAGCCCGATAATCGCGCGGCAATGACCCTCAAAGTGCGCACGCACTTCGGCTGTTCTTTTGCTCTTGGATTCGATTTTCTGGAGCCCGGCGGCAGCCGTGAGGCCTCGCTTAGCTGCAGCAGTCAGGTCGGGGTTGGCGCCGATGCGCGCCTCGAGCAAGCCCTGAAGGGCTGTCTCTCGAAATGTCTCGTCGGTTTGCCTGACGGTATCGATCAGAATTTCGAGGGTTCGCGCGTATTCGCCATGAACGGACAATAGGACTCCTAGCGACCGGGCCGCGGGGCTCTCATCGGCGCCCGACTAGGGCTGCGCGCGAGAGGTGTCCGGCGCGGGTGTTCTGGGGAGAATGCCTTGTTCTTTGCCTGCGGGCGACCGGTACGACAACTCGCTTGGTGCGAGGCTCGAATTAAGTAAGGTCGCGGGTGCATCCGCCTTGATAGGGGCTTCGGAGTTCGAGGGCGATGCGACCGGCTGGGCCGAGGGCTTGGCAGCCGCTGCCGCAGTTTGGTCACGCAACGACTCGTATCGCTTGCGCCAGGTACGCGCGCTCGCATTGGCGTCCTTGCGCTTTCGCTCGGCGCGCTTCAAGTCCTTCTCCGATTGCGCAAGGGCCGTTCCGGCCTTGTCGAGCTCGCGTTCAATTTGCTTGAACGAGTCGGGGTCGATTCGGGATTTCTCCTGCGATCGCAGCTTAGTGACTTCCGCCTCGAGCTTCATGATCTCAAGGTTGCGCGCGTCCATGCGCTCCTCGAGCTCATCCACCTTCCACGTCAATGCGCCGTGGAGCGGGCGATAGGAATATCCGAAGGAGAGGACTCCGCCGAGCATGAAAAGGCCCGCGCCGATCAAGACGGTACGGAGCCATGGCGGCATCGGGATGGCGTCGTTCATGCTCCATCCATCGACCAGTTCCTCCTGATTCTAGAGTTCCGGTTCAGTTTCTTGGCTGACCGCTGCGTGGGGGCTGGGCTAGCGTCTAGGCGATCTTGGACGCGTACCCCTGCATGGTGTAGCCAAAAAGGCCCGCCTGCACTCTCGGAGGATCGATGTCACTCGCTGCGACCTACCCGTACTACCTGGCCAACGAGCCCGTTGCCCCCAATCACGACCTCGAAGTGCTCGACAAATATTCCGGGGAAGTCGCGACCCGGGTGGCCCTGGCAGACGATGCGGCCATTGACCGCGCGATCCAGGCAGCCGTTGAGGCAACTGAACCGATGGCCCGAATGGCGGCCTATGAGCGGCAAGCCGTGCTCGATCATTGCGTCCTCCGTTTTAAGGAACGCTTCGAAGAACTCGCCGACGCGCTGTGCATCGAGGCGGGCAAGCCGATCAAGGATGCGCGCGGCGAAGTCGGGCGATTGATCGACACCTTCCGAATCGCCTCGGAAGAATCCGTGCGAATCGGCGGCGAAGTGATGCCCCTCGATATTAGTCCGCGAGCGCGTGGCTACAGCGGTCAGTGGAAGCGCGTCCCGATCGGCCCGTGCTCTTTCATCTCGCCCTTCAACTTCCCGCTCAACCTAGCGGCGCATAAGGTTGCGCCCGCTCTCGCGGTCGGTTGCCCTTTTGTGCTGAAGCCCGCGAGTCTCACCCCGATTGGTGCGCTCGTGATTGGTGAGGTGCTCGCGGAAACAGATCTGCCGAAGGGCGCGTTCTCGATTCTTCCTTGCTCCCGGGAAGGCGCGAATCGCTTCACGGAAGACGATCGCCTCAAGCTGCTTTCCTTTACCGGTTCGCCTGGCGTCGGTTGGGCTCTCAAGGCTCGGGCGGGCAAGAAGCCGGTCGTGCTCGAACTCGGCGGAAACGCGGCGGTGATCGTCGACGAGGATGCGGACCTCGAGGACGCGATTGAGCGGATTGTGTTCGGCGCGTTCTACCAGAGTGGTCAGAGCTGCATCGGTGTTCAGCGAATCATCGTTCACGAAAGTCTCTATGCGCGCTTCCGGGATCAGCTCGTCGAAAAGACTAAGGCCTTGAAGATGGGGGATCCGAAGGACGAATCAACTTTTATCGGTCCTATGATCTCTACAAAAGAAGCGACGCGTCTCCACGGATGGATCGAGTCGGCAGTTTCCGCGGGTGCAAACTTGTTATGTGGCGGGAAGCGTGAAGGGGCGATGCTCGAAGCGACTCTGCTCGACAACGTGACGGCGGGGGCGGACGTGATTTGTCAGGAGGCCTTTGGTCCGGTTGCGGTTTTGTCGACCTTTGATGACTTCGATCAGGCTCTCGAGCAGGTCAATGATTCGGTTTTCGGTTTGCAGGCGGGCATCTTTACGCGGGATATCTACAAGGCACACAAGGCCTGGGACACTCTTGAGGTCGGCGGGGTCGTGATTGGCGACGTGCCGTCTTGGCGAGTTGACCATATGCCCTACGGCGGCGTTAAGGAGAGCGGGCTCGGCCGAGAAGGCGTGAAGTTCGCGATTGAGGACATGACCGAAGTGCGGATGATGGTGCTGCGAACACCGGGAGCTTGAATGCAGTCTCTCGGTTGATCGAGATCAAATCGGCCCGCGGTGCAACGCCGACGTGGGATTCACCCTCTGCGCGACCGGGTGCAACGCCTGCGATCGATGTTCCATGTCCGCATCCGGAGGCTGCGCAGGGGACGCATGCGCCAAGTCCCGTCATATAGTTAAGGCTATTGAGGCAGTCGCCTCACCGCCAATGCCTTGGCCGCATGGGCCACGTGATCGCCCATGAAACTCGCGATGAAAAAGTAGCTGTGGTCGTAGCCGTCTTGCATGCGTAGGTTAAGCGCTTGGCCCGAAGCGGAGCACGCGCGCTCGAAGATTTCAGGCTTGAGTTGCTCCTCGAGGAAGCCGTCCGCGCTTCCCTGATCGATCAGAATTTCATGTGGATGCGGGGCCGCCTCGACCAGCAGCGATGCATCGTAGGCGGACCAAGTCGATCGGTCCTCGCCGAGATAGCGTGATAGCGCCTTGTCGCCCCAAGGACATCGCGTGGGGGATACGATCGGAGCGAAGGCCGATATCGAGGCATAACGTTCTGGATTTCGCAGGCCGATGACGAGCGCGCCATGACCACCCATTGAATGTCCAGTGATCGACGCGCGTGCGACATCGATCGGCTGTGTCTGCGAGAGCAGGGCAGGAAGTTCCTCGGTGACGTACGCGTACATGCGGTAGTGGTCGCGAAAGGGAGACTCCGTGGCGTTGACGTAGAAGCCTGCGCCGCTTCCGAAGTCCCAATCATCGTGCTCCCCCGGAAGCTCGAGTCCGCGCGGGCTCGTGTCCGGTGCGACGAGGGCAATGCCGGCTTCGGCGGCGTAGCGCTGGGCGCCGCCCTTGGCCGTCACGTTTTCTTCGGTGCAAGTCAGGCCTGACAGGAAGTAGAGGACCGGAACGGGGCCGTGATCAGCGGCGGGCGGTAGGAACACCGAGACATTCATGTCGGTCCCGGTTTCTGTGGAGGCGTGTCGAATCGTCTTCTGTACGCCTCCGAAGCTTCGCGTTTCGCTGACCGTTTCCATCCCGCTCTCCTGATCTCCGCCCTCAATTGGGCGTTCGCGCGGGTTTAGCCTTCCTAACCGCCCGCGTCCATTCCTTGCGCTCTTCGTTCTCTGCCGAGCTATGGGGCGATGAAGAAAGGATTCAGTTCGGGAATCGAATCTTCGCGTGGCTACAAAAGAAGCTCAAGATAAACTGCCGGCGTGTTCCGTGTCTCCCATCAGGCCCGCCGCAGATACCAGTCGGCGTGCCTCTCAGCTGCCCTCGGGCCCGCTCCATGGCGTTCGCTTCGCCATCGAAGCCAGGTTGCGGACATGCCAATATCGCGACGGCCCGGGTCTCAAGACCGATTGAGTCACGAACGGGGGCGTGCAGTAGGCTTTCGAGTGAGCCAGCAAAACCGCTAGACGAGGGGAGCGGGTTCCGCTCCTCTCGTCTAGCGGATGGCTAAGCTCTTAGGCTCTACGAGAAGGGGCGACTAACGCGCTCGATTTAGGGCGTAGGGTTGAGTGGGGGGAGCGAAGTTACGCTGGAGGTCTCTGTAGTTCTTCGCTTGAAGCCTAACGCCAAGATCCGGCCGGCCTTCAGCAACCTTCTGAGGCCCACTTACGATCGAGGTCGTGGGAACAGAAGTGCTGCTAGCGGCTTTGTGCTTGCTTGCTTTTTCGGCCATCCCTTCCCGGGTCGGTCGATCCACGAGTCGCTCACCTTCGGGCTGTAGATCGTATTCGATGAGATCGACGGAAAGCATGAGCGTTCCGAGCAGAAGCGGAATCCCGAGGAAGGGGCCGGCTGTGCGGGCGCTGCGCTTCCGGCGTCGAGAGCGACGTCGCTGCTTACGCTCTGCGGGGGATCCGGGTCGATCGGTTGTCGTGGATGCCGGCATAGTTGTTCTCTCTCTTGTTACGAGGCAGTCGGATGTCCGAACCTCCTCCGCGCCATCGGGCCGATTCCGGACACGCATGAGTAGAAAAATGGGCACGGGTGTCGCCTTGCCGTTGAGTTGCCGATCCGATGCCGGGGCAGGACTAATCGAGCCGTCGAGGGCAGTCAGGCCGTCTGCCGAGCTGGGGACGTTAGGCTGGGAGGGCGTGGACCTGATCTGGGC
Organism: Deltaproteobacteria bacterium UBA4427; assembly: GCA_002390675.1. Classification (GTDB taxonomy): domain Bacteria; phylum Myxococcota_A; class UBA9160; order UBA9160; family UBA4427; genus UBA4427. The sequence continues at coordinate 32,880 of DGPZ01000123.1, forward strand.
GGACCGCAAGCGATACGGGGTCGCCGGGGCGAAGCCGGCGGGCGAGCCCGCGCCCAGAGAGCAGATGGGTTGTGAAGCGTCGGTCGTGCACCCGAAGCGTCGCGACTGTGGCGAGCCCATCGGATATGAGGCTCTCTACAACGGCCTTGCCGATCGATTCGCCATCCCCGCGACCGACATCGAGTTTGAGATGCTCAGGGCGGATACCGATCCAGGCTTCTTGTTCTGGATTGAGCGCCGCTGTCGTTGGAACTTCAAAGCCTGGCTCGATTTGAATCCATGAGACACCGCCTGCTTGGCGGCAGACTCGACCCGAGGCAAGGTTCGTCATGCCAACGGTGCGGGCGATGTCCCGAGTGTTTGGACGCAACAGGACTTCGTCGCGGAGGCCGTGTTGGGCCAACCTGCCCGGGGCAAGGACGGCGATCCGGTCGGCCAATAGGAGCGCGCGGCGCAAATCGTGGGTCACCATGGCGACCGCTACGTTCGTATCTTCGATTGCTTGCTGTAGATCTAGAGAGAGAATTCGTTGTCCCTCGGCATCGAGATCGTCGAAGGGCTCGTCGAGCAGCAAGACCTCGGGTTCCAGCACAAATGCGCGGGCGAGAGCAAGGCGGCGCAGTTCGCCGCCGGACAGAGTGCGGGCGTCGTGGGAAGCTAGGGCCTGGATGTCAAAACGGTCGAGTGCACGCGTGACCCGCTGTCGCTTGACTTCTTCCGGGATGCCTTTGCCGAGGAGTGCAGCCCGGACATTCATCTCGGCGGATCCAGAAAGCGCGGCCGGGCGCTGAAAGACGAGAGTGACGGGGCCATCGCCGCCGCGGATTAGATCTTTGGCGACGCTTCGTTCGAGCCCCGCGAGCGCACGCAACAAGGTGCTCTTGCCGGCGCCGTTCGGCCCAAGGATGACAAGGACCTCACCCGCATGAAGGTCGAGATAGTCGACGCCGAGCGAGAAGGCATCTTTGCCTCGTCCGCGGCGCACGTGAAGGTTGTGCGCGGAGAGGGCGATTGACGGAGGTTGGGTGTCTTCGATCATCGCTTGCGACCGCTTTGCTGCAGCCAGGTCAAGAGTCCGGCAAGGAGAAGCAAATTGCCGAAGAGGACGGTGGCCTGGCTCATGGCGATCTCATATTCGCCCATGCTCGTATGCATCATAATGGCCGTTGTGAGAACGCGCGTCTCGCCTGCGATGTTGCCTCCGACCATGTTGACGGCGCCGACCTCGGAGAGGATCCCGCCTAACGCAGCGATGACCGCGGCAAGCAGGCCCATTCGGATCTCTCGGATGAGTAGCCAGATCCGCCAATGCCGTGGGATACCTAGGGTGCGGACTTGGAGCTCCCATTCATCATCGAGGGAGCCGACAGCCGCGAGGGTGAGGCCAATCACGAGGGGAAGCGCGATTGCCGTGGAAGTAATGATCATGGCATAGGGTGTGTAAAGGAGGTTCCAGCTGCCCAGGGGCCCACTTCGCGCAAGCAAGATAGAGCCGATCAGGCCGACGACGACGGGGGGCGCGCCCATGCCGGCATTGACTGAGGAGACGAGCAGTCCCCGGGATATGAATTGGCTCGAGCCGAGGAGGATGCCGATCGGAACTCCGCCTAGCAGCGCGAGCAAGAGTGCTGACCCACAAACCCAAAGGGTGCGGAGCGTGATCTCCACGAGGGTCTGAAGTTCGGGGTCTAACACGGGTCGCGCTACTTCGACACGGGCGACGCGTGAGCGTCGTCAGCGAGCTTAAGAGGTGTGAAGAGCGTGCGGCCGAACTTGTCGAGGCCGAAAGCACCGATCGCGCGCTGCGTCTTCTTTGTGAGGAGGAAGCGTTCGAGTTCCTCGGCTTCGCTCGTGTGCAGGGGACGTTCGAAGCGCGAGCTGTCGAGCTGAAGGATCGAGTAGATGTTCCGCAGAGAAGACCCAGGCTTCGAAAGGACCTCAAGGCCGACTCGCTTGTGGAACGCCAGGAAGGTGCCGATATCGCTGAGGATATAGTAGCGACGTTCGCCGGCGATTTGGAGCGATAGGCCCATGCCTGTGCCGGTTCGCACGAGCCGATCGCGGTCTGCTTCGGGGTCTAGCCCGGCTGCGTGGAAGAGTGCCTTTTCGCGCTTGTGCGTACCCGAATCGTCGGAGCGGCTGACCCAGCCAGCGCCAGCGGCGTCGATGCGGCGGATCGCGTCTTCGGGCGAGATTGCGGAGGAGATCTTGGCGGGATCTTTTGCCGGTCCGGCGATCACGAAGAAGTTCTCCATGAAGGGCGTGCGCCGAGTGACTATGCCTTCGTCGACGAGGACTTTTTCGCTTGCGGGTGCGTGAGTGAGGAGGAGGTCGGCATTGCCTTCACGGCCCATACGGAGCGCGGCACCGGTGCCGACAGCAATCACACGGACACGGATGCCGGTCGCCTCGGTGAACTCGGGGAGCAGGGTGTCGAGCAGCCCCGAGTCACGCACGCTCGTTGTCGTTGCAAGGATCATGGACCGCTTGTCCGCGGCTCCGCTGGGGGACGTGATCAGCGCGGCGAGAGCGAAAGCGATGAGCGCAGTTTTCGGGAGGGTTCGGCTGCGAGCAAGCATCTAGGTGTTCGGCCTTTCCTTGGACGGGTGTGGGGCTTTGGGTGGTGGCGCGGGAGCTTAGTTCACGCCGGGAGGTCCGCCATCCGGCCCGAATTCGCGTGCTCTTTCAATTTTCAGAATCGGGTAGGAAATAGTCGATTGAGTACTTGAAACGTCTAATTATGGTCTTTGCCAGCAGAGTCGGGGGGATCGAGACTTGTGCTGCCCGTTACCGTGATGCGCTGGCAGGTCCCCGCGTGATTTGGCGCGTCTGAGTAAATGTTCTGGCGGCGCGGCGTTATAGCGGGGGGCCGCGCAGGAGGCTCCGTACGCCTAGCGTCCGGTGTACTTCGGATCTCGCTTTTCCATGAACGACACGAGGGACTCACGGAAGTCATCGGTCTGGAAGAGCTGCATGAGCTCCGCCATGACGTTTGAGGTGTTGGCCTCAAAGGTCGAATCGAGTCCTTGTCGCATCGTTCGCTTGGTTGCGGCCATGGCGAGAGGTGGATTTCCGGCGAGCTCGCTAGCCCAAGACATGGCTTCGTCGAGAAGCTCGTCATGGGGAATGATGCGATTTGCTAGGCCGAGGCGTTCTATGTCCGCGGATTCTAGGATGCGTCCGAGAAGCGAGATTTCGCAGGCCTTATGCCAGCCGACGAGACGGGGAAGAAGCCAAGTGCCGCCGCTTTCGGGGAGGACGCTGCGGCGAATCGGCGGGACGAAGCGCGCGCGATCGGAGGCGAGGACGAAATCGCAGCCGAGGGCGAGATCCATCCCGTATCCGGCGGCGGCGCCATTCAGCGCACAGACGATCGGCGTGTCCATTCGACGCATAACAAAGGGTGGGTGCTCGTTGATCTTGAAGCCCTTGGACGAGCCCGAAACGTCGGTCTCGCCAGAGGAAACATCCTTGAGGTCGAGGCCTGAGCAGAACGCCCGGCCGTTTCCGGTCAGCAGAATTGCGCGGACGTCGTAGTCGTGTTCCGCTTTGAGAAAGATCTCGGAGAGCATGGTGATGGTTTGGCCGCCGATCGAATTCATACGATCCGGACGGTTGAACGTCACCTTGAGTACGTGGCCGATTCGTTCAGTCAGGACATCCTGCTTGGCTTCAGCTGATTCGTCGGTTTTGGACATGATCGTTCTCCTGGCGGCGGATGCCTAACGTTGAAAAGGGTCGAATAGGGCGGCTGAAGGTGGCTAGTACCAAATTAGTTGAGGCGTTCAAAATGAAGAATGTAGTTGTCGTCGAGGCCGTCGATCTCAATGTCATTGGTAAGGCGGAAGCCCGCGGCCTCGATCTCGGCTTGAAAGACTTCGCGGGATGCGCGCACGTGCTTGTAGATGAAATCGTTGGTGACGCCTTCTATGCGGTGGAATTCGATGACCACGAGAGATCCGCCGGGACGGATTGCGGCGTGAAGGCTGGCTAGAGACGCTTCCGGCGTCTCGAAGTGATGATAGACATCGCAGATGAAGGCGAGATCCGTCGAAGCTTCCTCGAGCTCGACCGAGGCAGTTGTTCCTTCGACGACATAAAACTGACCGAGGCCTCGCGAGATCTTTTCTTTACGTAGGTGATCTATAAAACCTGGAGAGATTTCGACGCCAAAGACCTTACCTGTGCGGCCAACGGCTTCCGCAAAGAGGAAGCTAAAGAAACCCGTTCCGGCACCAATGTCCGCTACAGTGTCTCCGGGCGTTAGGTCGAGGGCTTCTACGATTTCGAATCGCTTGGCGTAGACGCCTCGAGATTCCCCCTCGAATCGGTCTTTGTACCGATCGACATCCATGTCCTCTGAGAGGAAATTATCGTTGATGCCGTCCGGGAGGTCGTTTGGCCGATCTGCATCCGGCTTTGCGCAAGCTGCACTGAGCAGAGTGATGAGGCTGAGAGTGGCTGCGATGAGGGCCGTTCGAGAAGTCATGAGCCAAAACATATTGATCCTCTTAGGAAATGCGAGAGCGCTGGGGTGGATCGGCGCGCCAGTTGAGTAGAGGCGCATGTTCAGCAGAGAGGACTCTGGCACAGCTTGGTGCCAAGGACTCGGTCGTCGAGTTTCGGTGGTTCCCCTCGACTATCCCCATCTGCGATCAGCACTCGGCGTTGCGGCAGATTACCCCTCAATCTGCTTCCATCGACCGTGGGCCGAACGTGCAGCGCCGCTCCTGCCGCCCAATCCCTGTGCGGCGAGGACCAGGTATGGGTTTCTACGAGAACCACATCTTGCCGCGAATCATCGACTCCGCCTGCTCGACTAAACCGATCTTGAAGCAGCGTGAGAAGATCGTGCCCCAGGCGAAAGGGCGGGTTCTCGAAGTGGGTATGGGCTCCGCGATCAATCTGCCCTTTTATAATGCGGACAATGTCGAGATGGTCTGGGGACTCGAGCCCTCGGAAGGGATGAGGCTTAAAGCTGCACCGCGACTTTCGCAGTCAGCCTTTCCCGTCGAATGGTTGGGGCTGCCAGGCGAAGAAATTCCGCTCGATGACAATGCGGCGGACACGGTCTTGTTGACGTTTACGCTTTGCACGATTCCCGATTTCGCCAAGGCACTAGAGCAGATGCGGCGCGTGCTGAAGCCGGGCGGAAAGCTTCTATTCTCAGAGCACGGCTCCGCCCCGGATGAAGACGTACGCAAGTGGCAGGATCGCGTGAACCCAGTTTGGAAGATTTTCGCGGGCGGCTGCAACATCAATCGTGACGTGCCGCGACTACTCAAAGAGTCGGGCTTCAAGATCGAATCGCTCGACACAATGTACTTGCCGGGCACACCTAGGGTCGCGGCTTTCCAGTACTGGGGCGTCGCCAGCGAGCGTTAGGCTCGCCGGGCCGACCCGCCGGAGCGGTGTCTCAGCGCGCTTAGGTCCAAAGCGCTAGGGCGCTCATTGAGGCGATTCCAGAAGTGAGCACGCACCATTTAGCGAAGCGCCCTCCCGGCGCGGGGAATTCGTCGCGCAGAATGTCGAAGGTCGCGACGTAGATGAAGGTACCGGCGGCGATTGAGAGGAAGCTGGCTTCTAGTATGGCGCCGAGGTCGCCTTCGACATTTGCGCCGAGCAGTGCGCCGAGCAGACCGCCGAGCGGCGTTGCTGAAGCAAAGAGGATCACTAGCGTCCAGGCCTGCCTAGCGGGTAGAGCGCTTCGGGCGAGAGAGACACCAAGGGCGAAGCCGGCCGCCGATTTGTGCGCGACGATCGCGAGCGAAATGACGAGGGCGCGAGAGAGGTCAGGCTCGGCTCCAAGGGCAAGCCCAGCGAGCAAGGCGTGAATCGAGAGCGCCGTGAGCACGGCGTATGCAGAGAGCGATTCAGGGCTATCCGCGTGCGTGTCATGAAGATTGGTTTCGGCAATTCGCGCAAACCGCTCTCCGGAGGGCGCGTGAACTTCTTCGTGGGCATGTTCGGGCAAAAGCACGTGCTCGACGAGCAACATGAATGCGAAGGCAAATCCCGCAAGCGCGAAGGCCATCGGATAGTCGTAGCCGAGCGTGATCCATGTGCGATTCGCTTCTGGCAGCATATGGACGAGGCCCGCCGCAAGAAACACTCCGGCGGCAAAGGCATTGCCCCACCCGAGGAGGTGCTCGTGGGTAGAGCTTCCCCGCCGAATGAGCGGGATGGCCGCTCCGATCGCGCCGGCAACCAGAATCGCGATGAGCAGGGCGAGCTTAACTCCAAACACGCTATGCCTCGATTTGGGGAACTAAGGGTTAGTTGAAAGATGAGTCGAATAGAACGTACGGCGGAACGAAGTGTTAGAGGACGTCTTGTCGAAGTAGCGAGATGCCTTGGCTGGCGGCGGCGTCATTACTCTCGGCGAGGACACGAATCGCAGCCTCGTCGAAGCGCGTTTCATCGTATACAGCAACGATGACTTGATCGCCTCGTTCAAGGAAGGTCGTCTCTCCATACTCCGTATAGCGAGTTGCTCCGATACTGATCAATGTTTGCGCAGGGCGTCCCGCGACGGCGAGCCACTCGGAGATATTTTCAAGCGGGCCTTCATCGACCTGGTCGTTTAGTTTGACGACGAGCCATGCGAGAAGCTGCTCGTAAATGTAGCTATAGCTGGCGGCAGGTGAATCGACGCCATAGGCGGCGACGGTACCGTTTCGCTTCAGGAAGGACGCGATTCGGTATCGATCGAGAATACCGCCCTTCGAGAATTGATCGATCTCGATCGATTGCGCTGAGGTCCCCTTCGTGTCTGCGCCCCAGTTCTTCTTTTCGCTGATCTTCTTCGCGCCCTCACGTCGAATGGAACAATCGTTGTGAGCCATGGCCTGCCTGGGGGTGACCGACGTTACGCGGTCGCCCTCCCACTCGAGATCGCATAACAAGGCGATCTCGGGCTCCGGTTGATGATTTTCGTCATCTGATCCGAGTCGAACGCGGTCCGCAGAAATCGGAAAGGTGTGAAGGAAATGGTCACCATCCGCTGGGATGTAGAAAGGAAAGACGCCCTTCGGTGCATTGGGATCCTCGATTACGAGATCCTTGAAGTCGCTGGCTTCGCCGGCCTGTTCGAGATGACCCGTGAAGTTGCCGGCGACGCCGAGGCCGATCACGTTTTTGAGGTTAGAGATGCTACTCACGGGGCTGGCTCCTGATTCAGATGCATTCGATTCATTGAAGCTATGGATCCGGCGTGAGATGGAGCGATTGGCTCGGGCCGTTTGGGCAAATGGGGCCGCAACCTAAGCGCTCAAGGAGTCGTGCCGGGTAAGAGTCGGGCGGCGCATTCTAGCAGGGGATTTCGCTTCGCCGGTTCAGCTTCCGGCGACTTGGAATCGAATTCCGGCAGCCAAAAAAGTGTCGTTGTTCTCGGGCCAAACGCCCGCAGCTAGGAATTAGGGGCTCGCTTCGAAGAATTGAGCGCCGGCGGTCAAGAATTAGGCGCTTGAGGCCAAAAATCGCGTGGCGATCGTCGCATGGAGAGCGGCCCCGAGAGCCATGGCATCCTCGTCCAGCATCATTTGGCTCGAATGACAGGGCGCCGGTTCCTTCGTTCCCGGAGGACGAACGCCGAGGAGGACCATGGCGCCCGGGGTGCGCCGGAGAACGTACGAGAAGTCCTCCGCGCCCATGACCGGTTGGGGGAGGGCGAGTACGGACTGGTCGCCCATGAGATCACGAATCGTGTCGCTCGCGAAGGCTTCGAAGGCCGTGTCGTTTACGACGACGGGATAGCCGCTCTGAATTTCGATGATCGCTTCGGCGCCGTGCGCCTTGGCAATTCCTTCGGCAACTCGCGGCAAACCTTCAAGGAGCCGTGCTCGCGTTCGATCCGAGAGCGCCCGCATGGTTCCTGCGAGCTGAACCGAGTTGGCGATGACGTTATTCGCTGTCCCTGCATGGATTTGTGAGACCGTAAGTACGCCCGGATCCGTCGCGGGAATCTGTCGCGTGACGAAACTCTGGAGTGCGGACACGATCTCGCAGGCGATCGGAATCGGATCTATGCAGTCATGCGGCATGGAGGCGTGACCGCCGCGTCCCTTGACCTCAATATTGAAATCATCGAAGGAGGCCATGATCGCCCCGGGCTTCGTGCCGACCATGCCGGTTGGGATTTGTGGCGCGACGTGAATTGCGAAGGCGCCGTCGGTTTCGGGCATGCCTTCCTCGAGCATCACCTCCGCGCCGCCATAACATTCTTCCCCGGGCTGGAACATGAAGACGACATCGCCCGCAAGCGTGTCACGCGCGCCCGCAAGAATTCGCGCCGCTCCTGCCAGCATGGAGACATGTGCATCGTGACCGCATGCATGCATCCTGTTCTCGTGCCGGCTGGCGAAGGGAAGCCCCGTTTCTTCGGGCATAGGGAGCGCGTCCATATCTCCGCGCAAGAGTATGCTTCGGCCCGGGCGGGCTCCGCGAAGCGTGGCGACAATCCCGCTCGTCTTTTTGTGGAGATCGATCTCGAGATCAAGATCCGCCAGATCGTCTAGGATCTGCTTCCGCGTGGCGGGCGTGTCGAGACCGAGTTCCGGCTCCTCGTGGATGCGTCGGCGCAAATCGACGAGGCGCGGTTGCAGCCCCCTCGCCGTATCGAGCAGTGTTTTGGAGTCGGGAGTCGTCGACATGAGGGACCTCATTCGGGTTTCTAGGGCGCGGCGACTGCCTTACCCTCAGATGCGCATCATACCACCCAGTTGCCGCGTTCCCGGCTCACTTGACTGAACAGGAGTTTCTGATGGACCTCATGGCCCCCCCCGAATCGATCCACATTGGTGCCGATGACCTGCCCTTCGTCGATCTTGGCGATGGCTCGAAGCTGAAAGTCTTGCAGGTCAAGCGCGGCGAAAATCTCTGGATCATCGAAAACATCTTCCAAGCCGGCTATGAGGTGATGCGTCATCGTCACACCGGCCCGGTTTTCGGCTACACGACCTCCGGCGCTTGGAAGTACAAGGAGTACGACTACGTAAATCGCGCGGGTTCTTTTCTCTATGAGCCCGCTGGATCAGTGCATACGCTCCAATGTGTCGAGGACGATACGCGCGTCTGGTTTCAGATGTACGGCTCGAATGTCAATCTCGATGAAAACGACAACATCGTCAGCGTGATCGATGCCTCGACTACACTCGCGTTCTACATAGAAGCGTGCAAACAGGCAGGGCACGGCGAGCCCAACGTGTTAGTCGAATAGCGAATCGTCGGAGTCTAGCTTTTCTGTGTCCGCCCGCGTTCGCGGACGGCGGCGAAGGCCGCACTCGCAGCCTGCTGAGGCTTCATCTGCTTGATCTGTTCTTTAGACCGCGTCGACTCGAGCTCCATGCCATCCGCGAAGGTGGCATCGAAGCCGTTGTCGATCAGTGCCTTCATCGAGGGCAGCATGTGTGGCATTAATCCGAGCATGTCTTTGGCGATCTGACGCGCAGCCGGCATTAGCTCTTCGTCAGGCACGACATGTCCGACGAAGCCCCAAGCTGCTGCGTCGGCCGCGGAGATGAAATTGCCCGTGAGCGACACGTACTTCGCTCGGTAGATCCCGATGGCGCGTGAGAGGCGCTGGGAGAGGCCCGCGCCGGGCAGAACGCCTACTCGCCCATGGGTATCCGCGAAGCGAGCGTTCTCGCCCGCGATTAACACATCGCAAGCCAGCGCAATTTCGAAGCCACCCGTAATTGCTGGGCCATTCACCGCACCGACGATTGGCTTCGAGCAGGCGTCGATAGCGACCCAGCAGTTAGGCGTGTCTCCCGCTTCAGGGCTGTCGCTGAGCGTTCCGAATTCCTTAAGGTCGACGCCGGCACAGAATGCATCCCCGGCGCCGGTCAACAGGATTACGCGAACTGCATCATCCTGGGTCGCGTCGGAGAAGGCGGCGTAGAGATCCCGCTGGAGGGCGACGGACAAAGCGTTCTTAGCATGGGGTCGATTCATCGTGATCGTCGCGATGCCATCCGCGACTTCATAGAGAACAGTTGATCCGAGGGCTTCGTTCATGAGCTGACTTCCTGGGCTATACCCGAACGACCCCAGCTAAAGCGCTTGTGCTGGCGTCGTCCGAGTTTCGGGGCATTAATGGATAAATGGATAGGCTGACTCTAGCTCGGTGACCCGCGACGATGCAGGGAGCCTTACGCTGGGCGAAGTTGACGTTTGAGGTGGCGCTCGAGATGGAGGCGAAGATGAAGGCAGAGATGAAGACGGAAACCGGGCGGCTCGATTTGCTTCAGATCACGTTGGTCGTCGAAGATCTTGTGGAGACGGAAGAAGCGTTCGTGAAAGCGCTGGGGCTCGAGGTGGCGTTCCGCGATCCGAGTGTCGATCTATGGGGACTCGAGAATATCGTTCTGCCTATGGGCACGACCTTTATCGAGATTCTCAGCCCGAAGCGCGCAGACACGCCTGGCGGCCGACACCTTGCCCGACAGGGCGGAGACGGGGGCTATATGGTGATCCTACAGACCCGCGATCTGGCACCGTGGCGCGAGCGGATCGGAGAGCTCGATCTGCGCATCGCTTTCGAGGCCAATACGCGAGATGAAGAGCACGGTCAGCATTGGGCCGGGATTCATCTTCACCCTCGCGACACCGGCGGCATGATGATCTCTCTCGACTGCCCGGATCCGCCAGATAGCTGGGCGGGCGCGGGCCCTAAATGGCGCGACCATATTCGTCAGGACGTCGTCAAAGGTTTGCTAGGTATCGAGCTAAAGAGCCCCGATCCGGAGAGGCTGGCCGCACGGTGGGCCGAAGTGCTCAAGAGGTCCGTCGATCGAGAGGGCGAAAAGCTTCGTGTGGCACTCGATCAGGGCGTGGTTGAGTTTGTCTCGTGTGGAGGAAATGAAATCGAAGGACTTTCTGCGATCACGCTCGAGGCGTCAGATCGCGGCCGCGTCGGTGAAAAAATGAAGTTAGGCGGTGTCGAGTTCCAGCTTGCATAACGCATTGGGGCATGAAGCCTAGAGCTTGACCTTCATTCCGATCAGGAGTCGCTATCACCCGACGTAGCGGCGCCGTCTGCTAGGCCGATTTCGAAGAGGACTTCGTCGAGTCGGTCGGCCGCAGAGATCGCGCTTACGCGCTGTGGTCGATCGGGCGTGACGCAGCTAGCGATAGGACTGAGGATCGTGCTCGGCGTTGGGTGGCAGAACTGCACGACGGAGAGTCGGCTGCCGGTTTGGTTCGGGTCGGCGACGACGCGGTGGATTCCGGTGGGCAGGGCACCGTTTGAGAGATGTTCGAGCATCATGCCCGTGTTCAGAACCGCGTGACGGGGAGGTGGCGCGACGTCGATCCAGCCCTCTACCGTTTTTACCTGAAGGCCCGGAGCGGTCGCGCGGGGGAGTGCTGTGACGAGATTGATATCGCCGTGTTCCGCAGCCCATACATGCCCGGCGCCCGGCGCTTCTTGCATGGGTGGGTAGTGAACGGCCCGGGTGAGCGTCGCGCCGTAGCGAACCATGTCGTCGAAGAAGCGCTCGTGCGCGCCGAGCCCGGTCGCGACGATCTGGAGGAAGCGCCTCTGGAGCTCTGCTATTTGGCGATGGAAGTGCATCAGCTTTTCTGAGATGCCCGGCAATTCTGTTTCGGGGAAGACGGGCTCGCCGTAGCGGTCGGGGAAACGTTCGCCAAGGGGGTGTCCAGCGGGGGCCGCTTCGCCCCAATTGAGATGTTCTTTCCAGTCTGCGGCATCGCTGCTTGCAGCTTTCTCGACGAGTAGTCCGGTATAACCGCGCTGTCCCCGAGAGCCAGGAACTGCCGACTTACGCTTCGCTTCGAGGGGAAGGCCGAAGAATGTTTCGAGCTGGGCATAACACGCGTCGAGCTCCGCCTCGTCGAGATCATGCTCGACGTAGACGAAGCCGGTTTCGAGGCTACGCATCACCCCGTCGACGATGGCGCTTCTGCGGCGGGCGTCGCCAGACTCGAAGCCTATGAGATCGACGTCGAGGATGCTGTCCACGCTCTACTCGCCTAACCGCGGCGGAGCAGGGTGCCGGTGCCTAGACCGCCACCGCAGCACATCGTGACGAGGGCGTGTTCCTTGTCGGCACGTATGAGTTCGTGAATGGCCTTCGTGAGCAGTACTGCGCCGGTTCCGCCCAGCGGATGCCCCAGGGCGATCGCGCCGCCGTTCGGGTTCACCGTCGCCATGTCGGCTTCGAGCTCCTTGGCCCAAGCGAGCACGACCGAAGCGAAGGCTTCGTTGATTTCGGTGACGTCGATGTCGCTAATCGAGAGGTTGTTGTTCGCGAGGAGCTTCTGGGTCGCTGGAATCGGGCCCGTCAGCATGAGCACGGGGTCTGAGCCGACCAGGCACGTGTCGACGATCGTCGCCTTCACTTCGAGTCCTAGGGCATCCGCCCGTTCGCGAGACATCATCAGGACTGCCGCTGCGCCGTCCGTGATTTGCGAGGAAGTACCGGCGCTATGCACGCCGTCGGGCATGTTAGTGCGTAGGCCGCCGAGGATTTCGAGGGTCGTTTCGCGAAGGCCGCCGTCGCGCGTTACGTGATGGGTCTCGCTCGTGGGCTTGCCGTCTTGAAAGCCAACCGGGGCATCCATGGAAACGATCTGCGAGTCGAAACGGTTATCAGCCCATGCCGCGGCGGCGAGATCCTGGGAGCGCTTCCCGAAGGCGTCGGTGTCGTCCCGAGTGATGCCCCATTTCTTGGCGATTCGTTCGGCACCGTCGAACTGGCTCGTGAACTCGAAGTGCTCCCAGTACCGCTTGTTGACCGGCTTTCCGACGATCGGGTCCTTAGGAACGGTCGAGCCCATAGGCACCTGACTCATGGCTTCGACGCCGCAGCCGATGGCGGAGTCGACGACGCCAGAAGCAACGAGGGCATAGGCGAGGTTCGTGGCCTGCTGCGACGAGCCGCACTGGGTGTCGACGGTCGTCGAGGCAACTTCAAGCGGGAGGCCCTGAGAGAGCCATGCGTTTCGCGTCACGTTCATAGTCTGCATACCGACTTGACCGACGCAGCCGCCGATGACCTGGCCAACTTCCTTGGGGTCGATGCCTGCTCGCTGGATCACTGCGCCCTGGACTGCACCGAGCATCTCGGTGGCATGGGAGGCGGCGAGCTGACCGTTTCGCTTGCCAAGCGGGGTTCGGGCGGCTTCCACGATGACGACTTCACGCATAAGGATGACCTTTCGGTTGTTGTCTTTCGACGTTCGCGATTGAGGACTGAGCGGGCAAGTCGGTCACGTCCGAAGACGATGCCTACGAGGCTCGCTATGAGAATGAGTAGGCGGCGCTATTGGTCGCGGCGCGCGCCTACGGTACGAGACGAGAGCGCCGCTAGCCAACTTTCGTAGCGACGCCGCGTTCACTCCTGCCCGGGCATCCTAAAACCAACAACAGGGCTTTCCTCCCAGCCGTAGCGGATCGCGCGAGCGGAAAGGCGCGTCCCCGGCGAGACGGTAAAGGGCTCGACGTAGGGGCGGAAGGGGCTGCGGTCGATCGAGAGTTCGATGGATGCGCCCTCGTCTGGGGCGGAGAGGGATATGCGGCCATCGCCTGCGGCGAAGACCGGGCGCCTCGTGACGGGCTGTTCGCCCCCGGGCCAATACCGTTCTCGGAGCTCACTCTCTGGGATTGCTCCGAGGTCTGGAATGCGGGCATCGAAGTCGGCGTAGGCCGCACGCATGCGTTCTCGGATCGCCTTGTGTTCCGGGGATGCGATTAAGTTGTTGATCTCAAAGGGGTCCTGCTCGAGGTCATAGAGCTGCTCCTCGCCTGGTCCCTTGAAGAACCGACCTTCGATATCCGTTAGTTCACCGGCCTCGAAAGCCGCGCGCCAAGCCCGCATCCCAGCCTGGTTCTCCCGGAAATCGCTCAGATTGCTGCTGGCCAACTCCGGATGATAGCTCCGGATATATTTGTACCGCTCGTCGCGAACGGCTCTTTGTCGGTCGAGTGCGTCATCGATCCGGTCACGCGACGCGTACACATACTCGCGCTCGGGGATCCGTGGATCGAGGAAGTCGTGCCCGTGCGCTCCGGGTGCGTCGGCCACTCCGGCAAGGGCGAGAATTGTTGACGTGAGGTCGACGAAGCTAATCATCCGAGAATCCAGGGTCCCTGGTATTAAGTCTTTCGGTCGCAGCGACTCGGGCCAGCGAATGACCATAGGAACCCGAATGCCGCTCTCGAAGAGCTCGCGCTTGGCGCGGGGAAGTCCGTCGCCGTGATCCGTTGTCCAGATCACGATCGTTCGGTCGGCGAGGCCATCTTGTTCGAGTCGCTCCAAGATGGCAGCGACCTGTGCGTCCATGATCTGAATGTTGTCGTATTGGCGCGCGAGGTCGGCTCGCAGTTCGGGTAGATCTGGGTAGTAGGGCGGCAAGTCGACCTTTGCGGGGTCAGTCGCAATAACGTTTTCCGTCCAGCCGCTTCTCATATTCGCCTGTGCGAGTTGCATCACGAAATGAAAGAGGCCACGGGGCCAGGTTCCCAAAGGAGCGAAGATGCCGCTTTCATGGGTGACCATGAAGTTGACCATGCCGAAGAAGGGCTGGTCGCCGTCGCGATCCGCCCATTGCCTGTCATTGTCCTCGGCATCCCAAATAGAGGAGGGGCCGGTGCCGGAGCTCACACCGCTGAATTGGTAGTCGAGTTTGCCGTGTTGGTAGGTGAAGTAGCCGGCGCGGCGAAGGAGCTCAGGGAAGGCCTTTGCTTCGGGAGGAGGAACCGCGAGGTATTCGCCAAGGGGGCCGGTCGAAGTCCGCATGTGCTGCGTGCCGGTCGAAATTTGGTGACGGCCTAGCATTAAGGCAGCACGACTGGGCGCACAGACGCCGGCGGTCGTGAATACATTCGGATATCGCACTCCCTGTTCCGCAAGTCGATCGATCGCTGGGGTTCGGGCGATGGGATCCCCGAAGGAGCCGATTCGGGGGGAGAGGTCCTCTGCCATTAGCAGGAGGATGTTGGGCTGCGCCGCGTTTGCGGAAAAAGATGCAACGATCGAGAGGCCTAGTGTTATGAGGGCAACTGCCTGCAAAGATCTAGCCAATGGGGCGTTCTTTCTCGACCGTCGACGCATCGAATTCGTTGAAGAAGAGCTTTGTGTCGACGGAGGCGCGGGGCGGTCGGCCATGTTTTCCTAGAGGCCAACCGATCGGGATTAACACGGCGCTCGGAATATTCTCGGGCAGTCCGATCATACGATCGCATTCTTCGCCGAACGCGCGGTGGAGCGTGGTGAAGGAAGCGCCGAGCCCGACTGCCCGACAGGCGAGGAGAACGTTTTGTGCGCAGGGATAGATGGCTTGGAGCTGAGCTTCGTTGCGACGAGTAAAGCCAGCGATAAAGAGATGGACGGGTGCTTCGTGGAGATGCTCGGCCAAATAGAGGGAGGCGCGCATATTGCGCAGTAGGTGGGGGGCGAAGTTCTCGCGCTCTCCACGCTCGATGGCGGGGCCAATATACTTTTGGAAAACAGGGCGATAGCGATCTGCGATCCAGCGTCTCTTCTCCGCATCGTCGACGGCCACGAACATCCACGGCTGCCGATTTCCGCCTGAGGGTGCGAATGTGCCTGCTTCGCAGACCTTTCGAATCAGGGACCGCGGCACGGGATCTGGTTTTAGGCGACGGATGGCCCGCGCTGTTCTGAGGCCTTCTAGAAGAGGGAGCTCTTCGCCGATCGCGTCGATGTCGATGTCGAGGTCGCTCGCGGGGGACTCATGGGAAGGGGAGGGCGTCATTCAGATTTTCTCTTTTCAGATTTGCGCGCCGCGGGGCTGCGGCTGGAGGTGTATTGCCCTTGCCCTGCGCGGTCGGGGCTTTCACGCTTTAACGATAGCAAGACGCGAGATCGACTTTCGCCGCTATATTCCGGCGCCCACATAGCCTGGTGCCCCATATTGATCGGGTCCGCGCCGGCAGGAGGAACCTGTGCATGGTCTCGGAAATTTTTGACCCCGCCCGATGGCAGGAGGTCCCCGGCTTCGACTTCAAGGACATCACCTATCATAGGGCCGTTGACCAAGGCACGGTGCGAATCGCCTTCAATCGCCCCGAAATCCGCAACGCCTTCCGGCCGCAGACGGTTGATGAACTGGATCGCGCCCTCGATCACGCGCGGATGACGACGGACGTGGGCGTGATTCTGTTGACGGGCAATGGGCCTTCAGCGAAGGATGGCGGTTGGGCTTTTTGTAGCGGTGGTGACCAGCGGATTCGCGGACGCGACGGTTACAAATATGCGGAAGGTGAGACCGCGGGTTCGATCGATCCCGGCCGGACCGGACGTCTGCATATTCTTGAGGTCCAAAGGCAGATCCGCTTCATGCCTAAAATCGTGATCGCCGTAGTGCCGGGCTTCGCCGTCGGCGGCGGGCACAGCCTGCATGTAACCTGTGACCTAACACTAGCCAGCGAGGAACACGCAGTATTCAAGCAAACGGATACGGACGTGGCGAGCTTTGATGGCGGGTATGGCTCGGCTTATCTTGCGAAACAGGTCGGTCAGAAATTCGCGCGGGAGATCTTCTTCCTCGGCAAGAGTTATACCGCCGAACAGGCCCATCAGATGGGGATGGTGAACGCGGTTGTGCCGCATGCCGAACTTGAATCAACGGCGCTCGAATGGGCCGCGGAGATCAATACCAAGAGCCCGACTGCCCAGCGCATGGCGAAATTTGCACTGAACCTGGTGGACGATGGATTGGCGGGGCAGCAGATCTTTGCGGGTGAGGCGACACGTCTGGCGTATATGACGGATGAAGCGGAAGAGGGGCGCGATGCCTTTCTTGAAAAGCGCGATCGGGACTTCTCGAAGTTTCCCTGGCACTTTTAGTTTTCGCGCGCGGGCGCGCGAGGACAGGGCCAGGGGGGGAATCGGTAAGCGAGATGCGCTCTCAGCTAAAAGCGGGGATTCCCGTCTGTGCGCGACCGAGAATCAAGGCGTGGATATCGTGAGTGCCTTCATACGTATTTACAGTCTCGAGATTGACGAGATGGCGCATGACGTGGAGCTCGTCGGAGATGCCGTTTCCGCCGTGCATATCCCGCGCGACTCGGGCGATATTGAGCGACTTACCACAATTATTTCTCTTGAGAAGTGAGATGTTTTCCGGGGCGAGTCGGCCTTCGTCCATTAAGCGTCCCGCGCGCAGACACGCTTGTAGGCCTAGCGTGATCTCCGTTTGCATGTCGGCGAGCTTGAGCTGAACCAGCTGGTTCGCTGCGAGGGGACGTCCGAACTGTTCGCGATCGAGGGTGTATTGCCGGGAAGCATGCCAGCAAAATTCAGCGGCACCCATGGAGCCCCAGGCGATCCCGAAGCGTGCCTTGTTAAGGCAACCGAAAGGTCCGCCAAGGCCTCTCACTTCCGGGAAGAGGTTTTCTTCGGGGACGAAGACATTGTCCATTACGATCTCGCCCGTGATCGACGCGCGCAAAGACATCTTGCCTTCGATTTTCGGGAAGCTGAGGCCGTCCATCCCCTTCTCGACAAGGAAGCCCCGAATGTCGCCATCGAGCTTTGCCCAGACAACGCCGACGTCCGCGATCGGACTATTCGTGATCCATGTTTTGCTGCCGGTCAGCAAGTAACCACCGTCTTTTCGTTCCGCGCGGGACCGCATGCCGCCGGGATCAGATCCGTGGTCGGGCTCAGTGAGTCCGAAGCAGCCGATGAGCTCGCCCGTTGCTAGGCCGGGCAGCCACTTCATGCGTTGCTCCTCCGTTCCGTAAGCAAAGATCGGATGCATCACTAGAGAAGACTGCACGCTCATCGCGGAGCGGTAGCCCGAGTCGACTCGCTCCACTTCGCGAGCCATAAGTCCATAGGCGACATGGGAAACTTCGGCGCCGCCGTATTTGGCGGGCAGCGTCGCCCCGAGGAAACCGAGCGCCCCCATCTCATCCATGATTTCGCGATCGAAGCGTTCTTCGCGGGAGGCCGTCAGGACGCGCGGCAGAAGCTTGCCCTGTGCGTAGTCGCGGGCGCTATCGCGGATAAGGCGTTCTTCGTCGGTGAGTTGCTCATCGAGCAGAAGAGGGTCTGACCAATCGAAACCGGGCTTGCCTGCCATGGATGAAGAGTCTCCTGGGTGAGGTTGTCGGGGCCCGCAGTCCAAGGATCCGGCCGAAGTAGTCAGGACGACCTGCGTAGAGGATCCGGCGCGGCCGCGGTCGCGTGAAATGTTATCGAGAATGCCCGATAGGTCGGTTCCGAGACGGGACGATGGGTTTCTTTAGCACTTACGGGCGGTTGCCGCCCTGCACCAAGCGCGCCAAGGTGTGACCATGCGTATACTCTTGCCGTTGATTTTACTGCCTTTCGTATTGCTTCTCGCAGCGCCTGAACCAGCTTGGTCCGCAGCGCCCGAGATCGGAAAGCCGGCTCCGGATTTCCTTTTCGTTGGCGTTTCCGCAGGCGAAACTTCGGTTGCCAAAGGAGAGCATCGGCTCGCGGACTACGTCGGCGAAAGTGCTCGCAAGAAAGGCGTCGTCGTCGCCTGGTTCCCGAAAGCCTTCACTCCTGGTTGAACGACTGAACTTGCCGCGCTGCGTGACAGTGCCGAACAGCTTGCCGAGTTCGATGTCGAGGTTCTTTATGTCAGCTTGGATACGCCAGCGAAGAACGCAGAGTTTGCCGCATCGATGGAAGCGCAAACGCTCGTGCTGAGTGATCCCGAGGGAGCGACCGCGAAACGGTGGGGCGTGCTCGGCTTCGGCGGCCTCTACTCGAACCGGTGGACGTTCTATATTGACGGTGCAGGCATTCTTCGTGGTGTCGACCGAGACGTTCACCCGGAAACTGCCGGACAAGACATCATCAATCGATTGACCGAACTCGATTTCCCGCGTCTCTTGAGCCGCGTGCCGATCGCGAACTAACAGTATGCGTATTCGCATTGATCCTGAGCGCCCCGCGCCGAGGAAACTCGCGCCGGCGGTGGATGCGTTGCGCCGTGACAAAGTCATATTGATCCCGACCGACACGGGTTATGCCTTTGCTTGCGCACTTTCGAGCCGCAAGGGAATTGGCGGCGTTCGCGGTTTGAAGGGGCACGACGAGCGATCGAAAAAACCGTTGTCCATGCTCGTGAATGCGCTCTCGGATTTCGGGCACTATGCGATTATGGGAACGAGTGTGTTTCGAACGGTGCGTCGTATTTTGCCAGGGGCCTACACTGTCATCCTGGAGGCGAGTGCCGAAGTGCCGCGCGATATGCGAAATCGTTTCGGCGAAATCGGGCTTCGGATGCCCGACGCGCCATTATGTCGCATGTTGGTCGAGGAACTCGGGGAGCCCGTTGTCGTCGGCTCCCTGACTCCTGGCGACGATGAACCTGCTCTTGAAGATCCCGACGAGTTTGAGCGCTTCTACCGCGACCGCGTCGACATAGTGGTGGATGGAGGCCATCTATGGCCTGAGCCCTCCACGATCCTCCAAGCAGGCGACAATGAGCTTGTGGTGGCACGCGTTGGAAAGGGACCCATTCCCGGAGACTGAGTCCTTTTGCCAGGCGACTTGACCTGAGGCATGTGTGTATGGGACTGTTGGCCTACCCCCAGCAGAGGTCGTTGTCATGGAGCAGCTCAGCGGACTCGACGCCGCCTTCATCAATTTTGAGACGCGCACGGCGCCCACGCATATTAGTGGCCTCAATATTTATGATCAGTCGACGGCCCCTGGCGGACTCGTCACGTTCAAGGGAATTCTTGGGAATATCAAATCGCGTCTTCATCTCGCGCGATGTTTCCGGCAGAAAATCGTCCGCGTCCCATTTGGCCTTGACCATCCCTATTGGATCGAAGACCCCGACTTTGAGCTCGAGTTTCACGTCCGGCATATAGCCCTACCGAAGCCCGGGGATTGGCGACAGCTCTGCATCCAGACCGCGCGGCTTCATGCCCGCCCGCTGGATCTAGGCAAGCCACTTTGGGAGATGTACGTGATCGAAGGCCTCGACGAGGTCGAAGGATTGCCGGCAGGTTGTTTCGCTGTGTTGACGAAAATTCATCACGCCGCGATCGATGGCGTCTCGGGTGTTGAGATGACGGCGGCGACTCACGACCTCGAAGTCGACGGCAAGCCCGCGCCTCCGGCCGAGTCTTGGGTTCCGGAGTCCGAGCCCTCGGTCCTGGAACTCGCGATTCGGAGCACGGTCAATAACGTGCAGCAGCCTTTCCGCTTCGCGCGCATTCTGAGTGAAGCCGCTCCGCCGGCGATCCAGGCCTACCTCAAAAACTCGTTTAATAAGGACGATGATGACGATGCGCCGGCGGAGGTGCCGCGAACTCGCTTCAACGGAACGGTTTCGCCTCATCGCGTATTCGAAGCAACCTCCTTTCCGCTCGCCGATATTAAGCAGATCAGGAAGCGCGTTGAGGGCTGCACTGTCAATGATGTTATTTTGGCCATCGTCGGCGGATCGATGCGGCGATACCTAGAGCATCATCGCGAGTTGCCGTTCGAAACCCTCTCTGCCTTTGCCCCAATTTCAACGCGGACTCCGGACCAAGTAGGCACAGCCGGGAATCAGGTCTCGGGCATGTTTGTCGCGCTTCACAGTGACGAGGCGGATCCGGTTACACGGCTGGAGCGGGTCTACCGAACGACGCAGAGTTCGAAGGAGCTGACCCGGGCGGTCGGTGCGCGGTCGATGACCGACGTGACGCAGACTATGCCGGGGGCGATGGCAGGGCTCGCCGGACGTTTGGTTGCGCGGACGGGGCTAATGAGTCGGCTCACGCCGGTTGCGCACACGGTGGTAACAAATATTCCCGGGCCGCAGGTTCCGCTTTACTTCACCGGCGCCAAGATGGTTGCAACCTTTGCGATGGGGCTGCCTATGGGAGGTATTGGCCTCTTCCATGCCGTGCTGAGTTATAACGGCAATATCACCGTCTCGATCACGGGCTGCCGTGAACAGATGCCCGACCCGAGCTTCTACGCCGATTGCATCGAAGCGTCGTTCCGCGAGCTGCGAGAAGCGGCCGTTTCCTGAGCCGGAGTCGCATGCTTAGGTGAGCGCGCCGAGTTCGCGAAGTCGTGCGCGTTCTGCCTTGGGCATGTCGAGTTCGTCGAGAACGCTCTCGGAGTCTGCGGCGTAGAGCGGCGCAGGCGCGGTGGTCGGCTCCTGCGTCTGCGAAAAGCGCGCGGCCGGGCGAACCCGCCGGTAGCGGCCATAGACGGGATGCGTCGCCTCGATCAGCGTACCGTTATGCGTAATCTGAGGATCGACGAGGACGTCCTCGAGGCCAAGCACCGGGGCGGCAGGGACTTCGTGCTCCACCATTTTGTCGTAGGCCTCGGCCGTCTTGAGCTTCGCAAGGCCATTTGCGACGGCTTCCGCCCGAATCGCGGTGTTCTCATCGGAGATCATTTCGACACCGCGCTGTCTTGGGTCGTCCGCCAACTCATCGCGGCCGACAGCACGTAAGCTGCCGCGCATCTGGCCCGCCGTGCCCGCCCAGATAATGATCTGGCCGTCCGCCGTCGGCATCAGCTGGTAGCGCTCCCCAGGCACCACAAAATTTTCAACATCGTCCCCGACGAGTGAATGCCGAAGCATCCCGTCCGGCCAGAAGAAGGCGAGCCCAACATCGAGCATCGACACTCGAATATGTTGTCCCGGAGCGCCGCGTTCGCGTGCAAAAAGCGCCGCGGTAATCGCCTGCGCGAGAGTATAAGAGGTGGCCTTATCGACTAGGGCATTGCGGACCAGATCTGGAACTGGGATTTCGGGATTGATCTGCGCTCCGACATAGCCTGTTAGGGTCTGAAAAATCGGGTCGTAGCCTCGTCGATCAGCGTAAGGGCCGTCGTCGCCGAATCCAGTGATCGTGGCGTAGACGATGTTCGGATTGATTTTGCGAAGATCTTCTTCGGCGACCTTGAGCCGTTCCGCCGCCCCAGGTCTCCAGTTCTGTACAAAGACGTCCGCATCCTTAACGAGGTCATAAAGGATCGCTAGGCCCTCTTCACTTTTTAGATTTAGTCCGATCGAGCGCTTGCCGTGGTTGCAATTCAGGTAGAGCGAAGCCATGCCGGCGCGGTAGTTCGCGAGCTGGCGGCTCTCTTCGCCGTAGCGCGGTGGTTCGACCTTGATCACGTCTGCGCCTTGTTCCGCGAGTACCATGACGCCTAGGGGGGCGGAGATGACTTCGCTGACTTCGATGATTCTAATACCTTGAAGGGGGCCGGACATAGGGAAGGGACTCCTGAGAGTGGCGGGGGGAGCGGCGACGATAAGGTGCGTTCGAGCGATCGCACCCGATTTGGGGCCCATACTATGCCAATCAGGCGTGGGTTGAGGGGCTAAGTTAGGGACCGACGAGCGACGGCGTCAGATTTATGCAGGAGGGCGCACTATCTTAGCGACATGCAATTTTATCTCCGTCGCTCAGATTCGTTAAGCCACTTCCTAATCGTAGCCTTCGCGATCGGTGGCGTGGCGATTTCGTTGGGCTGTCAATCGAAGTCCCTCGGAGTGAATGCGGCGGACGCATTTGACGCGGCAACGGAGGACCCGGTCATTTTCGATCACGAGGCCCCGCCAATCATCTTCGACGGGTTCTTCATGAACGAAGGCTGGAAGCTCAACACGATCATCTACGAGGCGCAGGGTGCAGGCCCGCATCCGACAGTGGTGTTGCTACATGGTTTTCCCGGCTTCGAGAAGAACCTCGACTTGGCTCAGTCCATTCGACGCGCGGGTTGGAATGTCGTGTTCTTTCATTACCGCGGCAGCTGGGGCAGCGGCGGCGATTTTTCATTCGCCCACGTGATCGAAGATGTGTACGTAGTTGTTGAATCGATCGTTGAGCCGAGTTATGCGGCCGCGCACCGAATCGATCCCGATCGAATCGCGCTAGTCGGGCATAGCATGGGCGGCTTCGCAGCCTTGATCTCCGGTGCCAAACTCGGTCAGATCGATTGCATTGCCTCGCTGGCCGGCGCGAACATGGGCGGACTTGTTAAGGCAGCCGTGCAGGCAGGTGGCGGCGCTGAGCAAATGGCGGCGAGCTTGGATAGCTGGTCCGGGCCGATCGTGGGCCCCGGTGGTGCGGCTTTGGTGGCGGAGGCGATGGACGGGGCGGACCGCTTCGATACGCTTCGCGGGGTGCCGCAGCTCGCGGGTAAATCGATGTTGCTCGTAGCGGGCCGGCTGGATGACGTGACCCCGATTACGTCTCATCACGAACCGCTGGTCGAAGCCTTGGAAGCCGAGGGTGCTGCGCGTCTTCGTACAAAGATTTTCGAGAATGGGGATCACTCATTTTCGGGGCAGCGGATTGCACTCTCCCGAACCGTGATCGACTGGCTCGAAAGGGACTGCACGCAAGCCCGCTAATCTCTGCTTGGTCGCTTCTGATTCGTGGGGCCTTGGGTCGTCTGGAAGGCGGGAGATTTGGTGCGCGTGCGCTCAGCACGCGGTGACCGCGCGGAGACTAGGCAGATGACCGGCAACGCTTCGTTGTTGTGGGGTTTAATGACTACATATTGCTTGGTAGAGCAAGGTGGGCTCGGAGGATCCTGACCGCCACGAATGCAGACGACCTCGATGGCGGTGCTTTGCTCTTTGGCAGAGGCGGGGGCTCCGACTTCACGGACGCATTCCAACAGTCAATGGCCATTGGTGTCGGCGGATTTCAGTCATTCCTGACGCAATTCGGCGTTAATGCGGCCCTCGAAGGCCCTTTAGCGAGCCCGGTCCAGTGCTCCTCGCGGGTCTTGACATGACGTGTTTGTCTCTCGCAGTCCGTCGGCGCGATTAAATTACGGGCTCGTCTTCGGCTCCGCTGTCTTTTGGAGCCCGCCGACCCCATTCCTACGGAAAACCGGATTTCGAGCGCACTGAGTCGCGCCAGTCGCGCTAATGTGCGCGCCGAAAGGCGGTCCACACGTATGAATATGCAGATCCAGGGAAAAATTCACGCCACGATGGAAGCGGAGCAGGTGACCCAGCGCTTTCGCAAGCGAGAGTTCGTGCTCGAGCTCGAAGGTGAGTCCCGCTATCCGCAATACGTGATGTTCCAGCTGACGGGCGATCGCTGCGACGGCCTTGATGGCTTTGCGAAGGGCGACGAGGTGAAGGTCGAGTTCAGTCTACGCGGCCGCGAGTGGACGAGCCCCAAGGGTGAGGTCCGCTACTTCAATAGTCTCGAGACCTGGTCGGTCGATCGTGTAGGCGATTCCGCCGGAGCAGGCGCCGGTTCGAACTCGGCCTCGGGCCCATCCGAGTCGAGCGGAATGTTCGCCGACGGCGCGCCTCCGCCGACGGACGACGACGATATTCCGTTCTAGGTAGCTTGATGTTAGTCGCCCGGCGGGACGTAGATCTCGCAGGCGTACTTGTGGCCGCCACTGATAACGAGCATGCGGCCAAGCGCCATGTATTGCCCGATCAGCAGGCCTATCTCCGCAATCTCCGCGTCGCTAAAGTGTTCACGGAGCTCGCCTAAGAACGCCTGGTCTACAGTGCGAAAATCAGACGCCATCTTTTCCGCATAGCGGACCGCTAGGCCGTCGCGCGGCTCGAGCTTACGCTCTGCTTCGGGCAAATGAATCTGAGCAATCGTTTCTTCATCGAGTCCTTGACGCGTCGCCGACGCGTAGCGTGCAAATAGTCAAGTGTCGCAGCCGTTGAGCGCGGCAATCTTGAGTCGCGCGAGCTCCTTGACTCGGGGCGAGGCCACTCCCTCGGTATGCGCAGG
>DGPZ01000123.1:57668-92548 GCA_002390675.1 Deltaproteobacteria bacterium UBA4427
CCGGCAGTTTCCGGTTCGGTTGTATCCGCCGATGCTTGTTCTTCTGAACTCATGGGAGCTCCTCAGTTCTGCCGTCGCGTGACGCTCGGCTTCCGGAGTTGAAATCCTAGCGCGAACCGAGTTCGGAACGCCCGTGCGGAGGTATCTCGCTGGCCTAGACTCGCTCGACGCCAATTCCTATCAGAATCGGCGCCGAGAGGGTTCGCTGATGTCGATCGAGGTTAGTTCTACTACTGCAGGCGCGGCGAATGCGTCTTCGCCTGGCCCCTTTTTAGGTTGGCGGATGGTGGGCGTGGCCTTCGTGGCACAGTTCATCTCAACAGGGGTCGTGCTCTCAGTCGTCGGAAATTTTTCTGGGCCGATCAGCGAAGAATTCGGCGTCCCCCAGACGATGATCGGGATCGCACCCGGGGTCTCAATTCTTGTGATGGGGATTGCTGGGCCCTTTGTGGGGCGGGCACTGGATGGCGGGCACGCAAGACGGCTCATGGCGACCGGGGCGCTCCTCACGGGGCTCGGCTTGATTCTCTTGTCTCGGACCCATGAATTTTGGTTGCTCGGTGTGATCCATGTTGCGCTCGTTTCGACAGGTGCCGCGCTCTTCGGCGCGATGCCCTCTATGGCGCTCGTGACCAATTGGTTCGTGAGGCAACAAGGTTTCGCTCTTGGGCTTGCGGTCGCGGGGGCCACGCTCGCGAGCTTTCCGGCGCCCGTCGCGGCCGAGTGGATGATCATAAATTACGATTGGCGAACAGCGCTTTTTGCTTTCGGCGTGTTCACGCTAGTCGCTGGTGTTCCTACTTTTGCGACCCTCGTCATTGGCCGCCCCGAATTCGTGGGGCAGGGGCCCGATGGGGATGATTTGTCCGAGGTCGCGTATGCGCCTAAAGACAATGAAGCTTCGCAGGATGCACCAGGAGCTCTTGCTGTCGGTGTTCTAGCGAGGGATTCGAGGCTCTGGCTATCGGCGGTTGGCTTTGGGCTTGTGATGTCCTCGCCGGTCGTATTGATTGCCCTGTTGATTCCGTACGGTAAGGAGCTGGGGCTCAGCGGAAAGGATGCGGCGTACTTCTTTGCCGCCATGACCCCGTTCTCCCTGCTTGGGAAGCTGGTTCTTGGGCGGCTAGCAGACAGAGCCCCGCTGAAGCCGATCATCGCATTCGTTGTTCTGCTCAATATTGCGTGCTGGGGGATTCTTTCAGTGGAGCCGGGATTCATGCTCTTCTTGATAGGTGGCGCGATCTACGGTCTTGGAATCGGTGGCGCAGCGCCAGTTCACGGCGTGCTCTTGGCGAGACTTTTCGGCCGAGCGAATTATGGTCGCGTGAGCGGTCTCGGTGGGATGGTGGCGATTCCCTTGCTCGTGCTCGCGAACTTTGCGAGTCAGGCAATGCTAGGTGCTACGGGGTCCTACCAGATGACCTTTGGTATGCAGGCCGGACTCCTAGTAGTTGGTGGTATCCTCTTGGCCTGCATTCGGATTCCCGATAGCGACGTGAATGACGGTGCCGCGTAGGCATATGCGGTTTTTGTGCGTTCGCGCGTCTACTGCGCAGGCGTCGTGGGTTCAGCAAGCGCCGTAGACGATTCGGGGCGATACCAGATCGGTGAACTCCAGGCGCGTTCCTGGATCGACTTCGTGATCTCGTCCTCGCAGCAATACTCGTAGCCTTCACGCATTGTGGATGATTCATCGCAGGAGATACCGGTGTCTATACAGGCCCACTGGGTCCAGCGGCAGCTCGGCGTCTCGCGCAACCGCGCATAATAGAAAGCGGGCTGCTCTGCATCGAAGGCCGGGTCGCTCCAGACTGTGCAGAGTCTTTTGCTGCCGGGTGCTGTCGGTTCACAGGTCAGTGGATCGACGTCGGCGGCGCTGTCACCGCCCACTACTTTAAGAACTACTTCCTTAGTCTCGCCGTCTTCTACCCAGCCTTTTACGATTTCGATCTGATCCAGGTCACCACCATTAGGGTGGGGGTCGCGGGTTGCGGCGACTACGAAGCGCGGCGCGCCTGCGTCATCCGGGCGCGTGCGGAGGTCACTGCCCATAGGAACGCCAAGCGCGTAGCCCTTCGCCGCGAGTTCGGGGTCATTACAGAGGCTCGACTCGAAATCCCAACCGCCAAAGAGGCGAAGTTCCGGTCGCGTGCCACTCGTGGCGTAAGTTTCTCGCTGATCCATGGCGGCATAGATCGAATCTCTAGAGTTTTCTTCCGCCCAAACGACGGCTAGGCCGCCGGGGTTAAGAGTTGCGATATCGGGGAGGCCGGGGACATCGAAAACTGTGTTCCCGGGCTTGCCGGCGCCGCCGTGCCCGGGATGGCCGCGTTCCGCGACGAGGCCGGGAGTACCGAGATGGGTGTCGGTGCTGCCGATTTGGCCGAAGGCGAAGGGATTCACGCCGAGGCTGCTGTCGAGAGCGAGGCCGCGCTTAAGGGCATCTCGCGTGAAATTGACGGCTTCGACCGGGTCGCCGCTGGTCGCAAATGTGTTAGGCGCTTTTTCGAAGCCGCAGCCTTCATCATTCACACCTGGGTAGAATGCGCACTCCGACTCGCCCTTGTGTTGGATCATCTCGACCAGCCTGTCGTAGCGTGCCCGTATAGGCGCTTCTTCTGCAGAAATTTCTTCTCTCGACCCCGCTGCCTCGGCCGAGGTGAAGGCCGATCCGCTGCTCCAATTTGAGTTGTGGGGAATCGTGATGACTTCGCAGCCAGGCTTCCCGTCTCGACACTTTTCATCGAGGCCTCGCCACAAGTTGATTGCGTCAATTCCGCTTTCCATTACGCTGATCGGCAGATCGGGTACGTTTTCGTTGCGGAAGACGACGTTGCGATGGAGATGACCGCCAGTATTGACAGCGCCGGTCCATTCATAGGCCACGAGGCTGGTGAACTCGCAGGAGGCGCTTCGGTCGTAGGCTTCTTCAGCGGCTGTCTGATGCTCTTTCCAGACGATGCCCGCGGCGTCGTAGCAGAGCCTTGCGTCTTCTCCGCAGAAACCCCATCGCGAACCGAACATCGAATAGCGTCCATTGAACACGAAGAACGATACGCGGGGAAAGCTGCGATACATGCGACAGGCGAGCGAGCCGTAGCCTTCCGAGTCCGGCGTGTTGCAGATATGCACTTCGCCGATTTGCTCGGCGTGATCGGTGATCGCGGCGAAGTCGAGGGGGCGGGCGAGTTGGACGCGCCGCATGGGACGACCGTCTTCGGTGTAGGGCTGAATGCCGAGGGATTCGCCGCGGGCGAAGAGGTAGGCCTCTCGCGGCGATATTCGATTGCCCTGGGTCGATGCGTCTTGTGAGCGTGCGGTATGTACGTGCAAGTCGCCGAAGAGAGGTCGCTTGGTGGGGACATAGTCCGTGCAAGGCTCGCGCTCTTCCGTTATGTCGAAGGGACGTACGATCTTCGCAGCCACGGCTTCGGCTTCAGCCGGGAGAGCGAGGGCTGCGCCGGATGCTAGGCATAGAAAGACTGCCGGGCCTGTGACGATTGTCTTGAAGAGGCGGCGAAGGCGAATAGGGTTCATCTCAATCTCCGTGGAATCATTTTTTCGCGAAGGAAGCGTGTTGGAGTTTCAAGGACGTTGAGGGCGTGAGTTTGAGACCAGTGACTAGCCGCGGCTCGAAACTTCGTACCAAATTGGCGAGGTCCAGAGTCGTTCCTGAATGGTCTGAGCGATACCTGGGTCGTCGCAGCTGGCATTCTTGCTGCCCTCAGGCTGCTCGAGGCATTGAATCGTGGACCATCGGCAGCTCGGGTTTTCGAGAACGCGCGCGTAGTAGACGGCATTGGTTTCCGGATCGAAGTCGGGATCGGTCCAGACTTCGCACAAGTTGTTATGCCCGACGCCTCGCGGCTGACAGGTGTCGAGGTCGACGGTTGCCTCGTTCGCTCCGCCCGCCACGTCGTAGACAGCCTGATGGAACTCGCCATCTTCGCCGACCCAGCCCTTAACGATCTGGGCGCGCTGGAGGAGACCGCCGGGATGCTCGGGGGTGCCGATATCTCGCATAGCTGAGACGACGAATTTTGGCGATTGGCTTTCGCTCAAACGTTTGGGCATATCGCCGCCCATCGAAACGCCGCCGGCGTATCCTCGGGAGACGAGCTCGGGGTCTCCGCAAAGGTCATCGGGATAGTCCCAGCCGCCGAAGAAGCGCGCGGTAATGCGTGGGCCGCTCGTTCCGAAGGTCTCGCGCCGCTTCATGGCATCGAAGATCGAGTCCCGCGAGTTCTCCTCTGCCCAGACCCCGGCGATTCCGCCGGGATTGGAGCTCAGCGTATTCGTTGCGTTTACAGGACTATTGCCTGGATCGAGTCGCGTCTCCAGTGTCGCGTCGGAGCTGCCACTCCAGCCCTGATAGGAATACTCTTCGACATCGCCGGGGTTCGCGTTATGTGTGTCCGTAGCGCCAACGATCCCAAGCTTGAAGGGGTTTACGCCGATACGAGCCTTCTCACGAAATCCTTCGAGCAGCGCATAACGGATATAGTCCTTTCGCGACACGCAGCCCATATCGAGTAGCGCGCCGAAGCCGGCGCCGTCTATCCCGCAGTCTTCGGCCTCGGGGCCACGCCATTCCTCGTAGTCACAGAATTCGTCCGTTCCGCCAATCACACTGGCGAAACCATTTCGGCATTCCGAGTCGCCCTTGATCTGCGTGATCTCAGCGAGGCGCTCGATGTCACGTCGCAGACTGGCGCGGGCACGCTGGACTTCGAGAGGCAGGTCCTTGCCCGTGATCGCGAACATGTTGCCGTTCGAGAGATTTGAATTGTGGGGGAGGGTGAGAACATCGCAGCCGATTCCGGCATCGAGGCATTGCTCGCGCAGCGCCTCGAAGAGGTCGTCGATATCAGGCGTGTCGATCCAGGCGATCGGGGATGCCGGCACATTGGCATTTCGGAAGATCACGTTGTGATGGATCTTCGCGAGGCGTGGCGTCGCCGTGTATTCGTAAGCGTGGAGCGTCGTGAAACTACATCCGGCCGAGCGATCATAGTGACGTTCCGCCGCTTCTTGTTGTTCTTCCCAAACCGTTTTCATGGAGGACAAGCATTCGATGTAGCTCTGGTCACCGCAGAGGGCTTCGCTCCGCGAAGGCATTTCCCGCGCGATGTCGATGGCGTCGGAGAGTGCCGACATTTGGGCGCCGAACTTGCCTAACGGACCGGGTGCAATCGCAACGTCCCCTCTGAAAAGTTTGCAAGCCCCCGAGTCGTATCGGGAGGAGCCGGGCCGCGTGCAGAGCGCGACTTCACCTTGAAACGACGCATGATCGGTGAGGGCTGCGAAGTCGATCGGACGTTCAAGCCGAGCCGGTCGGGTGGGCGCGCCCGCATCATTGAGCGGCGGTAGAAAAGTCTCTTCTCCCTTCGCGAATGCGAACACTTCGTCGGGGCCGTTTCGGACGTCCCAGAGCCAGGCATCCATAGAGAGCGAGGAGTGGACATGAAGTTCGCCCCAGAGAGCTTGGCGGTTAAGGTCGCGGTCGGCGCAGGGAGCGCGGTCTTCGCTGTAGGGGCGGCCGGAGGGCGAAAGGGCACGTGCTGTGGGGCTTGCTGAGGCGGTCGCCCCTGTCGCCATCGCGTCGGTGTCGTCGGTGTTGCCCGTCGCAGTTGGCGTTGTTGGCGTGCATCCAAGTAGTGATGCCAGCAAGAGAACAGAGAACCAGCCTTGTCGCATTCGGAAATGATGCATGGAAAACCCTCCTTCGAAGAATGCGGACGCTAGCCCAGTGATGCGCCTAGACTAGGAGGAGCTGACCTGAACAAGAGAGGAAATTTCATGTCCGATTCGACACTTCAAAGCCTGCTCGATCGAGACGCCATCCGCGACGTCCTGTCGCGGTATTGCCGTGGTCTTGACCGAATGGACCGTCCACTGGCAGATACGGTCTGGCATCCCGGAGGCACGGCGCTCTACGATGGAATCTTCGAAGGAACCGGCGCAGGCTTCCTCGATTGGGTTTGGGAAGCCCACGCAAACATGGATCGCCATTCTCACCAGATTACAAACGTGTTGGTCGAGCTTGATGGCGATCGCGCGACGAGTGAAGCGTACGTGACAGTTGTGCTGTGGACGCGTCCTGACGCGGACCGGAAGCAGCTGGAACTCGTCGGTCGCGGTCGCTACCTGGATCGATGGGAGCGGCGAGGTGGCGAGTGGGGAATCGTTCATCGACTCCATTTGCTCGACATGTCGAGCGCCTTCCCGCTGGAGCGTGCGGACGTGAGCTGTGGCAGTCGGCGGGATCCAAAGGATCTTTCTTACGAGTTCTTTTCGGCATAGCAGCTTCTGGAAGACAGCTAACTACCTAAGAGACTGGCTACTTTACTTCGATTCGGACCGGAAACTTCTCGAGATAGAAATCGAAGGCCTTTCGGAGTTCTGCCGGGTCGGCTCCGAAATCCTTTCGAACGTCGTAGACGACTTGTCCGTCTTTGCCGCGGGGGTGTGCGGCGATGTATGTGGCAATCTGTGTCCTTGCTTCATCGGTCATTGGCAAGCCAGCGACCTCGTAGATCTTCTCGACCGTCGCAACATCATTGGCCATGAATTCGTGGAAGAGCACATCGACCGTTCGGTCCGCGGGCAGTAAGTGTCGGTCGCGAACGGAGGCCTGAAGCAGCTTCTGTACTCGGTCGTGCCAGTATTCGAGATACCACGCCGGATCCGTCGTGCGATAACTCGTCCTCGAGCTATAGGCCATCATAGTGGAGGCGGATTGAATCACGGAGACCGGATCGCGGTGCGTCACAACGACCGTCGCATCCGGGAACGTCGACATCAGAGGACCTATCTGTTCGAGATGCTGCGGGCATTTCAGGATCCAGCGCTCACGCGGCTTCGTCCACTGCAGGATCTTGAGGCCGGTTAGGAGCGCGCCTTGATAGTGGGGCGTCTGGTCGTGCGCGAGATAGTAGTCACGCCATTTAGGAGCACGGGCGATCCATTCGAGATTGTAGCTTGTGAAGTCTGGAAGTAGAAACTCCAGCTCTTCGTGAATATGATCGGGCTCCATAGGATGCATCGCCGCGATGAGGGGTGAACTCGTGCGCATTTGATCCCAGATCGCATTGCAGCGGTGCCAGCGCGGATCAACTCCATCAGCCCCGGGCTTCTCGGCAGGATCGGGGACGGGCTCTTGCCCCTCCCAAAGCGGCATCGATCGCAAACGTTCGTCGGAGGCGATGAGATTCACGAGATGTGTGGTGCCGGAGCGCGGAAGTCCCATGACGATGATAGGGCGCTCGATTTTGACGTCATGAATTTCGGGATGGCGCATGAGAAGATCGTTAGTGCGAAGCCTGGTTTTCGCATAACGAACGCAGTCGTTGTAAAGGATCATACGGCCGAGATTCGTGCGATTATCATCCGCATTCATTTCGTCGAACCAAATTCCGAGCCGTTCTTTCCAGTCGTCGGGCCCCCAGCAATTGAGCCCGGTCGCTTGCTCGGCCTCGGCCTGGACTCGGGCGACGGAGAGCTCAATGTCGAGGGTGTCGGCGTAGTCGATTCCCGCCTGCTGGACCTGGGTCAGAACTGGGTTGGTTAGATCTTCGATACGGATTTTCTCTCCGGCCACGCTTTTTCTCCCTCAATCATTCCTGCTATTCGGCGAATCGTCGGAGATCGAGGCTAGCCTCTCCTGCAGCCTGTGTGCAGGGGGATGCGGGCACGCGGTGCGCCGGCAAGATTCGACCCCGCTGGGGTCGTGCGGGTACTCAATCAGATGTGGGAGTCTCTGAGAGGCCCCGCGAAGAGTGACCTTTTGGAGGCTGCGGAAAGAATGCCGAATCTAGACCCGATGATTGCTGATGCCCATCGCAAACGGATGCATGCTGCCGGCATGCCGGAAATTGCGATCCGTTCCTTTATCCGGACGCTGAGATTCCTTCGGGAAGGCGGCGAGACTATGATCCATGAGTCGTCGATCGATCCGGTTGATGCGCTGCCGCATGCTGATGGGCTCGGAGACTTCGAAGGCCTTGGTCGCGAGGCGGCCCGCCACGCAGTCGTAATTAAGCTGAACGGGGGACTCGGCACGTCGATGGGACTTAATGGGCCCAAGAGTCTACTGCCGGTTCGCTCGGGACTCACGTTCCTCGATCTAATCGCACGGCAAGTGTTATGGCTTCGATCAAGGGAGTCCGTCGAGCTTCCGCTCATGCTGATGAATAGTTTTCGAACGAGCGAGCCTTCGCTCGAAGCACTCGCTCAGTATCCGCAGCTTGCGACTTCACTCCCCCTCGACTTCCTTCAGCACAGGGTCCCGCGGATCAATGTTGAAGACGGCATGCCAGTTGAGTGGCCCTCCGCTCCGGAACTTGAGTGGTGCCCGCCTGGACATGGTGACCTTTATGCGGCTCTCCTGAGCAGTGGCCAATTAGGCCGGCTTCGGGAGCGCGGTATTCGTTATGCGTTCGTGTCGAATGCGGACAACCTTGGCGGCGCTCTAGATCTCTCGATTCTCGGCTGGTTCGCAGCACGTGAGATTCCCTTCGCGATGGAAGTCGCGGAACGGACGCTTGCGGACAAAAAAGGTGGGCATCTCGCGCGTCGCGATGGCCAGCTCATCCTTCGAGAGAGTGCGCAATGCACGGCGGAGGATTTGTTGTCCTTCCAGGACATCGAGCGCCATCACTATTTCAATACGAATAACCTCTGGGTCGATCTAGACAAGCTCGCCGAGCGTATTGACGCCTCGCCGGATGGGCTGCCGCTGCCAGTCATTCAGAATACGAAGACGATCGAGCCGGACGTGGAAGACGGTCCTCGATGTCTACAGCTTGAGACCGCTATGGGTGCTGCGATCGAGTGTTTCGAGGGGGCAGAGGCGATCTGCGTTTCTCGGGATCGTTTTGCGCCGGTGAAGACGACGAATGATCTGCTCGGGCTCTGGTCCGACGCATTCGAACTTACGGACGATTCACGCTTAGTTGCGGCGCATCCCGAATTGCAACAAAAACTTGAGATCGATCTGGATCCCCGTTTCTACCGCAATGTCGAACAGCTGCAGGATCGCTTCCCCGGCGGCGCGCCTTCCTTAGTAAAGTGCAGTCGTCTTTCGATCCGCGGTGATCACCTCTTCGGAGCGGGCGTCTCGGTGCTGGGCGATGTTCAGCTAGTAAACGAGAGTGGTGGCCAAGTAGAGATTTCTGCGGGCTCTGTGTTGGACGAGCGGCGGTAGGCGTCGATCCGCCTCATCGCTGCGGCAACGGCGTAGATCGTGCGCGAAGAGTACGCGCCCCCCTCGAGGCTCACGAAAGAAGCGACTCTGGTACATCGACGACCTTCGCACGAAGCCATTCGCCGAGGCTCTTAGCCTGGCCGTCTTGGCGAGTCGCGGCCGCCACCCCTTCTTCGAGAATGCCGTGCACGACGAAATTGAGACTACGCAAGTTAGGTAGGCGATATCGATCGACTTGGAATTGTGCGACTTCGGGGAGAAGCTCCTTGAGGCGCTCCGTCGTCAGTGTTTCGTCGAGCCAGACCCAGGCCGTATCGTCTCGCGTGAAAACGCCGAGATTCGCGTTCCCACCCTTATCTCCGGATCGAGCACCAACGACAGCGCCAATGGGCGCGCGGGTGGTCGGCCCGCTTGGCGCAGCCGAACTCGGTGCCGGTCGCTCGGTTATGTTCGTAGGGGCGTAGGGAATCACGCTATCGATCTGATGTGTATCGCCGCCCCAAAAGACGACCTCTTGGGGGACGTCGCTCGCCGGGATGCGAGCTGGTTCAAAGATTCCGAAGGATCGGCCAGCAGAGGGGCCGCCGCCGATTCCGAAATAGCCAGGGATCGAGGCGAGAGCGAGTTCTGTCACGGCATTCGAGAAAGCTCGCCCGACCTTGGCGGGATCAGAGTCCTTGACGGCGATATGCCAGACTGCGATCGCCTCCTCGTTCGATTCGGGATCGTCTTTGTCCGTTCGCATAACCCGAGTGGTGACTTGTTCGTAGTCTGCGGGCTCGTACGGGCAGGCTCGCCAGAACGCATCTTCCACGACCTTTGCCTTCGCTTCGATGTCCAGGCCTGTTAAGCAGACTCGCATATCATTTCGGTAGCCGCCGTCGCGGTTCAGGCAGACCTTCAAAGTTTCGGGAGGCGCCTCGCCCTGGACGCCTGAAACGCGAACTCGGTTGGGCGCCAGTTCTTCGAGCGCAATTGTGTCGAAGCGCGTCGTGACGTCCGGGCCGTAATAGTGGGGGCCACCTATTTCATAGAGCGCCTGCGACGTCACGGTTCCTATTGAGACGAGCCCTCCGGTGCCGTCGTCGTGCTTGCCAATGATGCAGGATCCGTCTTCGGCGACCTCTGCGAAGGGGAATCCAATATGCTCGGTTTTAGGGACTTCTTGAAAGAAGGAGTAATTTCCGCCGGTGACTTGGCTACTGCATTCAATTAGATGGCCCGCGACGACACCGCCCGCGAGCGCATCAAAATTGGTGCGGCTCCAGCCGTGATGCCAAGCGGCGGGGCCACAGACAATTGCAGCGTCGGTGGCGCGACCCGTGATGACGATGTCCGCATCGCGCTTCAGAGCATCGACGATCCCCCAGCAGCCGAGATACGCATTCGCAGTCATGAAGCGACTGGCATCTTTAATGGGCTCATCGGAGTCGAATTGCAAAAGTTTGGCGTTAGCGATGAACTCGTCGATATTCGGCATTAGGTCATCACCACGAACGAAGGCGATTTTCGGATTGAGACCCAGGCGCTGCGCGATTTCATGAACTGCTTCGGCGCAGCCTTCTGGGTCGAGACCGCCGGCATTCGAGACAACTCGGATACCCTTGTCGAGGCAACTCCCCATGACCTCTTCCATCTGTCCGACGAACGTGCGCGCGTAGCCTCCGTTTGGCCGCTTTGCACGAGTCTTCGCGAGGATCAGCATTGTAAGCTCGGCGAGCCAATCGCCCGTTAGCACATCGATCGGTCCGCCTTCGACCATCTCGCGGGCACCGCTCGCTCGGTCTCCAAAAAATCCCGAACAGTTTGCAATCCGAATTGGATCGGCCATCAGCTTTTCCCCAGTCCTCGATCCGCCATCTTTTTCGAGAAGTTTGTTAGTCGTCTACGTCTTGCCATAATTTATGTCTACGACCAAGGTGGATGTCATATTTTTGGCTTGCGCGTCTACTTGCCCAGCGAGGTCGATACGTAAATCCGCAACCGCGCCCACCGGCGGTATTTACGTCGGTGTTCCGTCTCTAGATCCATCGCGTCGGCTTAGACGGATAGAAGACCAGACGGGAGTCTCGTCAGTCAGTTGACACGTTCGTAACAGCTCTGGTAACACCATTCAACTCGAATTGGCGGCTGGCGAAGGCGTCGATCCTATGCGCAGACGGAGTCTTAGATGGCAGAGCAAGCGAATAGTGAGACTGTGCGGAGTTCTCTCTCTAATGGCGTGCTCACGATTACGCTCGCCGATCAGGATAACCGCAATGCGCTTGGCGCTGAGCTTGTGAAGGGCATTGGTGAGGCGATTGACCGCGCAAACGACGATAATGATATTCGTGCGGTCGTGCTGACAAACGAAGGCACGACCTGGTGTGCCGGAGCAAATTTAAAAGAGCAGTCTGCACGAAATGAGTCGGGAGCTGCGACGAGCCTCGGTGACTTTCCTTCTCTTTTGACAAAGATTCAGACGTCGCCGACTCCCGTCATCGGGCGGATAGCGGGGCACGTCGTAGGTGGCGGCAACGGATTGGCTGCGGTTTGTGATATCGCAATCGCTTGCGATGACGTGAAGTTCGGTTTTTCCGAAGTGCGTCTTGGTGTGAGCCCCGCGATCGTCTCTGTCGTGTGCCTTCCTAAGATGCGAAGCGGGGAGGCAATGGAAGCGTTCCTACGTGGGAACCGTTTTTCGGCATCGAAGGCAGCAGAATATGGACTGATTAGCCGCGCGGTATCCGCGGATGAACTCGATGCCGCGATCGACGAGGTCGTCTCAGATCTGCGAAAGGGTGGACCGAACGCATTGGGAGTTGCGAAGCGCCTCATCTATGAGGTGCCCCGCATGGAGCCTGCGGCCGCCATGGCATGGGCAGCAAAATTATCTGCAGAATGTTTTGCGAGCGACGAAGCGCGTGAGGGAATGCGTGCGTTTCTCGAGAAGCGCGACGCTAAATGGATTTACCCCGCAGAGTAGGGAGTCACTGCAGTAGCCTGATCGGCTTATGCGGACTGAAGTACCGACTCAATGAATTCAGAGGAGCAATTAGATGAAGGTCGATTCAGGACTCATGGGCGTGGCCGATTTGGCGAACGTGCCCGCCCGAGCCAAAGAGCTTGAAGCACAAGGATATGACGGGATGGTAACGGCGGAGATCGCGAACGATCCCTTCCTGCCCTTGGCGCTCGCTGCGGAGCACACGGAGCGGATCGAGCTAATGACGTCGATTGCCGTCGCCTTCGCAAGGAACCCAATGGTTCTCGCGAATATCGGCAATGACCTGCAGGCTCTGTCGAAGGGGCGCTTCGTTCTCGGTCTAGGCTCACAGATCAAGCCTCATATCACAAAGCGATTCAGCCAAGAATGGTCGAGGCCCGCGGCGAGGATGCGCGAATTTGTATTGGCGATGCGCGCGATTTGGGATTGCTGGTACGAGGGCGAAAAGCTGAATTTCCGCGGCGACTTCTACACGCATACTCTGATGACGCCCATGTTCACGCCGACCAATAATTCGTTCGGTCCGCCGAAGGTCATCGTGGCCGCGGTCGGGCCGAAGATGACGGAAGTCTGCGGCGAGGTTGCAGATGGCATGCTCATTCACGCATTCACGACCGAGAAGTACGTGCGCGAAGTCTCGATGCCCGCACTTAAGGCCGGGCTCGCGTCGTCTGGTCGCGACCGTAGTGCGCTCGAACTCTGCTACCCCGCATTCCTTGTGACGGGGAACGATGAGCGAGAATGGGAAACGATGCGTAGCTCGACCGCGAAGCAGCTTGCGTTCTACGGTTCGACGCCGGCCTACAAGGGCGTCCTCGACATTCATGGCTGGGGTGAGTTGCAGACTGAACTGAACCGTCTGTCTAAGCGCGGTGAATGGGATGAGATGGGAAACTTGATCACCGACGATGTTATTGATGCGTTCGCGATTGTGGCTGAGCCGGACAAGGTTGCGGATGCCCTGCACGCGAGATGGGGTGGTCTCGTCGATCGCGTACTTTGTGGCTTCGACTTTGTCGCAGAAGCCGATCGGCCCGCTTTTATGGAAGCGCTGCGCGGGCGTTAGGCATCGCGCGAGGAGAGTCTCCACCATGGCCCTACCCATCAGTATCGACTTGCGTGAAGAAGCGCAGGAGTTTCACGATTTCCTGACGACGCTTCGGTCCGACGATTGGGAGCGCGAAACGCTCTTTATGAAGTGGTCTCCTTGGGATGTCGTGGCACATCTTCATTTTTTCGACGAGGTCTCTCTTCGGTCTCTCGAAGGGGAAGAGGCTTTTGCGCCGGCTCGCGAAGCGCTGATCAAGACCATGTCGGAGGGCAAGACAACTAAGGATATGCAGCTCGAGGCTTTCGAAGGTGTTGGGGCAGAGGAGCTGCTCGATCGGTGGATCAAGGGGTGTGTTTCGCTTTGTGCGAAGTTGGGCGAATGCAATCCTAAAGCGCGGTTGCCTTGGTTCGGCCCAGATATGGGCGCGCAAATGTTTACCACTGCGCGATATATGGAGACATGGTCTCACGCCCAGGCGGTTTACGACATGATGGGCAAGTCGCGCACGCATACGGATCGCATTCAGAATATAGTGGCCATCGGAGTGAGAACCTTTGGATGGACTTTCGTTAACCGAAAACTCGAAGTTCCAGGGCCTCCACCGCACGTTAGGCTCGTTGCCCCTTCGGGTACGATTTGGGAATACAACGCCCCAGAACACGATGCTGAATCGGCAAGCGGCAAAGAATTGATCGAGGGAACGGCTGTCGATTTTTGTTTAACTGTGGCACAGGTTCGCAACGTAAAAGATACGGAGTTGTCGGTCCGCGGTGACGTAGCGAATCAATGGATGGACATCGCGCAGTGCTTCGCGGGAGCACCCGTCGATCCCCCTGCTCCGGGATACCGCTTAGGTAGATAGCGAGAGCGTAGGGATATTTGGCTTCTCGCTGATGTGGCTTGTTGGTGGTCCTGAATAGTCGTTGCTGCGCGAACCGTGTGGAATATGTTTGAATCGAACCGGATGAGGAGGGTCCGTTGATGAATCTCAAGTATGACGAGCGATACGACGCCTTCTGCCATGAGATCCGATCTTTTCTGGAAGAGCACGGGAGCAGTCGACCATAGGGCAATATCGTCCACGGTGAGCGCGATGAAACTGCTAGGTGGTTGTCTCTTCAAATTGAGCAAGGCTACTGGTCGCGTACGATTCCGATCAGGTGCCGATCGAAAGGGACGGACCTTGCGCGATGAGGCTTGTCCCCTCGATCGATCGATCTGGTCTTCACTTGCAGAGCTGGGTGTGACGGGTGTGCTCGTTCCCGAAGATCAAGGGGGCAGCGGGCTCGGTCTTCTCGATGCAGTCGTCGCTGCGCAGGCGCTAGGTCACTCGGTTACGCCGTCGGCATTTCTTTCTGCTGGAGTGATGGCTCCTGTTGTGCTCTCGTTGCTCGGGGGCGCGGAGGCTGAGAGGTGTCTGTCGGGAATCGCATCGGGCGAGTTGGTTGTTGGCACGGCGTTTACGGAGCTCTTCTCTGTTTGTGAAAACGCGGGCGTTAGGCTTTGTGCTGGGATGCTTTCAGGGAAGACGATGATGACGCTCGACGGTTGCGCAGCGGATTTGATTCTTGTGCCCGTTGGTGCGGATCAAGTTGTGTTAGTGGATTGCAAGGCGGGAGGGATGTCGAGGACGCGGCTCGCGCTGACGGATCAGACGCGATGTACAACGGAAATTGTCTTTGAGGACGTGAGCCCCTTGGCCGTCTTTGAGGGCGCGGGGAATGCGATTTAGAGAGCCCTTGATGCCGGACGAATCGCATTGGCCGCCGATGTTTTTGGAGCCTGCGAATCGATGATCGAACAAGCGGTTGCATACGCGAATCAGCGCAAGCAATTCGACCGCCTCATCGGCTCGTTTCAGGCCGTGAAGCATATGTGCGCCGAGATGATCGCGGGTCTTGAGCCGATCCGGTCCCCGCTTTGGTACGCGGCACACGCGTTCGACGAGCAGCCCGAAGAGGCGCCCCTCCTAGGATGCCATCTTCTTGCGCACGCTTCAGAAATTGGACGCTAAATCGCAAGCCTTTCGACGCAGGTGCAAGGCGGGATCGGCTGGACCAACGAACAGAACCTTCATTTCTGGTACAAGCGAATCGCCAGCGGACGTCGTCTTTTGGGAGGGCCCGAGTTTCTGCGCGAAAGGGCCGCGAGTTTGCAATCCTTCGATGTAGCGTCGTAGTTGTTGATCAACGCTGCGTAATTGCGCCGACATTGTGATCGGGGCAGGGCGCTCATAGATAGAAGGAGTCCGACGACGTGTCGCTAAAATTTTCTCTTCAGCTCCCAACGGATCGTGTCGAGTCGCTCGAAGAATTTGGGACGGCAGAGGCGATCTCTGAGATCGCGAAGGCTACCGAGGCGGCGGGCTTCGACGCTTGTTTCGTGACCGAACATCCCTTTCCGACCGACGAGTGGCTTGGCAGCGGCGGGCACCATGCGCTCGACCCCTTCGTTTCGCTAGCCATCGCGTCTCAAGCCACGAAGCAGCTTCGGCTGCATACCAATATTTTGGTGCTTGCCTATCGAAATCCTTTTATTACCGCGAAGGCCGTTGCCAGCCTCGATGCGGTCTCTAACGGGCGGGTGATCGTAGGCGCGGGGGCCGGGTATCTGGAAGGGGAGTTCGCTGCGCTCGGTGCGGACTTCGCGCATCGCAATGATCGCTCGGATGAAGCGTTAGTCGCGATGAAGGCGGCATGGTCCGGTGAGTCCGTGAAGATGGTTGGCGAGAAATTCGAGGCAGAGGGCAATACTATGTTGCCCGCGCCGGTGCAGCGCCCGCATCCGCCGATTTGGATTGGCGGCAACAGTCCGCGCGCGATTCGTCGATCCGTCGATTTCGCGCAGGGTTGGAGTCCATTCCCGCTTCCTGCAGCTGGAGCTGGACGCACTCGCACCGCTGCTATCGAAAACGTCGAAGACCTCGCGCGTGGAATTTCGCGAATGCATGAGTACGCGGCGAAGCAGGGACGGGAGGAAAAGCTGGATGTAAATTTCGTCCCCTTCGGACTGCACATGAACACCCGTCGTGTGCCCGAGGCGGATTCGCTTCACGAGCAATTCGCCGCACTTGAAGCGGCTGGGGTCACCTGGGTGACGATGGGATTACCGACGCGAAGCCGAAGTGAGTATTTGGAAACGCTCGCGAGCTTTGCGGAGACATTTCTTTAGAACGGCATTTTAATCCCAATAGCATCAGAGGGAAATGCCCGCGTTTTATGGGCAGGTGGCCGCTGAATCAGGATAATCTGGTGGAACGGGTGGCTGAATGTCGGCACCGGAAAAAGGGTGGGCTCCGTGAACGTCTGGTTAGCTCGACAATTCAGGCTGATCCGCCAATATGATTTGATGACCCTAGTGTGACTTTAGACAGACGACGTTTGTGTCAGCCGATGGTATTTTCGTCTACGCATCGTCGTGATAATGTCGAGTTGTTCCCGGTTAGGGGAGCGTTCCAAACGGGAAGGGAGACGACTGATGAAGCGCGGGCTGCTTCTTTTTGTCTTGCTATTCGTAGTTTGGTTATTGCTCTCGGGACACTACACGTCGCCGCTTATGACTTATGGCGCGCTTTCGTGCGCCGGCATTGTGCTCCTGGTTCGGCACCTCGGCATCCTGGACGAAGAAGCTCTCCCAGTCCATCTCAGCCTTCGGTGGCTGGTCTATGCCCCGTGGCTGATGAAAGAGATAGTGCTCTCTAATATCGCTGTCGCCAAAGTGATCCTCACGCCCGGCCTACCGATTCATCCGAGAATGATTCGTCTGACGGCGAGCCAATCCTCCGACGTGAGTCGCGTGATCTACGCAAACTCAATCACGTTGACCCCTGGGACGGTGACCCTGGACGTTCGTGGAAGCGAATTTCTCGTTCATTCGCTCACGAGCGACTCTGCAGAAGGCCTTCTTTCAGGCGAAATGGATCGCCGTGTCTCTCGCGTCGAAGGTGCTGCGTCGGCCAACGGATATTTCGTTTGAACGTGTTCGTCATCTCCGTGGTAGGCATCCTGATTACGATGGCGTTGGCGCTAACCCGTGCGTTCCTTGGCCCCACCGTTTTCGATCGTGTCCTCGCCGCGAATATGTTTGGGACGAAGACCGTACTCTTGATCGCTGTTGCGGGGTTTTTGACCGGTCGGCCCGAATGGCTAGACCTAGCAATTCTCTACGCCTTGATGAACTTTACCGGAATGATTGCGCTCCTTCGCTTCAGTAAATTCGCGAATCTCGCGAGCGACGAGCAGCTGAAATAGTGGAAGGCTTACGCGAAATCGCAGTTTGGATCTGCTTGATTGCCGGG
This sequence comes from Deltaproteobacteria bacterium UBA4427, assembly GCA_002390675.1. Lineage (GTDB taxonomy): Bacteria > Myxococcota_A > UBA9160 > UBA9160 > UBA4427 > UBA4427. The sequence continues at coordinate 75,208 of DGPZ01000123.1, forward strand.
GGCGCCTTTAGTGTCATCGGCGGTATCGGGCTGGTCCGCATGCCAGACTTTTATACCCGCAGCCATGCGGCGAGTATAACGGATACGTTAGGCGCGGGACTGATTTTGTTGGGGCTAGGCCTGCATAGCGGCCTGAATCTGATCACGGTCAAGCTCGTATTCATTTTTCTATTCCTTTACATCACGAGCCCGACGGCAGCCCACGCTCTCGTGAAGGCCGCTTACTCGAAGGGCCTCGACGCGCCTGATATCGAAGAAGCAACGGGCGCCGCCCGCGCGATTCGAAACGAAGCATTGGCCGTCTCGCGCAAAGGGAGGGGCCACTAGATGGGCGAGCAAGTGATGGGCTCCGTGATCGAAGGCGTGCTCTTCCTCTTTATGATCGTGCTCGCGATCTATATTGCTCGACTCCGCAGTCTGTTCGCCGCTGCCATGCTCTTCGGGATATTCAGCCTTTTAGCGGCTGGGATGCAGACTATGATGGACGCCGTCGATGTCGCATTTACCGAAGCTGCGGTGGGTGCGGGGATTTCGACTGTTCTCTTCCTGGGCGCCCTCGGCCTCACAACGTCAGAAGAAACACGGCCAGTTCACTACCGCTTTACCGGCCTCTTTGTAGTAACCGCAACAGGGCTTCTCCTGGCATGGGGAACTTTGGATATGCCGGCCTACGGCGATCCTAACGCCCCGATTCATCAACACGTGGCTCCCCACTATCTAGACGACTCCACTGCGGAGATCGGCATTCCCAATGTCGTGACGTCGGTTCTCGCGAGCTACCGCGGCTACGATACTTTTGGCGAAACGACGGTCGTGTTGACGGCGGCGGTCGGCGCCTTTCTCTTGCTCGGCGGCGGCGCGTTGAGTGCGCGAAGCGGGCGCGACGAGGATCACGAGGAAGCAGACTCTTCAGGTGACAGTGCGGCCGGCGGAGAAGGCTCGGCATGAGCGAACTTACCGCTCAGGAAGAGACCACGCCGATCAAGATGCGGGTACGCGAGACGGTCATCCTGCGAGTCGTAGGGAAGGCCCTCGTGCCATTCATTTTGCTATTCGCTCTTTACGTCCAGTTTCACGGGGATTACGGGCCGGGCGGCGGCTTTCAGGCTGGAGTGATCTTTGCGGCCGGTCTCATTCTTCATGCATTGATCTTCGGCCTCGATGAATTGCGTACCGCGATTCCGCTAGTCGTCGTCGAGATTGGAATTGCGTTAGGCGCTTTGCTTTATGGCGGCGTTGGTGTCGCTTCGATGCTGCTCGGCAGCGAATTCCTCGACTACGGAGTTCTTGATGGACATGACCCGGCGCACGGTCAGCATCTAGGCATTCTGCTCGTGGAACTCGGGGTTGGGATCACAGTCACCTTCGTGATGGTCGCGATTTTCTACGCCTTCGCGGGGAGGTCCAGGCAGTAGTGGATCTCCTGAATCATCTCTCCACGCATTGGAACTATCTAGGCTGTATCACGCTGATGATGATTGGGCTCTACATCGCGATTTCGCGCGGGAACCTCGTTAAGAAGATCATGGGTGTGAACATCTTTCAGGCCAGCGTGATTCTGCTCTACGTCTCGATGGGCAAGGTCAAAGGTGGCACGGCGCCGATCCTGATCGACGGCCGATCCGACGTCATCTTCTCGAACCCCGTGCCTCATGTGTTGATGCTGACGGCCATCGTCGTCGGCGTGGCCAGTACGGCACTGGGCCTCGCGCTCGTTGTTCGTATCAAAGAAGCTTATGGGACCGTAGAGGAGGACGAGATCGTTGCCCTCGACCGTGCGGAAGAACGGCGGGCTCTGGCGACTGAAGGGGTTGAGTCTACGGATGTCCAAGGCGGCGGAGGCAAGGCATGACCGACGCTGTCACCGTGCACCACGCCGCTACGGAAGCGCTTTCATTCCGTGATCATCTCCCGGCGCTCCAGGTTCTGTTGCCGCTGATGGGAGCCCCTCTCTGCTTTTTGCTTCGCAAGGCAGCCCTCGTCAGCTTCTTTACTGTGGCAATCAGTTTCGCGTGTCTCGCGATTTCACTCACGCTGCTCGGTCAGACCATGGGTGGCGAAATCCTTATTTATGAATTCGGCAGCTGGCCGCGTCCGTTCGGGATCGAATACCGCGTCGACATCACGAATTCTTTTGTGTTAGTCGTAATTTCTCTTGTGGCGGCAGTCGTCTTTGCCGCGGGACCAGGGCAGGCTAGACGTTCAATCCCAGTCGGCCGCGAATATCTATTCTACTCCGCTGCTCTGCTCTGCCTGACAGGTCTTCTGGGCGTCACAATTACGGGCGACGTCTTTAACGTCTTCGTATTCATGGAGATTTCATCGCTTTCGTCCTACATCCTGATCGCGCTAGGCCGGGAACGACGCGCTCTTATGGCCGCATTTACCTACCTGATCATGGGGACGATCGGCGCGACGTTCCTGCTGATCGGTATCGGCCTGATGTACCAGATGACCGGCACGCTCAATATGGTCGATATGGCTGTACGCCTGCAGGCCGTAAGCGACACGCGGACGATTCTCGTGGCGGTGGCTTTTGTGATTGTGGGCATCAGCACAAAGCTCGCTGTCTTCCCGCTTCATCAATGGCTGCCCAACGCGTACAGCGAGGCGCCTCCGATCGTTTCGGCGTTCTTGGCGGCGACGGCAACCAAGGTTGCGTACTACCTGTTGCTCCGATTCACGCTGGGGCTCTTCGGAGCTGCGCTGATCTTCGATCAAATAGGCATCGATATTCTACTGATGCCGCTATCGGTTCTCGCCATGTTTGTGGGATCGATCGCCGCGATCTATCAGACAGATTTTAAGCGAATCCTGGCCTACTCGAGCATCGCGCAGATCGGCTACATGACCCTCGGCCTCTCCCTCGCAACCGAAGCAGGCGTCGCAGCGGGCTTGATTCATCTATTCAATCACGCGCTCATGAAGGGCGGGCTCTTCATGGTTGCGGCCTGCGTGATGTGGCGGATGGGCTCGACGCATATCGACGTGATGCGTGGGCTCGGTCAGCGTATGCCGATCACGATGGCTGCCTTCGTAGCAGCGGGGCTTGCACTCGTAGGCGTGCCGGGGACCGCGGGCTTCGTGAGCAAGTGGGCACTCGTGACTGCAGCGCTCGAGAATGAAGCATTCTTCATTGCCTTCTTGATCATGGCTAGCTCTGTCCTCGCAGTTGTTTATATCTGGCGTCTTGTTGAGATCGTCTATTTCTCCGAGCCCGAGACTGACTTCGAAGTCAAAGAAGCACCGCTTCGCATGTTGATCCCGACTTGGACGCTTGCAGGTATGACGATCTGGTTTGGCCTTTTCTCCGGCTTCTCAGTTGAAGTGGCAGAAGCGGCGGCGAAGCAGCTTTTCGTGGGCCTCGCTGGGGCGGGAGCCTAACTAATGACTCCGGACGCACAGGCCACGGCACTCGTTTCCGCAATTCTGCTCCCGCTGCTCGGCGCCTTCGGTGTCCAAATACTTGGCCGATTTGGCAACGACAACGCACGGGATGCTTGGACCATCTTGATCGGTCTCGCGACTTTCTCTCGCGTCGCTTCGCTCATCGAACCAGTGATGGCAGGTGCTCGGCCCGCCCTGGCTCTCCCCGAGTTGATGCCGGGACTCGGTCTCGGCTTCGAAGTCGAACCCCTCGGCTTATTATTCGCGCTGGTCGCCTCGGGCCTATGGATCCTGACTTCGCTCTACGGCTTTGGCTACATGCGCGGCCATTACGAAAAGAACCAGACGCGCTTCTTCACGTGCTTCGCCCTCGCGATTTCTGCTGCGCTCGGGATCGCCTTCGCTGGCGATCTCGTCACGCTCTTCCTCTTCTATGAAATTCTGACCTTCTCGACCTTCCCGCTTGTGACTCATGCTGGAACAGAGGCGGCGGTAAAAGCGGGGCGGCTCTATCTCGGGATCCTCGTCTCGACCTCTGTGCTCTTCCTCCTGCTTGCGATTCTGTGGACGTCGACGCTCTCGGATGATCTTGGCTTCCATGGCGGCATAAACGGCGCTGCTCCTGCGGGTCTTCTTGACGGGAAGATCGAGGGGCATGCGGCCGCGCTTCTGCTCATGCTCTTCGCCTATGGTGTTGGGAAGGCAGCACTAATGCCCTTTCATCGTTGGCTTCCCGCCGCGATGGTTGCGCCGACGCCCGTCTCCGCGCTGCTCCATGCGGTCGCAGTCGTGAAGGCCGGTGTATTCACTGTGCTTAAGATCGCGATTTACGTATTCGGTATAGACATGCTCGCGAAGGATGGTCTATCCGATATTCTGATGTGGGTCGCCGCGATCACAATTTTCGCCGCTTCGATTCGCGCACTCAGCCTAGACAACCTCAAGGCTCGGCTCGCCTACTCAACCATCAGCCAACTCTCATACATCGTTCTCGGCGCAGCGCTTGCAACCTCCGCCGCGGCTATGGGCGCCGGCATGCATATTCTGATGCATGCCCTCGGCAAGATCACGCTCTTCTTCGTGGCGGGTGCAATCTATGTAGTCTCACATAAGACCGCAGTCAGTGAGCTCAATGGTCTTGGCCGCAAGATGCCGTTTACGTTCGGCGCCTTCTGCATTGCTTCCTTCAGCATCATCGGCCTCCCGCCACTTGGTGGCGCGTGGAGCAAATGGTTCCTCGTGACCGGAGCGGTCGACGCGGGCGAGCTAGGGATGGCCGCCATATTTATGCTCAGTTCGCTGCTCTCTATCGGCTATTTGATGCCGATCGTCGTGCGTGCATTCTTCCGGCCCCTGCCGGATGGAGTCGACGACTCGCGAGAAGAAGCACCGCTCTTAATGCTGCTGCCTATCTGCACGACAGCGCTGCTCTGCTTCGTGACATTTGTCTATGCCGGCTCGGTTTACGATCTATTGGCGCCTGTGATGGGCTTGGCCGTTGGGTCGGGGAGTTAGCGGGAAGATGAGTATGGACCCTAAAATTTCAAAGGGTACGGACGCGGGCGATATGCCGACCAACGACGCCATGATCACCGATGACGAGCGCTGGCTCGATCGTCCGGGCAGCGTCGATACGGTGATCCGCATCCTGGTTTTTTTGAGTGTGGCATCGGTCTTGGCGGACTTCACCTACGAGAAGCACGGCCATTGGGGCTTTCAGGATTGGTTCGGCTTCGATGCTGCCTACGGTTTCGTGGCCTGTGTGGCACTTGTTATTGCGGCCAAGGGGTTGCGTGTCCTGCTGATGCGAGGCGAGGACTACTATGACTGAGTCTCTCGCGCCTATGCTGCCCTTGGCGGCCGCTATGCCTCCGGGCATGCTGCTCATGCTCGCCGCTATTCCCGTCGTTTTTTTGCCGCGGACGATTTCGAATATCGTTATGCTGCTGCTCCCGATTATTGGCCTGGCTCAGCTTCTCGCTTTGCCGATCGGTTATACCGATACCGTTGCGATCTTCGACTACACCCTCGAAGTCACGCGTGTCGATGCACTGTCCCGCGTCTTCGGCATCGTCTTTCATCTCGCCGCCTTCATGGGGATTCTCTACGCGCTACACGTGAAGGATCGGATGCAGGCAGCTGCCGCATTGATCTACGTGGGAAGCGCGATTGCTGCGGTCTTCGCGGGCGATCTGATCACGCTCTTTGTTTGGTGGGAGCTGACAGCACTTTCGTCGGTCTTTTTGATCTGGGCGAGCCGTACCGAGTCCGCGCTTCGCGCGGGCCAGCGTTACTTGATTATTCAGGTCACGTCGGGATTGCTTTTGTTGCTGGGCGCGATCCTGCTTCATGCCGAGTCCGGCTCGATTGTCTTCGAACATATCGGTCTCGAATCGGCGGGCGGCTGGTTCGTATTCATGGCCTTTGGGATCAAGGCATGCTTCCCCCTCCTGCACGGCTGGATGAAAGACTCGTATCCGGAAGCGACGATCACAGGAACGGTCTTCCTGTCGGGCTTCACTACGAAGCTTGCGATCTACGCGCTTGCGCGTGGATTTGCGGGAACTGAGATTCTGATTCCCATTGGCGCCACGATGACGGCGTTCCCCATTTTCTTCGCGGTGATCGAGAATGACCTGCGCCGAGTGCTCGCCTACAGCTTGAATAATCAACTGGGCTACATGGTTGTCGGGATCGGGATCGGTACTGAACTCGCTCTTAACGGCGCCGTCGCGCATGTCTTCGCGCACGTCATCTACAAGGCGCTGCTCTTTATGTCGATGGGTGCTGTCTTGCTGCGCGTCGGGACGGTGAAGGGTTCGGAACTGGGCGGTTTGTATAAGTCGATGCCCTGGACAACGGTCTTCTGCATTATTGGTGCAGCTTCGATTTCGGCCTTTCCATTGACAAGTGGCTTTGTGACGAAGTCAATGATTCTGACGGCGGCTGCGGACGGTCACTACTTGATTCCGTTCCTGATTCTACTCTTCGCCTCAGCCGGCGTATTCCACCACTCAGGGATCAAAATTCCGTTCTTCGCGTTCTTCGCTCATGACCGCGGTTTTCGTGTTAAGGAAGCGCCGCTTAACATGCTGGCCGCGATGGCCATCGCTGCATTTTTCTGCATCGGAATCGGGGTTTTCCCGGGCATTCTCTATAAAATCCTGCCCTATCCAGTCGAATACGTGCCGTATACGACGAGCCACGTAGTTCAGATGCTGCAGCTGCTGCTCTTCTCGGCGCTCGCCTTCACGTTTCTCATGAAGACGAAGCTCTATCCGCCGGAACTCCGAAGTGTCGTGCTCGACGTCGATTGGGTTTGGCGCAAGTTGCTGCCCGAGGCCTGGTCTCGTGTCGCCGAAGTCTGGCTGATGGGCCAGATTGCTTTTCTAAGCACAGCGAATAAGGCGCGCCTTCGAGTGCTGGACTTCACGTCAGCACACCTGAGTCCGTGGTCGCGTCTTGGCGAACCTTGGCCGACGGGGGCAACAGCCATGTGGGCGGCAATGCTCTTGCTTGCCTACCTCTACCTCGCCTTCCAAAATTTAGCTACCAGACCTCCAGGCTAAGGCTGGCTTGTTAGGTCAGTCGCGTTTGAATGAGTGGGCTAGAACGCCCCGCCGAAGAGTCTTCCGACGACGCTCGTGAGTAGCATGGCCAGTGCGCCCCAGGTAGTGACTCGGGCCGCGCCATTGAGCATTGCTGCGCCGCCTGCACGCGCTCCCAGCGCGCCGAGGGCGGCGAGTCCGACGAGCGATACGCCGGCGACGCTGCCCATCAGGGCGCTGTTGGGAACAATGCTGGTGACCGTCAGCGGAATTGCGGCGCCAAGAGCAAAGGTTGCCCCGGAAGCCAGCGCGGCTTGAAGTGGGTTCGCGCTCGTCGCATCGAAGATGCCGAGTTCGTCTCGCGCATGCGCTTCTAGCGCATCGTGTTTCATGAGTTGCGTGGCGACGCATTCTGCCGTTTCGGCGTCGACGCCCCGCGCACGATAGATCTGAGTGAGTTCTTCGAGCTCTATCTCGGGATCTTCCTCGATCTCCAGGCGCTCTTTGGCGAGGTCGGCCTCTTCCGCATCCTTCTGAGAATGGACCGAGACGTATTCACCAGCTGCCATGGACATTGCCCCGGCCACGAGTCCAGCAAGGCCTGCCGTCAGCACGCCGTTTCGACTGGCCTCGGCCGCCGCGACGCCAAGCACGAGGCTTGCGGTCGAAACGATGCCATCGTTCGCGCCGAGGACAGCGGCGCGAAGCCATCCGGCGCGGTGGCTGCGGTGAATTTCGACTCCATGTGCGTGCATGGCTCCCTCCGTTGGCTTTACCGAACGAGTCTAGCGGTAGGGGCAGCGTGCTGCTTGAACGACTGGATGAATGCCCCTAGCGAAATACTGTTAGATTGGCTCTCATGACATCAGTTGAGTCGAGCCGTCGCTGGGCTTTGGTCATTCGCATCTAACACCCGAGGAGCCCGCTTTCCAATGCCCGACTTGATCTATAAAAAAGAGGACGGTGTCGCGACCATTACGCTCAATCGGCCGGAACGTCGCAACGCGTTTAGCCCCGAATCGATCATTCGACTGGCCGAGGCTTGGATCGACTATCGCGACGACGATGAGATGCGAGTTGCGATCCTTACCGGCGCAGGCGACAAGGCCTTTTGCGCCGGCGGCGATCTCGGAATGCTATTGCCGCTCTTTACTGGCGCTAAGAAGCCCGACGACGAGTGGAGCGAGAAGCTGATGGACGACTTGGGGCATTACATGTCGACCGCGCTCTTGCGTCCCTTCGAGCTCTACAAGCCGATCATTGCGGCAGTGAATGGTTTTGCTCTCGCAGGAGGTTGTGAACTCCTGCAGGCCACGGATATTCGCGTTGCCTCGACGACCGCATCTTTCGGGCTCACCGAGACCCAGCGCGGACTCGTCCCCGGCGCGGGCTCCATGGTACGGCTGCCGCGGCAGATTCCGTACTGCAAGGCCATGGAGATTTTGATGACCGGCGATGCGATTTCAGCCGAAGACGCGCTCTCCATTGGATTCGTGAACGATGTCGTTCCGCCCGAACGATTGTTGCCACGCGCTATGGAATTTGCGGACCGCTTGAAGCGGAATGCTCCGGTCGCCGTGGCGGCGATCAAAGAAGCCGTGCTTCGTACGAGCGGGGTCGCACTTGAAGAAGCGTACGGGATCGAAGCCGAGATCTCGGCACGAGTGACGCAGACCGAAGATGCGCGAGAGGGCCCGAGGGCATTTATGGAAAAGCGCGAGCCCGTCTTCACTGGACGTTAGTCGAAATCAATAGGGAGGATATCTGATTATGCTGGGACCGATCGAATGTGTGAAGCGTGTCGTGGAGTGTGACAACGGGCGGGATGCCGAGGGCTACCGAGAGGTTCTTCACGAGGACTATTTATCCTACGTGCATGGCAAGCCGCAGAACTCAGGCCGGGACGTCGAAGTCGCCGCTCTCGCAGCCTGGTGGGACGCGACGAGCGATGTCCATCTCGAGATACTCGAAATTGGAGAGACCGATGGTCTCGTTACGCTGCGATACACACTGACCGGGACGAATGATGGCGACTTTTTCGGGCGCCCCGCCAGCGGTAAGAAATTTCACGTCGAGAACTGCACGCTTCTGCGGGTCGAGAACGGCCGCGTGAAGGAGACTTACCGCTATTCAGATACGCTCGGGCTGATGACGCAGCTTGGGCTGATGCCGGGCGGCGACTAACTGAAAATCTTCTCGGTTGACGAGCTTCTAGTGAATGTGGGCAGGACTGAATGCGCGAAGGGCGCGGGTGTGAGTCATTCGTCCGTGAGCGCGAGGGCCTGAACGAGCGCCGGAACGATCGGCAGTTCGCCGCTTCCCGGTGGCATGAACTGCTGCTGCATGACGACGAGGGTGATCCCCGTCGAGGGACTCACCCAGAAATGTGTGCCGTAGGCGCCGCTCCATGAAAAGTCGCCGGTACGAGTCGTCCTCGTCGTCTTTTCTTGATCTGCGACAACGGCGACGCCTAACCCGAAGCCGAGGCCTTGTATTCCCGCGTTCGTGAGCACGCCGGATTCGATCTCGAACGTCTGCATCCGCTCGACCGATGCCTTCTTGAGAATGCGAACGCCGTTGTAAACGCCATCGTTCCATAACATCAGTGCGAAGCGCATATAGTCGGGTGCGGTCGACACCAAGCCAAATCCGCCCGGGGTCCAGTCGTCCGGGATATGCGTCTGGTCTGCGGGGACGAGATCACCCTTATCATCTAAGAAATACATCGTGGCCAGAGGCTCATTCTCCGGCATGTCCTTGTAGTAGTACGTCGCGTCCATGCCGAGGCGCCGGAAGATCCGCGCTTCGAGGAATTGTTCGAGGGGTTGGCGCGAGGCGATTTCTACGATTCGTGCGACGACGTCCATTGAATTGCCGTAGCGCCATTCCGTGCCGGGTTCGAAGAAGAGGGGTAGGGCGGCCAGTCGTTCAATTCGCTCCGTGAGCGAGCCCTCTCCGTGGTAGATCCCTTCTTCTTGCCACCGCTTAGCTAACGAAGACTTGTCCATCCCGGGGCCCATGCCGGAGGTGAAGGAGAGCACATGCCGCAGAAGGATGGGGTTTTCGGGCGGGTGTGTTCCTGAGACATTTCCCTGCGCATCGAACTCTGCAATCTCGACCGAGGAAAAGCTCGGCAGGTATTTCGTGATCGGGTCGTCGAGATCGAGGATGCCTTCCTCGACGAGAATCATCGCGGCGACGGCAATCACGGGTTTGGTCATGGAAGCGATCTGGAAGCGCGTCTCCACGGTCATGGGGAGTTCCGCTTCGACGTCCTGGTGGCCGACAGAGGCGCTGTGAATCAAGTGGCCATTGCGCGCGACGAGCACGACGAATCCCGAGCGAGCGCCTTGCCAATCGACGCGACCTTCGAGGACGCGATTGATCGCCCAAGTTCGCCAGCCGGGAAGCGCATCCGGCACGGGAATATCAGCGCGAGCGGCAGGCAGGTTGGCGGGAGGCATCGTGTCGACACTGCACCCGCCGAGCAGGACTGAAAGGCCCAGCGCGATCGTATTGAGCGTCGAATTTGTACTGTGCATTGGATCTCCAAATCACTTATTCGAGCGTGTTTCGCCCGTGTGGGGTTCCCCTATGTTCCGTGGATCAACGCCGCGCGCAACCGCACGGAAGTAAGGAGTCCTGCATGACACCGAACACCCCGATCTATCGTCGTCCTTTGGATTTTGGGCTGGTTCTCTTTTTCAGCATCTCGGTGCTCTACGGATTTTTGTTCAGCCTACCTGAAGGGCTGGGAGTGCCGGTCTCCGCGGATAGTCCATGGCCGCCACTGCAGATGCTTCATGAATGGGCGGTTGCAGAAGAGCCAGCTCATTTGGATCCGCCTCCGAACCTGATTGCTGCGACGCTCTTTGACGGATTCTTTCAGGCGCCGGCTCTGCTCTTCGTGATGATCGGCCTGATCCGGTTGCGGCCATGGCTCAGGCCGCTGGGGCTGATTTACGCTGGAGCTGCTGTTACGAACATGTTCTTCTATTTCGTGCAGACGTTCTTAGGTCCCCATCCGCCGCCGAATACGGCCTACTATCTAGTGTTTAATATGCCGTGGATGATCGCGCCCGCCATCTTGGGCGCACGCGTGCTCTTCGCGAAGGATCTCGACGCCTAGCAGTTTCTTCTGGGCCTGGGCCGAGGTACCCGTCTAGGCCCGGTGTTGGCCCGGTGAAAGGCCGGCTAAGACAGCGCACCTGCCGCGGCCATCTCTGAAATTTCGTCGTCGGAATATCCAAGGATATCCTTCATGACTTCGAAGGTCTGCTCGCCGATGAGGGGGCCTGCAGCGGTCGGCCGACTCGGCGTTTTGGAGAACGTCGTGACCGGCCCATCAAAAATACTCTTGCCGAAGCCCCCGTGATTGAGCTCGACGAAGAAGTTTCGGGCCGCGAGCTGTGGATCAGAGTGATAGTCCAAGGGGCGTAACGGCACGTATGCCGGAACTCCGGCGTGCCTAAGCGCATCCGCCACATCGAAGCTTTTCTGCGTAGATGCCCACTCCGAAACGATCTCATCAATTTCGTCGCGCAGGGCGATTCGAGCGTCGACAGAGTCGAGTTCACTCCCTCCGAGTGCGGCCAGCCCAGGAATGGTGCCGCATAGCGCTTGCCATTGTTCAGGTGTGCGCGTCTCGAGAGCGACGAATCGCTCGGTCTCGCTCGTACGGTAAACCCCATGCGGACATCCGCGTTCAGAGGCCAATCCGGGGCGCTCTAGAAGCCGGCCTGTGGCTTGATAGTCGAGGATCGCGGGGTTTAGGTGATGAATAGACGCTTCGATCTGTGAGATGTCGATGACCTGTCCTTCACCGGTCTGGTCTCTATGATGAAGGGCTGCACAAAGAGCGGAGAGCGCATATCGAGGGGAGATAAAGTCGGTGTACGCGCCCCAGGGCGAGACCGGCTTGCGGTCGGGCCAGCCCGTGATCGCGGTGAAACCACCGAGCGCGGAGCCATGGAGACCGAATCCCGTGTGCTTTCGCTCGGGGCCTGTTTGCCCGCGCATGCAGCTGTAGAGCATGACGATGTCGGGCTTGATTTTGCTGAGCTGCTCGTAGCCGAGGCCGATTCGTTCCGCGGTGCCCGGGGTGAAGTTTTCGACGACAACGTCGGCCCACTCGACCATCTTATGCGCGACGGCGAGACCTTCAGGCTTGGTGAAATCGATGGCGATGCCGAGCTTGCTTTGATTCATGTTGGCGGCGGCGTGGCCCGTCGTCGTTCCGGGATCACCGATCCACGGCGGAATAAACCGGAGCGTGTCTATGCGACTTTCGGTTTCGACGCGTAAGACCGTGGCGCCAAGATTGGCTAGGTCCTTTGAGATCAAGGGCCCGGCAGCGATCCAGGAAAAGTCCGCGACCTTGAGGCCTTCGAAGGCTTGCGTTCGCGGCGTGGGCGACGAGACGGTCGGGGCGAGTGGTTTGCGGTCGAGGGAATCGACGAGCGCCTGGTCCTGGCCAAGGGTCGGAGCGGGGCGGTCGTATTCGATCGGCGTTCCAGAAAGCCGCGCGAAAGGACCGGGCTGCTTTTCTCCGTCCACGTCGATCCAGAAATCTCGCGCGAGAAGCTGGGGATCTGCGAGAAGATCAGGAGCCAAATTGATGGGCGAGATCAACCATTTCTGCCGAACCGCTTCCGCTTGAATCTCGGCCTTCGTCATAGAGTGCATCTTGGCCTTGAACTGGGAGATTGCGCGGAGCGCAGTCTCTAGCGACAGCGTTCCGTCCTGGAGCTGTTGGATCCAGGTCATCCAATCGATTTCCATCAGGTCCGCGTCGAGCTCTCCCTGCTCGCCGATCCAGTTCATGCAGGCGTTGAATCCGAAGGCGCCTTGAGCACCTAACACGAGCACGATCGCGATGTAGCCGTCCTTGCAGGCTTCGATCACGGGCAGGTCTAGGCCGGGAAAAACAGGCATCGATCCCGTACGCTCAGAACGGTCATCACCACTCTGGGGCATATTCTGTCCCGCCGCGGCATAGCCCGTGAGGTTCATCAGGCTCCAAAGGACGGCAGCCTGAATCGATGCATCAAGGTGCTGTCCCTCTCCTGAACGGTTGCGCGAGTACAGCGCCATTAAGACGTCTGCGGCGGCTTGAGTGGCACCGAGATGCGCCGTTTCGGGAAGGCCGACGGGAATCGGAACGCGGTTGCCGTCTCCGGTCGCATTCAGGAATCCACCAGACGCCGCGATCGTTAGGTCCGTCGCGGGCAGTTTGGCATGAGGGCCCGTCTGGCCGAAGGGTGAGACTGACACGTAAAGCAGCATGGGGTTTCGGGCATGCAGTGCATCGAATCCGAGGCCCTTAGCTTCCATGTCACCGGGCGTGGACGATTCGATCAAGATGTCGGCGGTGTCGACGAGTGCAAGGAGTCGGTCGCGATCGCTCGTGACATCGATGTCGAGTACGACACTTTTTTTGCCGAGACCAAAGGCGCGCCAAAAGAGCGACTGCTCCGGGTCATCCCCCGCGCCTTGCGGTCGAGGATTCTCCTGGGTGGGCGTCGTGGCGAAGGGCGGCGCGAAGCGCGCGTCGCAGCCCCCCGGCGGTTCGACTTTGATCACTTCCGCCCCGAGGTCGGCAAGAATGCGACCGGTGGCTTCGGCGAGTGAGGTGCTGAGGTCGAGAACACGGATTCCGTCGAGGGCGCGACTCATGGGCTTTTCCTTGTTTGGGTAATCGTTCAACGAGGTGATAGGGAGCCTCGGCCAAAAGAGTAGTCGAAGGTGTAGTAGAGGGCAGGTACGAGAACGCCCGCGTCGGCACTCGTTTTACAGAGACCGCGCGGGCGTTTCGTCGAATGGATTGCTCAGAAGGTCTTAAGCAGGGCGAAGCTCGTTCAGCTCGCGCGTGTTGTCGCGGAGAATCCGCAGTTGCTGCGAGTCATCGAACTTCTCGAGTTCCTTCACGTAAGCAAGCGGCGTCGGCATGCCCTCGATATGCGGCCAATCCGAGCCGAAGATGACTCGGTCTGAACCCATATGCTCTTCGACCTCGTAAACGTCGTCTTCCCAGAAGGGGTTGATCCAGACGTGCTCCTTAAAGAGCAGACCCGGGTCTTCCTTGTAGTAGTTGGTGATCGCGAGTCGGTCGCGTGACTGCCTGAGCTTTCGGAAGAGGTCGGGCAGGAATTCTGCACCGTTTTCGATCGAGGCGATGCGCACGCCGGGATGGCGCTCGAAGAGCCGTTCGAAGGCACACGTGATGAGGAAGTCGTAGGCCGCGCGCTCGATGTTGAAGTGCTTAATATTGGGCGACATGGCCGAGCCTGCAGCATCCGCCGTGAAGCCGTCCCGCACGTAGCCGTGGGTAGTGTAGCCAGAGTCGCCGGCGTGGATGACTACGGTGATCCCCGATTCGGAGACGCGCGCCCAGAAAGGATCGTGGCGCGGATCGGCAGGGGAAAAACTGCCGTGCGGCGTGTGTACCGCGGAGGGGCGCATGCAGACGACGCGTGCGCCTTGCGCGAGCGCCCATTCGAGTTCGCTGCATGCGAAGTCGACGTCGGTCAATGTGATATAAGGCGCCGCGAAAATGCGGTTTTCATGGGCGACACCCCAATCCTCGTTCAACCATCGGTTGAAGCCGTGGAAGAGCGTCTTGACAGCTTCCGTGTCGTTCTTGATCAGCTCTTCGTAGAGCACGCCGAGAGTCGGGAAGAGCCACATCGCTTCGATGCCCTGCTCATCCATTTTTGCGATACGTGCATCGTTTTTCATGTAGTAGTCGGGGAGCGGCTCGCGTTCGCGGAGCGCGGCCCCCATGTCGGTGCCGTTCGGGTTGCCACGGAGGAAGTCGGAGATGGCTCCGGGCATCGCGATCGGATTCCAGGTCGGGTTCTTTACGGCATGTGCGAGCTTGCCGCCGACGACGTGATGCTTGCGGCCTTCAATCTCGGCCCACTGAACACAGCGTGCCTGCATGTTCTTCGGAACGTGGCGCGTGAACGCGTCAAGCGCTTCGTAATAGTGATTGTCAGCATCGAAGGGCGTGTAGCCGAGTTCCTGGGCGACGGGGTTGTCGGTCTTCATGATGGGTCTCCTGCTGGTCTGGGCGCGATCCGAACGATCGTTCGGCGCGACCTGAACAATAGCGCCCGTACGCTTCCGCGGGAGGCATACGGGCGGCAGAATTTGGGTCGATGGCGTGGCCTGGGGGGATCAGGGCGATCTGAGAAGCCGCGGCGGCCTAGGCAACTCGGCTCGCCACCAGAACGGGTTCGCACACTTCGCCCTGGGCCGTCATTCTTCTGACAAATTCGTGGTTAGCCGCCTTGGAGGAAATATGGAAAAACTGATCATCGACGCGCGCCTCAACGAGTACACGATGCGCGATCCCAATCCGAACGTGCCCTATTCGCCGGCGGAGATCGGGGCGGATGCTGCCGCGTGTCGCGAAGCGGGGGCGTCGATCGTTCACTATCACGCGCGCGATCCGGAATCGGGGGCGGCGTCTAATGACACGGAACTCTACAAGGCGGCGGCGCGCGAAATTCGTTCTCGTTGTGATGCGATCATCATGCCGACGCTTGGTGCGAGTACTGTAGTGGAACTCGACGATCGTATTGGACATATCGAAGCAATGGCCGAGGACGACGCGACGCGCGCAGATCTGGTTCCCCTCGACCTCGCGAGTATCTCTCTTCCGATCTGGCCTGAGGGGGCGGACCACGTGTTAGGGGATGATCTCGTTTACTACAACTCGGTCGGGACGTTGAAGGCGCTCGCCGCGAGAGCGGATGCCGTCGGCGCGAAGCCTATGACCGCAATTTGGAATATCGCGTCGCTCAGGTTGCTCGAGGCGTTTTGCAAAACAGGCGTATTGCCTAATACGGTATTCGCGGAACTATTTACGACCGAAGGCGGTTTGATCGCGGGGCACCCAGGGACGCCGCGGGGGCTTCAAGCTTTGATCGATTTCGTGCCAGCGAGCGTGGACTGTGTCTGGGCTGCCGCGTGTTTCGGCGCGAATGCTCTGCCGCTCGCTGAAATGGCCATCGAGCAGGGCGGGCATGTGGCGATCGGACTGGGGGACTTTGGCTATCCGGGGCTCGGGCACGGGGAGCCGGCAACAAATGCGGATGTCATTCGCGAGGTCGTGGCGATGGCGAGTCGGCATGGACGTGAAATCGCAACGCCGGACGAGGTGCGGGAGCGGCTGGGGCTTTGCTGACTGCTGGGACGGACGATGCCCGAAGGATGTCGCACGAAGAGTTGTTTTCTAGAACAGCGGTCGGGTAGCCTCCTGATAGTACCCCCCCTTACATTGAAACAGCTGACCGAGGGCCTCACGTGCAAGATCCGCAATCCCCGAACGGCGTGGGAGACGATTCGAGCAAAGCGCCCGAGATTCGGAACGCGCTAGAGATTTCGATTCGACTTGGAGCGATCGTTTTTCTCGTCGGTTGGTGCTTGCTGATCATCGCGCCTTTTCTAGGAATCGTCATTTGGTCGCTGATTATCGCGATCGCGGTCGATGAACCCTTCGAGTGGCTCTGCGAAAAACTCGGCGGTCGACGCTCGCTCGCGGCGTTCATCTCGGTGACTGCGGTACTCCTTGGGCTTTTCGTTCCGACGGTGATCTTCTCCGAAACGATGATTTCTGGTGGGCAGGACGTCGCGCAGCAGCTTAAAGCCGGGACGATTAATGTGCCGACGCCTAATGAATCGATTAGAGAGATCCCCTTTGTCGGGCAGAAAGTTTTCGACGGTTGGATTGCGGCAAACGAGAATCTCGGACAGGCCCTGTCGCGCTTCTCGCCGCAGCTGAAGGCTGCGAGTAGCCAGCTGTTGCGAGTCGTAGGAAGTGTCGGCGCTGGTGTGTTGCAATTAATCGCTTCGATATTGATTGCTGGCGTGATGTTAGTGCGCGCGAAAACTCGCCGTGAAACCATCCAGAGATTCGGCCATCGCATGGCAGGCGCGGCCCGCGGTTCGGAGCTCGTGGAACTCGCGAACGGCACAATTCGAGGCGTCGTTCAGGGCATTGTCGGCGTGGCCGCATTACAGGCGCTGCTCGCAGGCGCAGGATTCATTGTGGCTGGGATTTCGGGCGCAGGACTCTGGGCGCTCTTGGTTCTGATCGCGGCGGTGGTTCAGCTCCCCGTGTTAGTCGTGATGGCGATTCCGATCGTGATCGCGTTCACGACCCTGTCAAAGGGAGCTGCGCTGACTCTTCTCGTTTGGTGTGTTTTTGTTGGCGGAGTCGACAACGTGCTTAAACCACTCCTCTTCGGGCGAGGAGCCAATGTCCCGTCCCTTGTCATATTCATGGGCGCCATCGGCGGTATGCTGACTATGGGAATCATCGGCCTCTTTCTGGGAGCGGCGGTTCTCGCCCTAGGCTTCGAATTGTTCATAGCATGGCTCGATGAATCTTCGGAGGACGC
>DGPZ01000024.1:0-146 GCA_002390675.1 Deltaproteobacteria bacterium UBA4427
CACTTTCGCCTTTTTATTGCTTTTCGCCTTTCCTTCGCCTAAGGTCGCTCAATCCCGACGACCCCAGGAGACCATTTCAATGAGTGCACCGATCAAGCCATTCAATTTCAACACCCTCTACGCTGAAGACGTAGCGTCTTTCTCTG
>DGPZ01000024.1:184-20253 GCA_002390675.1 Deltaproteobacteria bacterium UBA4427
GCGGGCGCAGCGTTTCCAGGACCTAAAGGGCGACGATCTCTACGCGCCGGCCGATGTCTCCGAGACTTCGATCGGCCCGGTTCCGATGCGGCGGGTACGAACGCTTACGAACTCCCCTAGCTGCACTCCGGCGGATCTCAACCAATCGGACGCGGATGCGAACTCCGAAACGACGGCCGAAAGCGGCCGACCGGCTCGCCGGATGCAATCGGTTCGCGCAGATGCATGGGCTGTCCCGGCTCCGGCGAACTGGGGACGGACCCGTCGCGCAGTCGGCATGCGTAAGGTCGCTTCGCCGAGCAGTCACTCGCCGCGTCAGGCACGCTCGCGGACCGCGCGCGCGCAGAGCCCGTCATCGGACTGGGCCCTGCCCTTCTGATCGGGACGGGTCTTCACTCCACTCGCCCACATCTCACCACAACCACGCACGTTTCCGACCACACCCACGTCCCCAAGTCAAACCTCTGCTTCAACTCCCAATTCAAACCAAACTTCGAGCTGCCACTCGAACACACCGAGGCGATTCATTTTCGATCGTCTCGGTGCCTTGGTTTTGGGAATGGGTTTGGAGAATTACTTTGGGGACTGAATGAGAGGATTTGCTTACAGTTGAGCTCGATTGGCTCGTTAGGCGTGATCCTCGTCGCCCAGCTCTTCCGGCGTGCAATCGAATAGCAGCCCGGAGTGATCGCTACCGGGCAGATCGATGACTCGGAAATTCTCGACAAATACACCCGCGCCCATAGCCTGATCAATCCGGAAGAGCCTGCGGCTCTCGCCCCCAGGCCCCCAGGTCGGCTCGACCTCTCGTCCTTCACGTCGTGCGGAAACAACAGCCTGATCGGTGAAGCGTCGCGCCATGCGGTGGTAGAGAGGCCACCCAGGTGCTGCGTTGTAGTCGCCTACGACAAGGCGTGCATCGCTAGGCTCCGCATCGAAGAACTGCTCGAGCCGACTCGCTTGCTTCGAGCGGACTCTGAAGGAGGGGAACGGACTCATAGAGTGTGGCGCTTGGAAGTGCACGTTCACGAGATCGAGAGGTCGCGTCAGACCGTGCCAATCCTTGGGATCGAGGACAGCGCGGCGGGCGGGGCGAAACTCGAGGGGGATGCGGGAGTAATCGATCGGAGCAGAAGCGGCGATGCCCATTCCCTGAAAGGTTTCGTGGGGTTCCAGGCAGCCGTAGGGAAGCACTTCGGAGATCGCTTCGGCGCATTCAAAGCCGAGCTCCTGAGTTGCAAAGACGTCTACTTCGTACTGACGAAGAAGTGCCACGAGTGCATCGGGATCGGCGCGACCGAACCACAGATTCCCCGACAAGACTCGAACCGACTTACTCATCCCCTACCCCAGTCCTATTCCCATTCCCGCGATACGCGGGCGACTGGGGAGCTATCGGTTCGCAGCCGGCTTCGATCAAGCTTCTGTCGAAGTTTGAGGTCGATCAGTGCGAATCAAAGCTCCACCACACCCCCCAAACGAAAACGTGCGCGCAACCCAGAGGCAGCGCGCACGCATTTCATTTTCTTTCGACTAATTCCAAGCGAGCCGGACTCGGCTGGATCGTCCCGCTTAGCTGAACAGCTCCCGCAAAATAATCGTCTCTTCGCGGCCGGGGCCGACGGAAAGGACCGCTGCAGGAATTTCGGCCAGGGCCTCGATTCGCTCAATGTAGCGGCGAGCGTTAGCGGGGAACTGTTCGAGGGACGTGAGCTTGGTGAGATCCTCGTTCCAGCCGGGCATCGTCTCGTAGATCGGAATCGCGCGTTCGGCTTCGCCTAGGGTCATGGGAAAGTATTCGGTGACCTTGCCGTCGATGTCGTAGGCCGTGCAGATCTTGAGCTCATCAAAACCACTCAGAATATCGAGCTTGTTGATCGCGAGATCAGTTAAGCCGTTGACCGTGACCGCTTCGCGGAGCAGAACAGCGTCGAGCCAACCGCAGCGTCGCGGACGTCCCGTCGTGGCTCCGAATTCGGCACCAGCACGACGAAGCTCCTCACCTGTCTCGTCTTCGAGCTCGGTCGGGAACGGACCTGAGCCAACGCGCGTCGTGTAGGCCTTGGTAATGCCGATGACTCGATCGACTCGGGTCGGGCCGATGCCACTGCCTGTGCAGACGGCGCCGGCGACACAATTCGACGAGGTCACAAAGGGATAGGTGCCATGGTCGATGTCCAAGAAAGTGCCTTGGGCGCCTTCGAAGAGAACGTTCTTTCCAGCACGCAGGGAGCGATCGATGATGCGACCCGTATGATCGATGTATTGGTCGAGCTGGCGCCCCCATTCAATGCACTGTTCATAGAGAACATCGACATTGATCGGATCCACGTTGTGGATCTTGGTGAGTTCGATGTTCTTCTGCTCCGCGATCGACTCGAGCTTCACGCGAAGCTCTTCAGGCTGACGCAGATCAGCGACGCGCACACCGCGACGAGCGACTTTATCTTCGTAGCAAGGGCCTATGCCGCGACCGGTCGTACCGATCTTGCCATCGCCGGCTTTCTTTTCACGCGCGCCGTCAAGCGCCGTGTGCCACGGAAGAATCACGTGTGCTCGACCGGATACGCGGATCCGTGATGGGTCGCGCAGGATTCCGCGATCTTCGAGCTTCTTGAGCTCGCCTAACAGAACCCCGGGGTCAACAACCACCCCAGGACCGATCAAGTTGACCGACCCATCATGCAGGATTCCAGAGGGAACGACGTGCAAGACAGTCGTCTCGCCGTCCACGACGAGCGTGTGCCCCGCGTTATTCCCGCCCTGAAAGCGGGCCACGAGGTCAGCCTGCGGGCCGAGCCAATCAACGATTTTACCTTTTCCTTCGTCGCCCCATTGGGCGCCTACTGCAACGACGGTGGACATATTTAAAGCTCCAATACCTGCACGGCGATCATGTTTTCCGCGTCGCGCAGCGCTGATAGAACCGCTTCACTGGGGTCCTGATCGATGTTGACGAGCATGCAAGCTTCACCGCGAGATTCGTGAAGAGCGAGCTGCATGCGAGAGATGTTAATCCCGGAAGAACCGAGGAGTGTCCCGACGTTGCCAACCACACCGCTCTGATCATGGTTATGAATCAGAAGCGTCCAACCGTCGGGGATAGCTTCGAGCATAAAGTCATCGATTCGCACGATGCGCGGTTGATCTCCGTGGAAGACGGCGCCAGCGACCAGACGATCGACGACCCCCTTCACCTTGACCGTGACCGAGGACGCGAAGTCCTTGGACCGGGCGACCTTGCTCTCAATGACCTTGATGCCGAGTTCCTGAGCGATATGCGAAGCGTTCACGAGGTTCACGCTCTCGCGTACCGGCGAGAGGATTCCCTTAAGAACGGCGATCGTGATCGGCGCGACTTTGAGTTCGGCAACTTCACCCGAGTACTCGACTTCGACGACATCGACGCGGCCTTGGGCAAGCTGGCCTTGGAACGACCCTAGCTTCTCACCTAACGAGACATAGGGACCGACTTCGGCCATCTGCTCCGGCGAGACAGTCGGAACGTTGATCGAGTTCCGCACTTCGTCCTTCAAGAGGTAATCGCGGATCTGCTCAGCGACCGCGACGGCAACATTAATCTGTGCCTGCTCCGTCGACGCGCCAAGGTGCGGCGTGCAGATGACGTTCGGGTGATTAACGAGCGGATGGTCCGCCGCCGGCGGCTCTTCGACGAATACGTCAAGACCGGCGGCACCAACCTGCCCGGATTCGAGGGCTTCGTACAACGCGGCTTCATCTACGATCCCACCGCGTGCGGCGTTGATCACGATCAATCCCGGCTTTGCCTTCGCAAACTGTGCAGCACCAAGGATACCGGTGGTTTCCTTAGTCTTCGGAACGTGAACCGTCACTACGTCGGCGCGGCTCATCATTTCGTTGAGCTCAACGCGTTCGACTTCCAAGCGCGCAGCAGCTTCCTGAGTCAGGTAGGGATCGTGCACGATGACGCGCATGCCGAGACCCTTGGCACGGGCCACAACGAACTTACCGATATTGCCGGCGCCAAGAACGCCGAGGGTTTGGTTGTAGAGTTCCATGCCCTGGAACTTCTTCTTTTCCCACTTGCCGTTCTTCATGGAGGCGGTGGCTTGGGGGATGTGGCGCGCGAGGGAAACCATCAATGCGATCGCGTGTTCCGCGGTCGTGATATTGTTGCCTTCGGGCGTGTTCGCCACGACGATGCCGGCTTTCGTGGCGGCTCCGATATCGACATTGTCGACACCGATTCCAGCGCGGCCGACGATTCGCAAGTTCTTCGCCGCGGCGATTACTTCCGAGGTGACCTTTGTGTTCGATCGAATAGCGAGGCCATCGGCGTCGGCTATCAGCTCAAGCAGCTCTGCGGGGGAGCAACCAGGTCGGTTGATGACTTCAATTCCGCTGGCCTGTTCGAGGACTGCAACGCCTTGCTCGGCGAGGGAATCGGAAATAAGGACTTTCGGCACCCTTCTCTTCTCCATCATTCTTGTCCCGAGTATTTGGCGTTAGGCCAGGTCTCGAGTGTTTGAGTCACGGGGCGGTTCATCTCGCCGTCCGCCAAAAAAATCGTTCGTTGCTTTTACGTCGTGCGTGTCACCCTGCAGGCGCGTGCGCATCGTTCAGTTTTGTTTGCGCGCAGCGCGCACGCCTGATTGCGAACCTGCCACCCCTTCCAGACTGCGAAATTTCGCGCAGGGGTAATCGGCAGCGCGACACGACAGTCTACTAATCATCGTCGTCTTCGAGCCGCCGGGATCGCTGTTGTCTGTCTTTGATTCGATCTCAGATTCGCTCTTGAGAGCGGGACCGGTTCTCGCCTGTCCGCAGTTCAAGCTGATTTTGGGAACCCAAGGATCGCCCAGACCCTTTTCAGATCCAGGCCTCACATACGAGCCTCGTGACGCAGCGGCGATTTGCTTACCGCCCCGGCTCCAGTACAGGTCTCTGGAAGAAGCTTCCGAGAACCTGCCAAGAGCATAAGTCTCCGAGAAATCTATGGATTCCAACCGGTGACGGAGTGTGCCGAAGGGGCCTTGGAGTGTCAACGGAACGGTCGTGCGAAGCCCATTGAACGGTGAGGGAAGGCTAATCGATAGCCAGAAATGGCTTGGGAGTAGGTCGTCGTGGGCTTGCGAAGCGCCGAGAGACAGCCCTCTCGTGCTACGGTGGCGCCGAATCTTTACGCCGAGGACACGCTGGCGAGCGTCTCAGTAGGCGCCCGCCTGCTGGAGTTCCCACGTCTATGCCCGACAAGTCGTCCGCTACCCCGCCGGAACGCCTCACGATCGCACCTCGCGGTCCCCTCAATGGCCACCCTGTCGTCCCGGGCAGTAAGAGCATCACCAACCGCGTGCTGCTCCTCGCTGCCCTCGCCGGCGGCGAAAGTCGACTCCGCGGCGGCCTAGACTCAGACGACACGGTCGTGATGCGCCAAGCCCTTGAGTCCATGGGCATCGGCCTACGCACCGAATCCGCCGGCCCCGGTGACCTCGAAGACTGGCTCGTCACCGGCCGGGGCGGCCAGTTCAAAGCCCCACCCAACGCCCTCGACTGCGGAAACTCCGGCACGACCGTCCGCTTCCTTACGGCAGCACTCACCCTCGCCGAGGCCCCGATCGTCATCGACGGCAACGCCCGAATGCGCGAGCGCCCGATTTCGGATCTTGTTAACGCGCTCCGTGGCCTTGGCGCCGAGTTGACCGTCGAGGGCCAGGATGAATGTCCGCCAGTCCGTATAGATGGCGGCGGCCTGCCCGGTGGCGCGGCTCTGATCGACGGCAGCCGGTCGAGCCAATACGTCTCCGCAGTTCTCCAAGCTGCCCCTTACGCGGCGCAGGATGTAGAGCTCGGTTTCAAGGACAGCGTCGTCGTCTCACGCCCTTATATCGATCTCACCATCGAAGTGATGGAAGCCTTCGGTGCACGCGCCTCATGGATTGCCGAAGATCGCCTACGCGTCGTCTCCGGCCAGGTTTACCAACCGCGAGACTATACGATTGAACCGGACGCCTCTTCCGCCGCATACCCCTTTGCAGCGGCTGCAATTGCAGGCGGACAGGTCACGGTCGACGGCGTGCGTGCAAACTCACTTCAGGCAGACTTCAAGATCCTTGGGCTGCTTGAGCGCATGGGATGTGGCGTCGAGCGAAACCGCGACGCAGTCACCGTCACCGGACCTAACAATTCGCTAAAGAGCCTCGGCGAAATCGACATGAATGATTTCCCGGACGCGGTGCTTGCCTACGCAGTCGTGTGTGCCTTCGCTGATGCACCAACCACGATCACAAACATCTACAATCTGCGCATCAAGGAAACAGATCGTCTTCACGCACTCGAGACCGAATTACGAAAGCTCGGCGTCGGCGCTGAAGCGGGTCACGACTGGCTCCGCATTGAACCGCGGCCCATGCACGGCGCCGAGATCGAAACTTACGACGATCATCGAATCGCTATGTCCTTTGCTCTCGCCGGGCTCCGCATCCCCGGCGTCGTGATCCTCGATCCGGGTTGCGTATCAAAGACCTGGCCTGGCTATTTCGAGGCATTCGCCTCTCTGTAGCCCCATTGCCGGATTGCTCTATTGCCCTGCAGTCATTCCCCTCGGGCCCTCTCGCATTTTTTTTTAGCGGCCCAAGTTGACATGCGGCAAGGCGTGCTCATCCCTTCCCTCGTGTCCAAAGCGAGTTAGTTCCGGTCACTGGCAAAACGCCCAACCGGAACGACCGAACGAGCGTGTCGAATGCGTCACGTGCGCCACGGCATCTGTGTGCCGAATTGCGCGTATCGCGGCCATGATCGACAGGAGAATTAAATTGAACACAGTATTGCGTATGTCTCGAAAAAACAATTCTCTCTTAGCGAGCCTGTCTAGTGACTTCCAACGCGAGTTATCCGCTATGCGGTGCACTCAGGACCAAGAATTTCACGGCAATCGAGGCGCCTACCCGCGTGTCAACCTTATTGAAAACGCAGAAAGCTTTGCCCTAACAGCAGAACTGCCAGGCGTCGCCCCAGGAGACATCAATATTTCCATAGAGGGCGCGATGGTCACTCTCGCAGGACAGCGCAAGATCGAATACGTGAACGGAGATGGTGCGGCGATTCATCGACGCGAGCGCCAGTCGGGGGATTTTCGTCGCGCTTTCGAGCTTCCCGTCGAGATCGATCTCGACTCTGCGAAAGCGAGTCATAAGGATGGCGTTCTGACACTCAGGCTTCCGAAGTCGCCCGCTTTGCAGCCACGTCAGATCAAAGTCGAAACCCACTAAGCGCGGATCATTCGAATGGACCGCCCCGGCTGAGGGAGGACCAAGATCTGACCAAGAGCCACACACGTTCGTGCGAAGCAGGACGCGCGAAACTGGAGAAACGCATCATGACGACCGAAACGAACCGAAAAAACGAACCACGAGTAAAATCCGAAGTCGCCGCTGAAGACACCCGACCCGGGCTCGTCTCTCGACCCGACGTCGACATCCTCGAAGACGCCGACGCCTACGTAATCCTGGCGGATATGCCTGGGGTCAATGAAGGCGACGTCGATATACAACTCGACAAGGGCGTGCTCGCGCTCGACGCCTCGGCTCCCAATGCAGAGGGAGCCCCCGCGACGCGGCACGCGGAATACCGAAGCGGTGGCTACCACAGGGAGTTCAGGGTCTCCGAACGGATCGACGCTGGGGCGGTCACCGCAAAGATGCAGAACGGGGTGCTCGTGCTCCGGCTGCCCAAGACCGCCGAAAGTCGTCCACGCCGAATCGAGGTTCAGGCTGCCTGAGCGCCAGGCCAAGCCCGCGCTCGATTCGACACAATCAGCTCGGGCGATCGCGTAGGCCTCACCCCAAACCGGCCCGGCGAGTTTCGCGACTCGCCGGGCTTCTTCGCCCAAAGAGTCGCTGCCCCTCCCCCCTTCATCCGGACCGCCCTATACTGGGCGGCCACAAGACGCCCCCCCGATCCCCGCAACCCACCCGAGGATCTCGCGCCATGTCCGCCTCTGACTCGTCTTCAACTTCGTCTACATCTACTGTGACGAAGGGCAAGACCCCTGTATTCGACGCCCACACCTACGGTCAATCGATCTGGCTCGACAACATAAGTCGAGAGCTCCTGCTTTCGGGAGAACTCCGCCGGTGGGTTCAAGACGAAGGGATTCGTGGCGTCACCTCAAATCCGGCTATCTTCGAGAATGCGATTGCGAAGTCCACAGACTACGACCCCGCCGCGCGTGCGCTAATCGGTCAAGGGGCGAGCGATGCACTCGACGTCTTCGAGCGACTAGCAGTCCAGGACATCCAGCTCGGCTGCGACGTATTGCGACCGGTCTGGGAAGAGAGCGAAGGCCGGGACGGTTTTGTCTCATTGGAAGTCTCGCCGCATTTGTCGACGGACACCGAAGGCACGATCACCGAAGCCCGCCGTCTCGCTAAGGCAGTCTCCCGCGACAACCTCATGATTAAAGTTCCGGCAACGCCCGAGGGCATTCCGGCGATCCAACAACTGATCTCTGACGGCATCCACGTCAACGTCACCCTGCTCTTCGCCGTAGACGCCTACGAAGCCGTTCACGAGGCCTATATCTCGGGCCTCGAAGCGCGACTCGAGCGCGGTGAGAACGTCTCGGGAATCGCGAGCGTCGCCAGCTTCTTTATCTCGCGAATCGATGCGAGCGTCGCACAGCAGATTAACGCCAAGCTCGAGAACGAAAAGAACGATGAAGTACGCGGACGACTCGAAGCCCTGAACGCGAAGGTGGCGATCGCAAACGCCAAGCTCGCCTACGCGCGCTTCCTCGAGACACTTGCCGAAGATCGCTGGCAGCGCATAGCTAAGGCCGGCGCCGACCCACAGCGCGTACTCTGGGCGAGTACCGGCACAAAAGACCCGGCCCTTCCGAAAACGCTCTATGTGGATGAACTGATCGGCCTGCATACCGTCAATACTTTGCCGGGCGCGACGCTCGATGCGTTCCGCAAAGAAGGCAACGTGCGAGATGCGCTCGGGAAAGATCCCGAGCCCCTCAAGGCGGAAGCGCATGTTGTGCTTTCAGAGCTCGATGCGCTCGGGATCTCACTTAAGGAAATTACAGACGCGCTTCTCACCAAGGGCTGCGCGCTCTTCAGCGATGCTTTTGATGGGCTTCTCTTGTCCGTCGAGACGAAGCGGCAAAAGCTGCTTGGCGATGCACTCCCGTCTACGCGTTATGCGTTAGGGCATGCTTCAGCGGATCTCGAATCCGCCGCCGAGGCCTGGCAGCAAAATGGCCGAAGCCATGCTCTCTGGCGAAAACAAGCATCTATTTTCTCCGACACCGACGAAGCCAACTGGATGGGCTGGCTCGACTTACCCGCTGCGTCTGCGACAGAAGCGATCGGGAGCCCTGGCCTTCGTGATGCCGTCCGCCGTCATCCAGCGGAAACCGCAGTCGTGATCGGCATGGGCGGATCGAGCCTCTGGCCCGACGTGCTCGGACAGACGTTCATGGCGGAAGCCGCGGCCGCAAGCGACGGGACGGATCGAAAGGCGCGCGCACTTCGCGTCCTAGACACGACAGCCCCGGATGCTCTCGAAGCCGAAATAGCCGAGCTTGACCTTGAACGATGCCTCTTCTTCGTCGCTTCCAAGTCTGGCTCTACGATCGAACCGAACGCCATCTTCGAACTCGTCTACGCGCGACTGGCCGAAAAGGTTGGCGCAGATGCCGCTGGCCGGCATTTCGTAGCAATCACCGACCCTGGCAGTCAGCTCGAAGCCCGCGCTAATAAGCTCGGCTTCCTCGGAACCGCGCTAGGCCGCGCAGATGTAGGCGGACGCTTCTCGGCGCTCTCGCCCTTTGGGCTTCTGCCTGCGGAAGCCATGGGCCTCGATCCTGAAGCATTGCAGTTGCGAGCACGCTCAATGGCCGCCGCCTGTGCGTCCTTCGTCACGCCGGAGCAGAGCCCCGGTGTGAAGCTTGGCCTCGCGATTGGCATGCTCTCTCGTCAGGGACGGGACAAGCTCACCCTGCACGTCTCGCCTGAGATAGAACTCTTTACGGACTGGATCGAACAACTGCTCGCAGAATCGACGGGCAAGCACGGCGGCGGAATTATCCCGATTGCAGGCGAGCCGCTCATGGCGCCGGAGTGTTATGCGAACGATCGCATCTTCGTCGACTTGAGTGTTACCGGTGACAAGACCCGTGACGCGCGGGAAGCCGGCCTTGCTGCACTCGAAGCCGCCGGCCATCCGGTGATCCGAATCGAACTCGCGGAAGGGCTCGATCTCATCCAAGAGGTCTTCCAATGGGAGATGGCCACCTCCGTCGCTGGCTCACTCTGGTCGCTTAACCCCTTCGATCAGCCCGACGTGAAGTCCGCAAAACTCGCGAGCAGCGCGCTGATAGAAACAGCGGCAGGAGGAGGAGCACTCACCGTGCCCGCAGCGACGATCGAGAGCGAAGGTATTAAGCTGATCGCCTCCTCTACCATCTCCTCTGGGAACGCTTCAGATGCGCCGGCGCTCCTTCGAGCGCTCTTCGACTCCATCGAAGCGACCGACACCTTCGCCTTGAACGGGTTCGTGGCTGATAACGAGGCTTCCCGCGAGGTACTCGAGGCGATTCGCGCTCAAGTGCGCGACGCAACGATCGCCCGGGGCGGTAAAGCCGTCTCAACAACCGTCAACTTCGGGCCACGCTATCTGCACTCGACCGGACAACTCCAAAAGGGAGGACCGAATCGGTTAGTCGGCCTTCAGTTCTGGCAGAGCAAAGATGCGCGAACGACGGCACCTCTTGCTATTCCGAATATGGGCGGCGACTTCGACACGCTCGTGGAAGCCCAGGCGGCCGGCGACTACAACGTCTTGGCGGAGCGAGGTCGCCGAATGATCGGCATCGACCTCGGTGAGGATGCACTCCGCGGACTCAAACAAATTCAAACTTGGATGAACGAGGCACTCGGCTAAAGCATGGCACCCCCTCCCCCCTCCACATCACAGCATAATCCGCCCACACCTCCTGGAGCATCTCCCGCAGAAGCTCCCACAGGCGCCGCAAAAGCCGCGCTCGAATGGGTGCAGGACGGGATGACGTTAGGTCTCGGTACCGGCCGCGCGGCTTCGGCGTTTGTAGAAGCGTTAGGAGCGCGAGTAGCAGACGGCCTCCAAATCACTGGCGTTCCTACGAGCAAAGCCACGGCGAGGCTCGCCGAGGGTCTCGGAATCCCACTCGCACGTCTCGAAGATGTCGGCCGACTCGACATCACCTTCGATGGCGCAGATGAAGTCGACCCTGCCCTCAATCTGATCAAGGGATATGGCGCCGCGATGGTTCGCGAGAAGATTGTTGCCGCGAGTTCCGAGCAACTGGTCATCCTGATCGGCCCGGAGAAGCTGGTCGACGCAATCGGCGAGCGCGGACGACTTCCGATCGAGATCCTCCCCTTTGGAGAGATCCTCGTCCGACACGAGCTCAAGAGGCTCGGCCTGGACGCGGAGCTGCGAACCGATACACGCGGCGAAACCCTCACCACCGATAACGGAAACTGGATCCTAGACGCGAAGTTGGCCCCTCCGTTTGATGCCGTCGCGCTCGAATCGGCGCTTGTGCAGCTGCCAGGAGTACTCGGCACGGGCTTCTTCCTGGGCATGGCCGACGCGGTCCTGATCGGATCAGGCGAGCAAGTCGATATCCGCAAGCGCAGCTGAGCTCGCCTCTCCAATGTCAACGCTGCATCGAATGCCTCTCAGGTCCTCGCTCGTTTGGTGAAAGTGGGCTCAAGGCTTCCTCACGTATTTCTTCAATAAAGATACGTATTCCTTTCACTACAATCAGTTAAGCTGGGTGCCGGAGACTCAGGCATGTCCAAGCGACCCTTTTTCGTAAAGACCAATGGTGAATGCGTTCCTCTTGAAGGAGCCTGGCGAACGGAGTGCCTCGACGGCAATTGGTACGTCATCGGACATCATTCGGTCGTTCCTTGCAGCTCCGAACGCGCAGCGCAGAACATGCTCGAAGAGCTCCACGCGCAAACCGACATCGACCTCCTCGCCTCCGAGGCCATCGAAACTCTCGGTCGAATTTCCGAATCCTGGGAAACGGACTCGCTCCACGAAGCGGACCCGACATAACTCTCGATCACCACTTCCGTCACTTCCCCCAGGCTCCTCGCTTCCGCTCCATCAAGCAGCTCAATCTCTAATCCGGTTGGAGAATTACCGGAGCGAAGCTTGAGATGGATTGCAGCGCGCCGACCTGACAATCGAGGCAGGATGCTCCAGAACCGCACAGCTGCGGAACAAGGGAGCAATAGATGCGTACGATTCGGAGTGTATTGTGGATCGGCAGTGGCGAGGGCCTGGCAAAAAGCGGTGTAACCGAGGCCCCGGAACTCGACATCACTTGGGTCCGAAGCCTTGAAGAGGCTGCAGGACTCCCCGCAGTCAGGTTTGAGGGGGTCCTCTTCGAGGTCGAAGAGGACCCCAAGGAACTCGAGATCGAACGGGCACTCTCGATGCTGGAGCGTTTTGCCTCTCGCGAGATCGTCCTACTCGCATTGCCTTCGAGGTTCGAACATACGAGCGAGGCTATTCTTTCGTTGGGCATCGGCGCCATTCTTATCCTAAACGACGACAGCAAAGGCCACGGTCTAGTCAACGAGATCAATGCGACGCTCGACTCGATCGCAGATCAGAAGAGCAAGCGACCTAAGACCTGCCTCACTACTCCCCTGGCACCCGGTAGCGCAAGCTCCCCTGCACCCTCTCCACCCACTGATCCGTCACGCCGTGTGCCTAACCTCTCGGAAGCGCCCGATGCGGACGTACCGGCCGCGAACGCCTCTTGCATGATCTCGAAGAGCGAGCCCATGCAGACCGTTCTCGATCTGGTCGAGCTCGCCGCCTCGAGCCCTTCAACCGTTCTCGTAACCGGCGAAACGGGCGTTGGCAAAGAAGTCATCGCCCGGCAGCTTCATGCGCGAGGATGCAGAGACGAGGAACCCTTTCTCGCGATTAACTGCGCCGCATTCCCCGAACATCTCCTAGAGAGCGAACTTTTCGGACATACCCGCGGCGCGTTCACGGGTGCGGATCGTTCAAAGCCCGGTCTCTTTGAAGCTGCTGGCCGGGGCACGCTCTTTCTCGACGAAATTGCAGAGACCAGCCTCACGCTTCAATCGAAACTACTTCGTGTCTTACAAGAGCGCGAAGTACGAGCTGTCGGTGCAATGCAGTCCAGACCGATTCATTGCCGAATCGTCGCGGCCACGAATCGCGTGCTTTCTGATGAGGTTCGCCTCGGCACTTTCCGCGAGGACCTATTCTACCGGTTGAACGTATTCCCAATCGGAATCCCTCCGCTCCGCGAACGCCGTCCCGACATCCTCCCGCTCGCCCGCGGGTTCCTCACCCGGCACGGGCCACGAGAAGGCAAGCTCGACTGCCACTTTTCACTCGCAACCTGTCATCTGCTCGAAGCTTACGCGTGGCCAGGCAACGTCCGAGAGCTCGAGAACGAAGTGCTGCGAATGCTCATGCTCACCCCCAGTGGACAGCTCATAACGCCGCGCCGTCTTTCACCCAAACTAACGGATATCCTCGAACCGATCGCCGCGGGCGCGCGCCCAGAGGAAACGCTTCGCCAAGCGCTCGATCGAATCGAATGCTGGCTTTTGCGCCGGGCGCTTACTAATAACGATGGGCGCAAGGCTCTGACTGCTCGCAAGCTTGGCCTCACCCGAGAGGGTCTCTACAAGAAGCTGAAACGGCTCGGGATCGACTAGAGCGACCAATCAAGACTCGCTCGGTTGCCAATCAGACGGCAAATAATTGAATGAGTTATTCAACAAAAAACCAATGGAGATCCGATACTTGCAAGGCTGAACCGCGATGCGCCGGTCGCGCCATCACCTCTCAGAAAGACTGGCGGGTGCGACTGAAGGCCCAGGCATCGACCTGAGAGCGGATGGGATCGTCGCCTACGACGCACCCTTCCCAAACGCAAGCTACTAGGCGGGCGCATTAGTCTTTTCGGCCCTCACCAACATAACGCCTGATGCGACGGCGCTACACAACGCGGCCTTAGGCGTGAGTTCCACCAGGACCCCACCGGGCGTACCAGTCAAAATACAGTCTCTTGCATTCATGTCGTTGAATTCTGAAAGCTCGGTTAGCGCAGCCGGCGGCCCAGGGGAACAGCGAACGAAAATGCCTAACGCCGGCGGCTAGACACCCGACGATTAGCGCTCGCGCTAGCCACAACTAAATGTAGAGGGAAGACACTTCGCCCCCTCACCCACCTAACGTCCTCGCGTACAAGGCGAACACGTCCGCCCACACCTGCTCAGCCGCTGCTTCTGCATATGCTCCGCCTCGCTCCGGGAAGCAGAACCCATGATGAGTTTTGGGAAAGACCTGAGTGTTGTGCGTGACCTGATTCGCATCGAGCGCCTTAACGACGTCGGGAATCACATTATCAGGGACGTATTCATCCGTCTCAGCAAAGCCCAAATAGAGTTCGCCTTGAATTCGATCTGCCAATAAATGAGGAGAATCGGGCGCGTCCGTCACGATCGATACGCCGTATAGAGAAGCGGCTGCTGCAAACTCTTCGGGGAAGGTTCCGGCCGCGCTGACTACGTACTGGCCACTCATGCAGTACCCGATACATCCCTTGGCGCCTGGCTTGACCTGCGATTGGGTCGCGAGGAAGTCAAGCATTGCCCTGGTATCTCTCATAACAAGTTCATTCGTCAGACTCGCCATCGCCGAGAACATTGTCTTCATCGTCGCAGCGCCGGCCTCGGGCTTCATCAACTCCTGATAGTCGAACTCCGGTGTCCCCGGCCTGTAGTACATATTAGGCATCAGCACGTAGTAGCCAGCCCGAGCGATGCGCCGACAAAATTCGCGCAGCTCTTCCCTGATTCCGGGTGCGTCCATATAGAGGACGATCGCCGAGAAAGACCCCTCCCCTGCCGGATGCACGCTGAAGCTCTCCATAGAGCCATCAGGGGTTTGGATCTGGTGAGTCGCTTCAATCATCGGGCCAATCCTTTCATTCGACGCTGGCCGTCCGGCATCGACATTGCGATTTCAAAAGCGGCGCGCGATTCTTGCGATTCCATAAAATGTGTGACGCCGGCTCTACGACTACGACAGATACACCGTCGAGCGAGTCAACACACTAGGCGTCTCTAGCTCGGTGCGATCATCGCGTTGTCCTCGCGCAGGAAAGGTACGACAACTTCGCCGACATCCTCCCCTTCGTGACGCCTCGCGTTTTCATCCACGCCCGAAGCCGCGATTTGGCGAGCCATGCTACCAGCCCCATCTTCGAGGTGGATCACAACGACAGAGTCACCGGGCCTCATCCCTTCAGGAACGACGGCTTCACCTTCAAACGGAACTGGCGTCGCCGCCCTCACAATCGAGACCCCGTCAGCAACGTCTATTGGCGTTCTCTGGCCATCCCTAAGGTCGACCTCATTCTCATCAAGGGGTCCGCGCTTGCCATTGGCGCAGCAAACGCAATTGGGAGTTGTTCCATAGCCGGGTACTCTACGGGGCCCTCGATATCTACGAGGCACTTGGAGTTCGCGCAGCGACAGACGCGCGGCGCGGTTGAAGTCAAGTGGAGGTCGATGTGACATTTATGCTCTATATTGTCAGCTATTCGAATGCTCGAGACGTCTACAAGGTCGGGCAACATATGGCACCCGATAGGGTGGCTCAAGGAGTGCATGCGCAATGACGGTCCTGACGGTAAACGGCGTAAAGCAGGAGACAAGCGTCGACTCATCCACACCTCTGCTATGGGTGATTCGCGAGCAGCTCGAGCTGACAGGCACAAAGTTCGGATGCGGGATCGGGCAATGCGGCGCATGCACCGTCCGTCTCAATGGCACAGCGATCCGGTCGTGCCTGACGCCCGTTGCCGCGGCCGATGGCCAAGAGATTCAAACCATCGAAGGGCTCGCACCCTCTGACGGCGCGCTTCATTCTCTGCAAGCCGCATGGATCAAACATCAGGTACCGCAGTGCGGCTATTGCCAATCCGGACAGCTCATGTCCGCCGCCGCCCTCCTCGAGAGCAATCCAACGCCGTCTGATGAGGACATCGATCTGGCTATGGAAGGCAACATCTGTCGCTGCGGGATGTATGGACGTATCAAAGCCGCCATCAAGACTGCTGCCAAAGCCGGCGCTGACAATACGGCGGACGGCACAGCCGATGCCCTAACAATAATCGCAACTGCGAAGGAGACGGCTGATGAATAAGTGGACTCGACGGTCGTTCATCACCACAGGACTCCTGGCCGGCGGCGGACTCATGGTCGGCGTAGCTCTTCGCCCGGGGAATCGTGCTAAGGGATTGGCGCAGCACGTAACCAGCGAGGGCGAGACATTCGTTCATACGTGGGTAAAGCTCGACGCGAATAACGTCGTCACGGCCATAGTGCCCCATGCTGAGATGGGTCAGGGCGTGGGTACAGCCCTCACGCAAATGCTCGCCGATGAGCTCAACGCCGACTGGAACCTAGTTAAGTTCGAGGAGGCCCCCGCCATCACGCCCTTCGCCAACCACCCGATCCTCAAGGGAATGCTTCCCCCTGGAGTTGAGATCCCGGAAATCGTCGTACCTACTGTCGATGGCCTCCTCATGCGCACCGCCCAGGCGCTCAATTTACAGATCACCGGCGGCAGCATGAGTGTCCGCTCCACCGGCGTCTATGGCATGCGCGTCGCAGGCGCAGCCGTCCAAGAGATGCTGCGACTAGCCGCTGCCGAGGCCTGGCAGGTCCCACTTGACCAAGTCGTTGCCCGCAACAGCCAGCTGATTCACGAAGCCAGTAGTAGAACCGAACCATATTCGGCCTTCGCAGCGGCCGCGTCAGAGATGACGCCGCCGTCAACGCCTCAGCTGAAGACGCCGGAAGAGTTCACGATCATCGGCCACCACGTCGAACGCCACGACATCCCCAGCAAAGTCGATGGCACTGCAACCTTCGCCCTCGACGTCCGACTCCCGAACATGCTCTACGCCACCGTTAGACGGACCCCCACCTTTGGTGGAGGAATCGAAAGCCTTGATGACAGCAAGGCCCGCGCACTCCCAGGCGTTGTAGACGTTATTCGATTGCCTGCAAGCAAAGCTGAGGCGCTCGTCGGTAACTTCACCGCGACCGAATCGGTCGCGGTTGTCGCCGAAGGCTACTGGCCAGCCAAGCAAGGCCTAGACGCACTTAAAATAGTATGGAGCGAAACTGCCAACGACTACGTATCGAGCGCCAGTATCTTCGAGCAGTTCGATCGAGACATCAGCGCCGGCGTCGATCGCGAAGTTGATGTCGCCGAGGGTGACTTCGAAGCGACCATGGCGAACGCAGCTCAAGTGATTGAGGCTGACTATCGCGCCCCCTATCTAGCGCATACCTGTATGGAGCCGCTTAATGCGACAGCAGTCGTGGAAGACGGCCGAGCTGAAGTGTGGGTAGGCTGCCAGGCTCCACTACCGTTCAGACAGGCCATTGCGGATGCCATGGGGTTCGACGCCGAGAACGTGACTCTGCACAACTGCTTCATGGGCGGCGGCTTCGGCCGAAAGTCCCGGGCCGACTACGCAATTCAGGCCGTTCAACTCGCCGCGAAGATGGGCCGCCCCGTGCAGCTGATCTGGACGCGCGAAGAAGATGTCCGGCAAGACTTCTACCGCCCTGCAGTCCAGAGCCGTTTCCGAGCTGGACTCGACAAGGACGGAAACCTCACTGCCTGGGAAAATACGTACGTCGACAAGCATGAGCCCGTCGAGGCCCCACTCATCCCCTACACACCGCTCACGGCGAGCAATATCGGGTATGTCAGCAGCCCCACCCACGTGCCCTTCGGCGCATGGCGCAGCGTCGACCATTCACAGCACGGCTTCTTCACTGAATCATTCTTTGACGAAGTCGCCGTTGCCGCAGGGCAAGATCCGTACGAATACCGTGCTGCGCGACTCGCGGATAAGCCACGCCAGCTTGCTGTCCTCCGAAAGGCCGCAGAGGCTGCCGGCTGGGGAGCCCCGTTAGGCGAAGGCCAGGGACGCGGGATTTCGTTTCAAGAATGCTTCGGATCCATAGTCGCGCAGGTGGTCGAGGTGACCGTCCTCGACGGCCAAACCCAGGTGGACCGTGTTGTTGCCGCGGTGGATGCCGGCATTGCCGTATCACCCGACGGCCTCAGCGCACAGATCGAGTCGGGTATTATCTACGGCCTAACAGCTGCTCTCTACGGCGAAATCACCATCGAAAATGGAGCCGTCAAGCAAAGCAACTTCAGCGACTATGAAGCACTCCGTATATCAGCGGCTCCTAAGATCGAGACCCACATCATCAATAGTGGAAGCGCGATTGGTGGGGCTGGCGAACCCGGCACCCCCGGCGTGGCCCCTGCCCTCGCCAATGCGATCTTCGACGCGACTGGGTTCAGAGTCCGCTCGCTGCCGATTAATTTAATTGACCTGGATTACAAGGTAGAAGACGTCGTCACGCCGGCTTAGGTGTGATCAGGTGCCGGGCAACGAGGGCTGAGGCTGGCTTCGAAGCCCGCCTGGGCCCGGCCCGCTCGCCTTGTGGACAGCGACGATCGGTCCGCCTGAAAATTTGAATGCAATTCTCTACCGCGCCCCCAATTCAGTGGCTGCGACGGCTGGAATCAAATCCGACAAAACGACGATATCAGGCCGCGGCGCTCGAGCTCAGAGTCCACGGCATCCGCGTGACCTCGGAGCACCCGAGCGGGGTTGACACGCCCATGATTAACGGACCCCAGTTCGCAGGCGTCGACCGGGCGGCGACCTACGCCACACAGCCGGCCCCTCGTGTCGGGTAGCCTGAAAAAATCGTGCGGCTCGTGCTATTGCTGACATCCGACGAGTGTTAGTACTCAACGTGTTCTGAATTCGTCGCGGACGGGGGTCGTATGGCCGGACACCGCGACCCGGGGATCACATCCGAATGAAAGCCGCAGTCTGCCGCAAAGTCCGACACGTTTCTATCGAGGAGCTCGACGAACCAGAGCCGTCTGAAGGCGAGATCAAGCTCCGTATGGTCGCGACCGGCGTCTGCCGCACGGACCTCTCGATCTTCCAGGGACATTTGCCCGTTCCTTGGCCCATCGTGTTAGGCCACGAAGGCGTGGGCATCGTTGAGTCGGTCGGCGCTGGCGTCACGCGATTCGCGCCAAACGACTCCGTCGTCTGCTCGATCATCGCAGGCTGCGGCGAGTGCTTCCAATGTTTGCGCCAAGCCTCCTCGCTCTGTGAGAACGTCAAGTTCTACACCGGCAAGATGCTCGACGGAACGACCCGGCTCTCGCGCGGCAACGGCGCCGAAGCGATCCACAGCCTCTCGTACCAAGCCTCCTTCGCCGAGAAGGTGATCGTGCCGGAGCGCGCCGCCGTGCGCGTACGGAGCGATGCGCCGCTCGACAAGTTGGCGGGACTCGCTTGCGGGGTGTCGACGGGGCTCGGCGCGTCGATGGTCCGGAGTCCGATCGAGCCCGGCTCAAACGTCGTCGTGATCGGAACGGGCGGCGTCGGTCTATCGGCCTTAATGGGCGCTCGGCTGCGTGGGGCGGGCAAGCTCATTGCGGTGGACATCGTCGCTTCAAAGCTCGAAAAGGCGCGGGCCCTCGGGCTCGCCCACGAGACGATTGACGCGAGCCAAGAAGATGTCGCCGAGCGCGTCCGAGCGCTCACGAACGGCCGAGGTGCCGATCACGCGTTCGATGTCGTGGGAGCACCCGGTACTCTCGAACAGGCGCTCGACGCAGTCCGCCCGGGTGGTCACGTCGTCATCATAGGCATGACTTCGGGCAACGTTCCGGCGAGCTTTGCGACGAGTGCTTTGCTGCGCCAAAAAACGCTGACCGGGACCATGGGGGGCTCGATTGAACCTAGCCGGCATATCCCGGAATTCGTCGACCTCTTCCTAGCGGGGCGCCTCGATCTCGCGAGCCTAATGGACCGGACCTATCGGCTCGAGGAAGTCAGTAGCGCGCTCGAAGACCTCGAGCAGGGGCGAATCACGCGCGGCGTCATCCGCTTCGACCTCTAGCGGTCTTCA
>DGPZ01000083.1 GCA_002390675.1 Deltaproteobacteria bacterium UBA4427
CGACCAAGCCAAGCTTGCGGCTCAAGTAGTCGACATCATTCAGATCCCGGCGTTCTTGATGCGACAAACCGATCTAATCGCGGCCTGCGCTGCGACGGGCATCGCCGTCAACTTGAAGAAGGGCCAATTTATTGCGCCCCACGACATGAGTCACGCCGTCGACAAGCTCAGGCATTTCGGCTGCGAAGACATTCTGGTGACCGATCGCGGCACCTGCTTCGGCTACAACAATCTCGTGACGGACATGCAGGGAATGGTCGGAATGCGCGACTTCGCACCGGTCTGCTTCGACGCAACCCACGCCGTTCAGTATCCCGGGGCGAATGGCGGCTCTTCGGGTGGCGACGCGCGCTTTGTCGCGCCGCTCGCTCGAGCGGGTGTTGCTGCGGGAATCGACGCGCTCTTCATTGAGACACACCCCAACATCTCCGAAGCGCCCTGTGATGGCCCGAGCCAGATCAGCTTCGAAGAACTGGACCGCCTCCTCTCCGAGGTTCGCGCGATCGACACGGCTCTACGCGACCTGCCCTAACAGACTGCGCCGGGCACGGGGTCTGAATCCTTGCCGTACCCCGTTTTCTTTTCGTGGGGGAGGGGTGATAGCGTGAGCGGCGTCTTTAGTGCTTTAGGCGGTGCTATGAGCGGCATGGTGGGGCAATAGCGTGAGCGGTGAATCCTTCGAGCCGAGGTGTGCTGTCGTCCTGGCGGGACGCCGAGGAACCGACGACCCCCTTGCCGACGCCGATGGTGCCCCGCATCGCGCGCTCCTCGACATCGAGGGCGAGCCGATGCTTCTACGCGTCGTCGGCTGTCTACTCGCCAGGAAGGGACTCGACCGGGTCTTCGTCAATATCGACGCCCCCGAACTCCTCGACGCGTATCCCGAATGGCGTGATCTCGCGCAGCAGGGGCGGGTCCAGATCATCCTGAGCACAGACTCCCCGAGCCGCAGTGTGCTCGAAAGTCTCGAAGTGGCGGGACTCGACGAAGCGCCAGTTCTCGTGACAACCGCCGATCACGCTCTCCTCGATGATGCCATGCTCGACGAATTCTTTGCTGGCTGCGCGCAAAATCCAGCGGACCTATCTCTCGCCATGGTGCCTCGCGCCTCAATCGTCGCACGGTTCCCGGAAGCAAAACGGACCTACCTGCCCTTCCGCGACGAGTCCTACTCCGGCGCAAACCTCTTCTTTTTCCGAACGCCTAACGCAAAACAAGCTGCCCTCTTCTGGCGCCGCGTCGAGAATGACCGAAAGAAGCCCTGGCGCATAGCCCGCGCCTTCGGCCTATGGAGCTTGATCCTCTTCGTCACGAAACGGCTCGATCTCGCAGGCGGCATGCGACGCGCCTCTCTCGCCATCGGTGCCGAGGTATCCGCAATCCCGCTCACCATCGCCGAAGCAGCAGTCGACGTGGATAAAGTCGAAGACCTCCTGCTCGTCCGGAAAATCCTCTCAGAACGTTAGGCGAGCAAACGAGCTTCGCGGCTACGGAGGGAGGAAAGGAGGAACGAGCCTCTCCTCTCGATTTCGCGAGATCAACCGAGCAGCGACTCGTCGACCCGCACAAAACGTTTCGTGACCGCGTCATAGCCGCGGACTTCCGCATTCAGTGCGAATCCCGCGTCGGACTTTGTCACGCGATAAACATGGTACTGCGCGGCCTTATCGGGCTTGCTTCCGACTTCCGAAGACGAGGGAACGCCGATGATCGGAACGTCGGCGTCAGGCCCAGGAACGTAGTTCACACGGCGGCGATGCTTATGGCCGTGCAGCACGAGTTCGGCGCCAACCCGCGCAAGCACGCCCCGGAGTTCATCCCCATCCAAAAGAGCCCGGCGTGCCGGTTCTCCCTTCGCCGCAACCGGGTGATGAATCATGACGACGCGAAAACACCCTCGCTCGCCGAGAATGCCTAAAAGATCTTCCAGCCGTTCCAGCTGTTTTCCGCCAAGCACGCCCCCGGCGCGGAAAATCGGCGTAGGAATAGCCGAGCACAGGCCGATCATCGCAAGTCCACCATGCATCCTCAGCATCGGATAGTCCGCATAACGAGGTGCGTGACCCGCCGGGGGGTTGCTCGCCAAGGGCGGCGTCACGTCAAGAGTCCCTCGCTCGCCCTCTCCGTCCCCCTCTGCCCCTGAGTCACCCCGAAGATACTCCGCCCAGTGGTCCCACGATCTTTCAGATCGGGCAGGGACATAACAATCGTGATTCCCCGGAACAAGAAAGACTTGTTCCGCAGTTCCTAACGAAGCAAGCTGGCGGGCGGCGGTGCGGAATTCGCTCTCAAGGGACACATGAGTCAGATCGCCCGTGACCAGAATCCGATCGGGACCTATGGCATGAACATCCTCGATCGCCGCATCCAAAATTGCCGGATCGTGATACCGGCGCCGACTTAGCGCCCATGACGCGAATCCCGAAATCCGTTTCCCACGCAACAGCGCCGCGCCACCGCCCTTAAGACTGGTCGCATGCCAATCCGAGAGATGCGCAAAACAGATCTCGGCGCTCAATGCAGACTCCTGGAACCCGATTTGTTTGGTTGGCCCCTACGCAGTGCATTGACGCAATGCAAATGCGTTGGCGGGACTCCCGAAACGTTTGGGAGAGGTCGCACTGTGATAGCCTCAATTTTCGTCTGTCGCCCCCGATTCGGTGAGGATCCCGCGTACCAGAGCACTGCCCCTAGATCGCTAACTGCGATCATGATCTCCATGAACCGATTGAGCCCAGCCTCCCATCGCTCGTCGCAAAGGATGGATTTAATGATGATCGCCCGTACGCCACGAGGCCGAGTCACTTTCGCGCTCGTCCTCTCGTTTCTCGTGACGGCTTCTGCACCACACGCGGGCGCGCCTGCCCCGGAGGCCGAGTTCGTGGCCCCTACCTCCGAGATCGGATCGCCGAACGCCCAGTTCCGGGCTCCCAATACCGTCGAAGCATCGGATGTGGTCAACAATTTGGCTCCCCTTGCCGTCACACCCTCCCTCCCTGTCATAAGCAATCTGCCGCCGCTCCCGCCGAAACGCGCAATCGCCCCAAGACCGGTACTCGATCCCGCCGCGCGACTTCTCCGCGACGACGACGCCAGTGAGTCGTGGACGATCTTCCTTGAACTCGACAGCGGACACCGGGTCACCCAGCGATTCCTTCTCACGAACGTCGGTCCGGGGGAACACAGCGCGGTTGCCGTAGGACACCTCGTCGAAAAGGGCCGCGTCCCCTATCGCTACGAAAACGGGCGTCGTCGCAAGCGCTGGACCCTTTCGGAAGATCGACTCTTCTTCGACGTAGCCGCAAGTCACCTCGACCTTCACCGGCCAAGGGGTGAATTGCGAATCACCAAGGACGACATCGAGATCCTGCAATTCTTCGACTTCGCTCCAAGCACGCCGTCCGCGCGAATCCCAAGCGACCAACTGCCCGCGAACTATCACGTCGAAGTGCTCGCGATCGGCACGCCCACACGCGGCACCATCCGCGCTCCTTGGATGGACGCTCCAATCGAGACCCAGGGCCGCGCCTGGCTTGTACACACTTGGACGGACCACGACGAAGCCGCCCTGATCGACCGCCGAGTTGAGTTCTTTTCAGCGGACCAAGAAAGCGCGTTCTATGGGATTCACCTGACGGGCCCAGGCGACTGGGAGTCCGCTTGGCGAATCCATGCTTTCCCTGACAGCAGTATCATTGAATCATCAATCAACCCAAAAGCGCGGTGGACTGAAACGCAACGTGAGGCGGGGAACGGCAGCAACCGGTCCTATCCAACCCCTCAAGGCTTCGAATTCGCCGATGCTAAGGGGGTGGTAGATATATCCCTCGCGGGAGATTGGCTTCGCTTTGATCCTCTTGAAGTGATCCCCCAGCCCTTCCGCTGGATCATCGCTCAGCGTTCACAGCCCCAGGAGGTCTGGGCGGATGCCCGGATCGGGGTTAGCATTTCACCTACGCCGGAATCCCCGCCGCTCCCCAGTTCCGGTGAAACGAAGAGTGTGAGTCAAATTACGGAAGCGTCAAACGACTCACGCGCTCACAGGGAGTTGGAAGAAGAGACTGCTGGTAGCAGCATGACGGGCGTGGCCTTCATCACATTTCAGAACCCAACGCGCCGCCGCTAAGGCAAGTCGTTGCGACGATTGCGATCGTCACCTGCTCGAGCCAGAACGCTCGTGTGTGATGGACACACCGAGAACGCAGTCTTGAATTTCGCTCACGAAACAGGTCGGACACAATTTGCGAATCGGCGTCGTCAATAATCTTCGAGCGGGTAAGAGCCAGGAACAGGTCAGCCGCATGCTGGGCTTCCTGCGCAGTCACCCCGACGTGCTCCATGTGGAGACCGAAACCGCCGGAGTGATGCCCGAGGCGCTTGCGGAACTCGCGCGCCAAGAAGTCGATTGCCTCGTAGTGAATGGCGGCGACGGCACGCTTCAATATGTCCTCACGGAAATTCTCGGAAGCGGCGTCTTCGGAGACCGAGTTCCCTTGGTGGCTCCTCTTCGAGCGGGTCGAACGAATATGAGCGCAATGGATCTGGTCGCAGATTCGGATCCTCTGCGCGGCCTCGAATCCCTGATCGAATGCGCCGAGGATGGGCGCATCGCCGAGCGCGTCGAACCCCGCCGCGTCCTACGCGTGTCCTACGGCTATGGCATCCAGCGCGCCGCCCAATACGGCATGTTCTTCGGCGCCGGCATCATCAAGCGCGCGATCGAACTCAACCATCGGCTCTTCGACAAGGAAGGCCAAAGGATGGTCGTCGAAGGTGTCCCTGGAGCCACCCTTGTCACCGCAGGGCTGCTTGGCCGCGCGATTACAGGCGACAAGTCCGGCATCCTCACCCCCGACAAGATTCAGATCCTGCTCGATGGCGAGGCCGTTCATCAAGGCGAGTTCCGCGTCGTCATGGCTTCAACGCTCTCGCGGCTCTTCTCTCGAATGCGACCCTTCTGGGGCCAAGGTCCTGGTGGCGTGCGGTTTACATCGATCGCCGCGCCCTCGAAAAATATCGGCAGGGCCTCCCTTGGCCTCCTACGTGGCAAGCCTGCAGATTGGGTGACCCCGGAGAATGGCTACACAAGCCGCAACGTCGAACGTGCCGAGCTCCGCATGAACTGTGGCTTCACGGTTGACGGCGAGCTCTGGCAGCCGGACCCCGACCGAAGCATTGAGCTCTCGGCGGAACGAGTCGTCCACTTTGTACGCGCCTAGCAGGTTCGCAACCCTCGTAAGCTACTCGTAGGTCCAGGCCAGAGCATGTCAGCCTCTAGCCGATCCGGCACCAAACACGGCGTCACCGACGAGCACCTCGCTGCTCTGCGCTCGCGCGTATCCGCAGAGCTGCGTGAGCCCGTTCGCGACAGCATCACTTGGCTCGCGAACGAGATCACCGCGACCCACGGCCCCACCGTCTTGGGCGTCCTTTTCTACGGTTCGTGCCTGCGAAAAGAAACCGACGAAGGCGTGCTCGACTTTTGGGTCATCGTCGACGACTACGCCTCCGCTCACAGCAAGCCCGGACACGCCCTCCTCAACGGCTTTGCGCCGCCCAGCGTCTACTACCTAGAACGGGAATACCAAGACACAGCGACGGAAACGACGACTCGCACTACGCTGCGCACCAAATACGGCGTAGTCGATCGGCGTGCCTTCGAACGGGGAACGAGTTTCGACGCATGGCAGCCCTATATGTGGGCGCGCTTTGCGCAGCCGGCGAGACTCGTGGTTTGCCGGGATGACGATGCACAGGCCTTCTTCGATGGCGCTGTCACCAATGCCGTCGTCACCTTCGTGGGACGGCTCTTTTGTCATCTCCCGGATCAAAGCGGCCTACTTCGATTCTCCCTCCCGGCCTTCTGGCAAGAGGCCTTTCGGCGTACCTACGACAGTGAGCGGCGACCCGAAGGCGAAGAATATATTCGCGGGACCTATCAGGAGAACCACGCGCGCTACGACGCCGTTGCGACCCACGCGTTTCATTGCCTCGCACGCGCGCGCCATCTGGACGAAGCCATGGAGCACCCGCGCTCCTTCTCGATTTCAGTCGATCCCAAGCGATTGCGCCTGATGCGATGGCGATGGCGAGCCATGCGCGCGCTTTCTCGCGTGGTTGGGCTCGCCCGACTCCTCAAGACCACCGTGACCTTCGGCGATTGGGTACCCTACGTGCTCTGGAAGCTCGAGAAGCACACCGGGCGCAAAATCGAACTTACCCCACGCCAACGAAAACACCCGCTGATCTTCGCGTGGCCCATCATCCTCCCACTCTTGATGCGACAAAACCTGCGTTAGGCCTGCTTGCCGTCACTGCCCCCGGAGAATCCAATTTATGCAGCTCCAAGGCAAAGCCGCCATGATCGAGAAGGCGCCGCTCGCGCGAGTTGCCACACCAGAGACCGTCGCCGCGGGCATCCTCTCGATTTTGATGGGTCCGGGCCTAACGACCGGCCACGTTACGCCCCATGAAGGCGGCGCGATCATCCCGCAGTAACGATCACCCGATCACGAGGGAAATCTTCATGCCCGAACTAAAAAGCGTCCTGATCACTGGCGCATCCTCCGGACTCGGAGCGGCGATGGCGGAACGAATGGTCGCACGCGGATGGCGCGTCTTCGGCACCAGTAGAAAGCCACGCCCAGATTCCGACGGGATCGAATGGATCCCGCTCGACGTCTGCGACGACGCCTCAGTCAAGGCAGCATTAGGTGTGGTTTCTGATCGCGTCGGAACCCTCGACGGCCTGGTCTGCAATGCGGGTTGGGGGATTTATGGTTCCGTCGAAGAAACGGAACTCGAAAAAGCACGCGCTCAGTTCGAGACGAATTTCTTCGGCGTACTTCGCGTGCTCACCCCTGTGCTCGCGAGCATGCGAGCACAAAACAGCGGACGTATTCTGTTCATCGGCTCGCTCTCCGGCCGCGCCCCGATTCCTTTCCAGGCACACTACTCGGCCTCCAAAGCAGCGATCGAGGCTCTCGCCTTCTCCATGGTGAACGAGATCAAGCCCTTTGACATTCAAGTGAGCTTGATCGAACCCGGCGACATCAACACCGCGTTCAACGACGTGATGGATTGGGGCGAGAGCGATCCTGATTCGCCCTACGCCGAACGCTCCGCTCTTTGCGAGCGGGCGATCCGTGAATCGCTCCCCAAGAGCCCTGGCCCCGAGATCGTCGCGGATGCAGTCGAGCACGCGCTCACCGCCAAACGCGCAAAGCTTCGCTATGCCGTTGGG
Organism: Deltaproteobacteria bacterium UBA4427; assembly: GCA_002390675.1. Taxonomy (GTDB): domain Bacteria; phylum Myxococcota_A; class UBA9160; order UBA9160; family UBA4427; genus UBA4427. The sequence continues at coordinate 7,244 of DGPZ01000083.1, forward strand.
CGGGAGGCCACCCTCGTCGGACTCGGCAAACGTCTATTCACAGACCGCTTAAATCTATGGACGATCCGCGACCATTTCGGGATCTAGTGGTCGGAGACTCGTGGTCTGGCGTCGGCACTCTCATGCTCTGCCCGTCGGCGCTCACTCACTAGCTATCGACGACTTCAGAATGCCCTTGGGCGCGAAGCGTCTTTCGAAGCAGATCCGCAGCTTCGATGATGCTCTCCTGAGACGCATTGCTATTCGCGTTTCCGAAGTCGAGATCCGTCGGCTTCCAGATGCACGTCACGTGCAAATGAACGTGGCGCACTTCGAGCCCGAGGATCGTCAGACCAACCTTCTCAGGTGTATAGGCCGTATCCAGCCCACGTCCGACGGAATGCGCGACACCAATGAGATGCTTCATCACGTCGGGCTCTAGATCCGTCCAGGAGTCGACTTCCTGTCGCGGGACGACGAGGGTGTGGCCGGGCTGAAGGGGTGCGATGGTCATGAAGGCCACACAAACATCGTCTTTCCAAACGAAATGCGCCGGCATCTCCCCATCCATCATCTTCGTAAAAATACTTGCCATGGTTCTCTCTTTCTTCGCCTCGCTTCGCATCAAGCCACGCGATCGTTACGTGACGCGTGCTCGTATTCTACGAGTGGAACCGCGCCCCAGTTCAAATTTCAAGCGCCACGCACGTAAGCACGCACGCAACATGTTCATCACAGCCCTTAGCAGGCCCATTCAGCCTAAACCGAATAGCCCCGTGATCGTTGCCCAGGTCCCTGGAAGTGACTGAGCGAGGATTCCGATCAGAGCAAGCGGAACGACGAAGCGCAATAATACTCGCCAAACGCCCAAAGCAGGCGATCTCGCGCCTCCGCCGGATGCTTCAGCGATCGGATCCTTCATCACCCAGCCCACGAAGATCGAGATTCCAAGCCCGCCTCCGACCAGAAAAAGGTTCGTTGCAATCGTATCCGCTGCGCCGAGGACGTCGATATCGTAGGCCGAGGCCATTCCCATAAAAGTCACTGCGCCGCCGCCTAGCAAAGCCGACTTTCGTCGCTCCCATCCAAATGCATCCATCGAGGCCGAGACAATCACCTCAAGCAGTGAGATCGCCGAGGTGAGCGCGCCAACCACAAGTGCCACGAAGAAGGCGCCCCCCACAAGCCGACCGATTGCCCCCATAGAAGCGAAAGCTTTAGGGAGCGCCACGAAAAGCGCGCCAATCGTGCCGCCCGTAATTTCAGCTTGCATGCCCAGCGCAAAGATCAGAGGAAAGACCATCAGCCCCGCTATGAAGGCGACCCCGAAATCCGCAAACGAAATCACAATCGTCTCGTTGGCGAGATCGCTGTCCTTCGGCAGATAGCTCGCGAAGGTCAGGATCGCGCCCATGCCGAGACTCAGGCTAAAGAATGCCTGCCCCGCCGCCGCGACGACCACGTCGAGATTCATCGCCTTCGCGAGATCAAAATTCAAGTAATAGGCGTAGCCCTCGGACGCGCCGTCTAGAGTCGCCGCGTACACGACTATGCCTAGCATGATGAAGAAAAGCGCAGGCATCGCAATCCGTGCCACCCGCTCGATCCCCGCACCGATCCCCCCGGAGACCACCGCGATCGTAAGCGCCATGAAGGTGACCTGCATAGCGAAGCTGCCGTGTCCTTCGGAGATCACCGCAAAATGCGCTCCGGGATCATCAGCGAAACCAATCGTAAAGGCCTCGAACGCATAACGAAGCGTCCAACCACCAATCACGCCGTAATACGACAGAATCAGGAAGCCGGCGGCGACAAACACCGCGCCTAGCCAGCGCCAGCTGCGTCCACCGTAATGTTCAAGCGCGGCAATCGGGCCGCTGCGGGCGCCGCGGCCGATCGTCAACTCAGCCAACATCACAGGCAGGCCGAGCAGCACCGTGAAAATCAGGTAAAGGACGACGAAACCGGCGCCCCCATTTTCAGCCGTGAGATACGAAAAGCGCCACATATTGCCTAAGCCGACGGCGGAACCGACGGCCGCAAGTATAAATCCCCAGTGACTTTGCCACTGCTCACGCGGAGCGCTTGAATCGGCCATGGTCCCCCAGACTCGTCGCCATTGCGGGCGCGACAGGCGCCTGCATCATACAGTCCGCCCGTGCACGACGCTGCGGGCAATCAACGGACGGACCACGATGGCCGAAATACACCATCCCTGAATGAGGCGAACGAATGCTCTGGAGCGTGAGCGCGATCGGCCTACTCGTCCTCTTGGCAAGCGTCGCCAAGAAGCGATTTCAACATAATGCAGACGCTTGCACACGGCGCCCAAACGACGACTCGCCCTGCTCTTTGATCGTCGTGCTCGGCTGCCCGCCGGCCGCGATATCAGGAAGCGTGAATCGCTATTTTCTCGGACGTATTCACGCCACCCTACAGCTCGCCGCCGAGATTCCTTCGGCCCGCGTTCTCTGTACCGGTGGAGTCGACGCTCGCGGCGTCGATGAAGCCGCCTTGCTGCGCGCTTCGCTCATACGACAAGGCATTGATCTGGGGAGGATCGAAACAGATTCGACTTCCGCCCGCACAATCGACAGCATCGACTTCCTCGCTCGTTCCGCCCCCCAAAGATCGATCTGTTTCGTAAGCCAACCCTTCCATCTACCCCGCGTCATTTATCTAGCGGAACAACGTGGCCTCAAAGCCTCCGCCTGGCCGGCGCTTGGCCCGACGATTGGTTGGCGCCTCAGAATCAGAGAAGCCCTCGCCACGCTGCGAGCCATTTTTGAAGTCAACATTTCACGTAGATAACGCCCTTATTCATTTCGTTTTGCGGCCCGCTTCGGAACTGCCGAGCGCTGTGGCATCCTTCGCCCACCCCCTGTCTCGCCTACCAGGACGGATCCCGTGAGCCAGCGTCGCACCGCAACTCTTCCAAAGACGACAGCCTCTAGTCGCGCCGCCGGACCACGCCCTCGGCGCACCCTGCGCCTAGCGGAGACCGTGCATCCGGAAGTCGCCGACTTGCACCTCCACCTCTCTCCGCGCTCGCGCGTGTTCCGAGGCGAAGTGACTTATCAGCTCGTCCTCGACAAGCGCTGCCGCTCGATAGAACTCCACGCCGCAGATCTCGTTCTCAAGAGCGCCTCTGCGACCGTCGACGGAGTCGAACATGCTGCGACGATCGAGATGCATCCGGAATGCGAGACGGTGCTTTTCCGATTCGATCGCGCGCTTGCGAAGGGACAACTCAGCCTTCGCATCTCCTTCAAAGGCCGTGTTCGAGACGATCTACGCGGGATGTACCGCGGCCGCGACCGCAAGCAGCCCTGGCTCGCTAGCCAGCTCTGCCCGAC
>DGPZ01000125.1 GCA_002390675.1 Deltaproteobacteria bacterium UBA4427
GCCCCGAGTGCTTCTGCGGTCGCGAGGCTGCGTAGCCATCCGCGGGTGCATTGGTCGGAGAAAGAGCTTGGCGATCGCCCGCGCAGGCGAATTGTGAGCCTTGTCCCAAGTCTCTCGGAAGCGATCGAGTTGTTAGGCATGGGGGATCGGCTGGTTGGGGTCACCGAATATTGTGTCCTGCCCGAAGGGGCCTTTGATGGGCTGCCCAAGCTAGGGGGGACGAAGGACGCGGACGTCGAAGCGATTGTGGCGGTCTCGCCGGACTTGGTGATTGCGAACCAAGAGGAAAATACGGCGCGGGTCGTTCGGAAATTGGCGGAACACGGGATCGATGTCTGGGTGACCTATCCCCGTACGGTTCGGGAAGGTGCCGAATTGCTTTCGGAATTGGCGGATCTTGGCGCGACTGCTGCCGCACGGGCCCAGTTTGTGACGCCTTCGCTCGAAGCGGTCGAGAAAGCGGAGCGGGCGCGTGCCGACTGCGCCTCCGGCGACCGACCTCGGGTCTTTTGTGCGATCTGGCGCGACCCGTGGATGACGGTTGGGCGAGACACCTATATCCACGACATGATCGAACTCTGCGGTGGCCAGAATCTCTTTGCCGATCCGGCAGAGGGCGAGGCATCGGAAGCGGTGTCGGGTCGGGCGGACCGGCGATATCCGATTGTGGAACTCGCCGGGGTCGTGGCGGCGGCGCCGGAGGTGATTCTGCTCCCGGATGAGCCGTACCAGTTTGGGGCAGAGGATGCGAAAAAGCTGGCCGCGACGGATTGCCCGGCGGCGAGGGCTGGGCGCATCCATTTAATCGACGGTACGCTCGTGTCGTGGTACGGTCCCCGCATCGCCGAGGCAATTCAGGTAGTTGCGGCATGTTTTCGATTAAATGAGCGTGCCCGTTGAAGCTGGCACGCGCGTCTGAAGCTCTCTCAGGAAAAATTCTGAGGCAGTTCGCCGAAAATCGAAGCAGATCTGAGTAGGCCGCAGGCTCGCGCTGAGCATCCTGAGGGGAGCGGGGTCGGGTTGCACGGCTGCTGGTTCATCGTGAAACTTTGGCAATAGGCACCTTCCGATTAAGAACGAACAAATGGCTCCCGATAGGAGGAGTTAGGTCTTGTGCAACTCCAGCGCAAAGCCGTCGAAAAGGCGTAGTGAGTTGGTGGGTCCAGATGGACGGGACGGTGCGAGAAGCGCAGTCCTACGAAGATTTTCGAGCGCACAGGGAGGTCCCAGGCGAAATGACGAACCAACTATTCCATCGATTCGGGGGCGGGTTCAGATCCGGTCTTCGAAACTCGAGCGGCGGCGACAGGGCATGGGCCTTGATTGTGGCGCTGGGGCTGATCGTGATCGCGCTGCCAGCGTTTGCGACCGAGATCGTGCAGGTGCGGGTCGGGAAACATCCTACGTTTACCCGCGTTGTCTTCGAACTGGATCGCTCCGCCGGCTACCGAATCGAGCGTTCCGATCCAGCGACGGGTGTCGCGGAACTGGTCGTTTCTCTAGAAGCGTCCTCTATCCCGCGTTCCATCAAAGCTTCTAAATCTTTCATCGAGCTAGTCGAGGTTGAACCGCAAGGCGGACGATCTATCGCGCGCGTGCGTCTTAGTCAGGAAGGTCTTCGTCTCAAGGAGATGATCCTGGCGAATCCGCCGCGCATCGTGCTCGATCTTTTGAACGAAACACCTGACATAGCATCCGTCGCGAAGACGAAGCCTGCGCCCGCTCCGAGCGAGCCGAGTGCTTCGGAAGACGATGCTTTCGATGCGGTTGTCGCGCAGATCGATCCCGAACCTATCCAGGAGGATTTCGAGCCTGAGCCCGCGCCGGTTGTCGAGATCGAGCCGGCGGACGATCCGTATGTCGCGAGCGTTGTCGAAGCGACCGCGGCCGTTGAGGCTGAGGTCGTGAACGTGGCTGACCAGGCAGAGGCGTCTATTGACGATGGTTCGCAAGCGGAGCTTGTTGATGCCGCAGGTGTCTTTGGTTCGGCAGATGATCTTGGCTCAGGAAGTGCTGGGGATGAACCATCTCGATCGACGCCGGTGGACAAAGGCTCGCGTGATCCTTATGTGGCTGAGATTGCCAGACGTAATACAGACGCGCCTGAACAAGCTGCGCGCAAGCCGCGCCCGATGGTCGTTAAGTCGACTACGGACGACGGCGGCGATTGGATGACTTGGGCGTTGGTTGCGGGTGGTGCTGTTGTGCTGTTGTTAGGCGGAGGGTTATTCCTTGCGCGACGCCGCGTTGCGAGTGATTCGGATAGTGACAATTGGGATGATGCGGATAGCGGCCAGAGCTTCGGAAACGAAGAGGCCGTCGTTGCTGCGGAAGACATGAATCCATTCGCGGACGCCGATGACACTACGATTCTTGGGGCTCATGGCGATGAGACGATCGCTGCGCCCTTAATGAATAACGATGACGTGGACGCGACGATCGTTTCCGTCCCGGATGAAGAGAAAGAGTCGGAGTCGGTCGTATTTGATGACTCTGAGGAGCTTGTTATGGACAATATGGAAGTCATTTCGCGAGACCAAGTAAACGAGAGCCTTGGATCCCCGGCCATGCCGCAGGCTATGGGCACTGGAGTTCCTGAGAATATGGCGCAGATGTTCGCCGAGATGACCCGCCGCATGGAGGGTCTCGAGTCTCGCTGCGACGAGCTCGTCGATGCCCGCGACCGTCTCGAACGACAGGTTGCCGCACAGACCGAGGAACTGCGTGTACAGCGCGCCGCAATCGCACGAACTCAGCGCGCCGTTCGCAACCTTGGTCGTGGCGACGAGTCTGAGGAGCAAGAGGCTACCGAGCCGGCGCTTCGCGATCCGAACAAGCCTTCCTCCGAGTAATTCGCAGAAAGTCGTCGGTTAAGCTCACGGCTCGAGCGCATGCCCAATCGCTGAATTGTTGTGAAACGCGCGGCTTGCTTGCAAGGCGCGCGTTTTTCGTTTCAGGGGTCATGATTGAAATATGTTAGGGAAAAACCAATTCGACTAACGGCGCCTCATCAGCATGGCACCGAGTGCTCCCGGATGACCCGGATGGGGGAGCACGCTCGACTCGAATCCGCCGAGGGCGGCTATTCCTCGTATGGTCAGCTCTAGTTGTGGATGCGTGATGAGAGTCGAGCCTCCGAAGACTATGCGCGAAACGCCTGCGCCGCGGGCGTGAGCGGCGACGAGTAAGCCTATATTGTCTGCGACGATCCCCATTGCCGCAGAAGCGAGATCCGCCGGGTTAGGCGTCTCGCGTTCGCTTTCCGGGAGTGCAGCATTTCGGGCGAGCTTTCCGAAGCCCGACGCGATCATGGCGCCGATCTCTTCGGTATTTTCGAAGAGGTCCGAGACCATGAGATCGATCGAGGACCGATCGCCTTGCAAGGCGAGCTCATTGAGTTCCTGCGAAGAAGCCACGCCGGTGAGCGCGAGCCCGAGGCCGAGTGCTGCGCCGCCACCGAGGGCCGTTCCGCCCACGCGCTCCACCTGGTCGCCTTCGACGCGAAGGATCGAAGTTCCGGTTCCGATCGAAACGAGCAGGTATGGCTCGGTTGCCGGTTCGCCGAGTCGGTTGAGCATCTCATTCGCCCCCCGGGCCCAGGCTTCGAATTCAATCAAGCTCAGGATGTCCCGGATTCCGTCTCCCGTGAGTTCGGCCTCGAGCGCCGCGGCGCCACATCCAGTCACGCAGAGATGTGTCGGCGAAGTGCGTTCGAGGTGATCACGCAGTCGATCCGTCGAGGGCGACCCGAGGGTCGCAAAATGAAGGCCGCCCGAGGATTCCATGGCGACCTTAACCAGCGTTGCCCCAGAATCGATTCCGATCGCCTCGACCGATTCGAGGCGGGGATTGAACTCGTCGAAGGGCGCTGACATCCCAATCAGGTCGGCTCTCCCGGTGCGTTCCGCCTCCTCGGGACCCATACCCGACCTCTTTCCTGCCGCCGCAGGGCCGCAAATGTGATCCGCCCGCGGGCGCGAAGGACGCGTCCCTATTTTCAGGATTCGTCATTTGATTCAATGAGATAGAATCCGCCTTCGGAATTCAGACCCATGTATACCGCGTTCTACGGCCTGCGTGAAAAACCTTTCGTGCTGAGCCCCGACCCCCGATTCCTCTATCTCGCCGGCTCCCATCGCGAGGCCCTGGCTCATCTCCTTTACGGGATTGAGCAAGGGGAGGGGTTCATCTCCATTACGGGCGAGGTCGGAACCGGTAAAACGACGCTCTGCCGCACTCTTCTAGAGCGACTCGAAGGCGATCTGGAACTCGCCTTCTTGTTTAATCCAAGCCGGACCGCGCTCGAACTTCTTCAGTCCATCTGCGCCGAGTTCGGGCTCCCCGCCGAGGGCCTCGCGCGCCGAACATTAATGCAGCAGCTCAATCATTTCTTGGTCGAACAAAAACGGATAGGTCGTCGCGTTCTTCTGATTATCGATGAAGCGCAGACGCTTTCAGAAAGCACACTTGAGCAGGTTCGCCTGCTCTCCAATCTCGAAACGAGCCGCGATAAGCTTATCCAGATCCTTCTGTTAGGCCAACCCGAACTCGACCGTAAACTCGATGAACGCGGCCTGCGGCAGCTTCGCCAACGGATCTCCGTCAGATGGAAACTCGGTCCTCTGGGTGCTCAGGAAACACGTGCCTACGTTAGACATAGACTCTCTGTCGCGGCGGGTGAACCGAAGGACGTCTTCAGTGATGCTGCTCTTCGCGAGGTTCATAGACGGACAGGCGGCATTCCGCGCCTTGTGAACCAACTCTGTGATCGCGCCTTGCTCGCCGGATACGCGACGCGTAGCGCGCAAGTTGGGCCGAAGTTGATTCGGGACGCGGCGAAAGAAATTCCTGATGCGCGGCTACCCCGCGAGGGTGGGCTCGACGGCACAGGAGGTGGGCTTTTTGCGCGCCCTTGGGCTTTTGCGGTGATGATCCTGGTGTTAGTGGGCCTGTCGCTCTTTACGGGACTGCAAGTTGGTCGTACGCGTTTTACCAATACGTTCACGGCGTCCGTCTTTAAGCCCGATGCGCTTCGCGCAGACTTTGAAGGTGCCGACTCGCGCGTCGGGCCGCCGGCGGTCGGGGCGAATATGTCAGTTAGTTCCGCTCTTGAGTCTGCGGAGACGCCTCCGCTCATCGAATTAATCAGGTTCGTTCCCGATGAAATTCTTGCGGGGCTGAAGCCTATAGGAGAACGAATTAATGGCACCGCTGCGATCGACCGCGCGAAGGCGGTAGTGAGTCGTACAGGTTCTGGTGTTAGTGCCGTGGGCGCTTCACCAAATTTTCAATCGAACGAGGTCTCTCCCCCGGAAGGCAATCTTTCGCACGCTGAGA
>DGPZ01000152.1 GCA_002390675.1 Deltaproteobacteria bacterium UBA4427
ACCTTACGGGAGCCACCCTGACCGTAGCCGACCTCGCCGGGGCGGATCTCTCGGGGGCCAACCTGACCGGCTTAACCGTCGGTGGTGTCACGATCGCTTGGAGCCTCTTCCCCGCCACTGGCCCCGAGGCCGGCGGCACACGGCTCACGCTTGCCGGTTCGGGCTTCGGAGCGAATGCAGGCAGCGTCACGGTCGATACTGCGCTGTGCGTCGTGCGGCTTTGGACCGACAGTGAGATCGCCTGCACGCTACCCGCCGGTACGGGCCAGGCCGTGTCCGTCCTGGTGCTCCCAGAGGGACGCCCTTCGAGCAATACAGTTTCCTTTAGCTACTTGGCGTCGCCCCCGGCCGCCGTGCCGGGCCTTGGGGGCTTCGGGGCGCTCTTGCTCATGGCGATGCTCGGCGGGGTCGGGATTCGCAATGCGCGTTCCCGCGCGGCGTCTGCGTGAGCGTTCCGTTATCCCGAGCGCTTCAGAAGAATCTCGCCCCAGCGCCCGCCACCATGCCACGGCCCGTGCCTCGCGTGTCCGGTAAGGCTAGATAGTCTTCGTGGCAGTTTTTGTTCCGCGGGTTTCGCACACGACGACCGCGAAATCCGAGTCGCGAGTCTATGCAGAGAACGGGAGCGGAACGAGAAATGCATAGAGCGACCTTCAAAAAGATCGCCTAACGCGGATGCCTTCAAAGTGAGGGGATCAAATCCGTTCGAATTTTACTGACGACCGAAGCAGGTGTTCCAAGCCCCTCAAGGCTCTTTGCTGCCGCTTCAAGAATATCGATAGATCGCTCTCGAACGTAGGCCTCACCTCGTTCAAGCTCATGGGTATCGAAAAAAACCTGGCGGCCATCGGGATCTATCGTCAACCAGCTAACACCATCCCCGTCGGCTTTGACCTGTTCTTTCGTGTAGTGCTCCGCTTCCCCGGATGCCGCGGGAAAGCGCTCCCGCATCACCTCCCGAACTAACTCGATATCTCCTGCACGAATGTTAATCATGACGTCATCCAGGAAGGTCATCAAAGCCAAACGAAAATTCCCCGACGCGAGAACCGCCCGCATTTCAGGAACTTCCGAAACCAATTCGAATCCGGCGCTCAGATAGAACGCTTTCGATTTCTCCAAATCCTTCGTGGGCAAACACAGACTGGCCCAACCCATATACGTCACCTTGTTCTCCTACTTCCTGTTCGATCGTTCTTCGTCCGGGCACCTCCATAGGAGCCTCTTTGTCAGAATGCCTAATATTGGTGGTGCTGAAAACCGGGCTTGTCTTTTCGATCCCCGCCAGGCCTTGAGGGGGATCAGCGGACTCCGGTAGAATCGAGCGCCGGTCGAGACTGCCCATGCTCAAACGAGGAGAAAAGCGCTTGGAAACTCTTAAAACTTTCATGGGCATCGTCGATCTAAAGATGATCATTGTCTCCCTCCTATCCGTGGCTTCGACGTACGCATCAATTTATTTCGGCGTCCTGATTGACATGCCGCTTGAACTGATAGGCGTCGCGATCGTCTTTCCCATTGTCTTTTCGATCGGGCAAGCTTTTGCTCGCCGTGAAGCAGCACTGGCTGAACTCGCCGAGCTTAAAGCCAATCTGATTGCTATTTCCCTCGCCCATCGCGACTGGCCCGAAAGAATGCGTGTTGACGACTCGGCGCGGATCGAGCGGATCACGAGTCTGCTCTACGACAACGTCCAGGGGGTATTACGAGAGGGCCAGGCAGACTACCTGCAAAACGTCTACGAAGCGTTCTCCGAGATCTCGAAATCCCATGAGATTCTCCGGCGGGAATGCGGCGTACCCGCGAACGAAATTGCTCGCATCAACCAATATCTGCAGATCGCGATGACCAACTTTGAAAAGATGCGCAACATCGCGGTCTACCGGACGCCACGATCGCTCCGTGCCTTCACCCGTTTTTTCTTGAGTAGCTTCCCCATTCTCTTCGGTCCGTATTTTGCGTTCCTCGCAAGCACATCATTTCCCACCGTTGGTTATTGCATCGCTCTGATCTACAGCCTTGTACTCGTGGGCCTCGACAATATTCAGGAGGATCTTGAGAATCCCTATGACGGAATCGGTGTCGACGATATCGACCTTTACGGAGAGAGCGGCGTAGCTCAATCGCAGCCGAGCTTGGGCGGGCTTGGAATCGCACCCAATGTCTCATCGAAGCGCGTTTCGTAATTCCCGGGACTCTTTAGCGGCAACACGATTGAGAATAGGGGCATTCAATCGGGCTAGGCTGCATGGTTTCATTTCCCCTATGTTCCTAGTCATGGCGTTAGGCAAAGCAACTCAGGTCAACGGTGCTACTGAAGCGGACGGGGTCGACTCGCTCTCCGCGACATCGGATCGTCGATCTCTTTCGCGTGTCGAGCTGGCTGTGGCCGTCGCAGGGTTTCCGCTCATGATGTCCGTTACGGTCGGCGGATCGATCTTTGACCTCTGGATCTCACCCAGCGCCGTTACGGGCTAGAACGCCACACCAAGCAAGCAGCGTCGCGGCGGCCGAGCAAGACAAGACTAAAGAGATAGTCATGGCGACCCGCAGAGCATTCTTGAACGCCAAGGAAGCCAAGCGCGAGAAGGTCCGCGAAGAGGCTAGGGCGCACAAAGCGAACGGTCTCTCTGAGCGAGCTACAGTAGTGGAGATGAACTGCGGCGAAGGCAGGGTAGTCAGACTACTGACAGAGCAGTTCCGACGCTTCCGAGCGCGTATCAGGAGGGCAGCATGACCAAGATCCTACTAACGATCATCACCGCAGCCGCGATGCTTGGGTGTGCGAAGCCCGGATGCAACTACGGTGAACTACTACAGAGCGCCGCAGACAGGGCAGGGATGAGCCGGACGGAAGCCAAAGCTCACGAAGCAGAGGTCCGCACTCGGTGTGGACTGGGAGAACGTCGAGCGATCCGCGGCAACAGAGTGCCCGGAACAGTCTGCACCACTGTTAACGAGAGACTCATCTGCCGAGCTCGATAAGGAGAAACAGATGACCAAGAAACTACTAACCATCCTCACCGCAGCCATGCTCAGCCAGATCGGATGCCATAGCCTGATCCATCGGCCCACAGATACGCCTACGCAGACGTTTGCGAAGACAGCCACGCGCGTCCTGCTAGTCGTGCCAACCATTGCCGTGAGTGAGATGGCGATCTTGGAAGCAGAACAACGCGAAGGTCTCTACCCGAGGCCCACGCCAGAGCAAAGAGAAGCGTTCAGACAGAAGCGCCTCGAAGATGAATTCCGCGAGTACATGCGCAGAGACGAGAGGAAATAACGACGTTGGGGGATAGGAATTTCAAGCCCCGTTTCCCGCACCGCCGATA
>DGPZ01000066.1:0-1006 GCA_002390675.1 Deltaproteobacteria bacterium UBA4427
TCGATGACCGCGTGGATGATCTGGATATGGATTTCCTGGATCCGATCCGAAGTGGTCGCGTGGGGGACGATGATCGGAATGTCGACCTCGCCTAAGAGCTTTCCGCCGCCGTTCCCAAGGAGTCCGACCGTCTGGATGTCGAGGGCGCGTGCGGCTTCGACTGCGCGGAGGATGTTGGGCGAGTCGCCGCTCGTTGAGAGGACGAGCAAAATATCGCCCGCGCGTCCGTGAGCCTGCACCTGCCGCGCGAAGACCTCTTCGTAGCCGAAGTCATTTGCGATACAGCTCATTGCCGCAGGATCCGAGAGGGCGAGGGCGGGAAGCGCTCGGCGGCCCTGGCGAAAGCATCCGCTCAATTCTTGGGCGAAATGCATTGCGTCGCTCATGCTGCCGCCGTTTCCGCATGAAATCAGGCGTCCCCCCGCGTCCAAGCATGCGCACGCGGCGTCAACGAATCGCTCCATAGCCAGTAGGTTCTGCGGGTCGGAACGAAAGGCTTCGAGGGTCTTTGCGGACTCGGCGAGCGCGTTTCTGAGATGTGCGGGTGTCGACATAGGGCGATTGTCTATGCACACACGAACTAGCGCAAGGCTTGGGACTGTTTGGAGAGCTCGTCGTCGGTGTGTGATCCTACAGAGGCGTTACATTGGGCGGGTTCCCGCCGGGCGAACGCTAAGCTTCAGGGTGCAGGCTACGCTCTCGCTCGCGCTGCGCGGATTCTTTTCGGTTGTGAGGCCCAACGGAAGCCAGCCGCCTCGCGGTCGATTGACTTCCTACATCGTTCTGGCGGCATCGCTTTGGGGTTGAACGTCTATCAGATGACCGAAAAATGCTTCCTCTCGATTGTGATCGTCAACTGGAACGGCTCTGAGCACCTGCGTCTATGCTTGCTGGCAATTCAGGAAGATCTGGGCGACGGAGCGAATAGTGATGTTCAGGTTGTCGTCGTCGACAACGGTTCACGAGATGATTCTATTTTGCAGGCTCGACGAACGATGCCGAGCGC
>DGPZ01000066.1:1126-1764 GCA_002390675.1 Deltaproteobacteria bacterium UBA4427
CTGTGGAATGCTTCAGTCATGTGTCGTCCGTACCGACGATCCCTCTAGGATCGACACGACCGGCGTGGTCCTTGCCCATGGCGGAGGAATCGAGGATCGGCACCGGGATCAAAATCTCAACGAGGCGAAGGCAGCAAGAGAGGTCTTCTGCGTCTCGGCGAGCGCCGCATGGTACCGACATGGAATGCTCGACGAAGTCGCGGGAGACCGACGGCCCTTCGATCCCGGGTATTTTATGTACTACGAGGACGTAGACCTCGGCTGGCGCTGCCGACTGGCCGGCTGGACGGCAGAATATGTTCAGACTGCCGTTGTTAGGCACGTAGGACACGGAAGCGCAGAGCTGCAAACGACTCATTTCGTGAAGCGCCAATGTGTCCAGAATCGAATGCGGGTGATCCTGGGAAACGCTTCGTTTCGCTTCGTCATTGGCGCGGTCCCGCGGCTTCTCCGCGACGTTGGTTGGCTCGTCGGTGATTCTGGCAGGGCGGCGCTTCCCAAGATCGGCCGCGCCGTAAGGGACGGCCTTTCAGCGCGCCGGCGACTCCCTCAAAGGTCTCGCCGCGCGCGACGCCAGACGGAGGTGGAGTGGTTCATTGCTCGCTAAACCCTTCGTAGTAGTCGTGGGTGAGGCTTGC
>DGPZ01000066.1:1830-4738 GCA_002390675.1 Deltaproteobacteria bacterium UBA4427
TCCGGACGCTACTCTTTGGTGCCCAGGCGCGGCGATTGTGGATGTCGTGTTGGGTGATCGCGTGACGGGCATTCATCGCACGCGACTCTGAACCGAACTTTGACTCCCGCGAGTACACACCGCACAGATAGAAAAGGATCCAACTCCTTGAGCGAGGCGCCCTTCCTTTTGCTTGTGATCGTCCACTGGAAAGGTGAGGCGCGCTTGAATCGATGCCTGAGCGTGCTTGGAGAGCTATCCAAGGGGACGAGGCCGTCGAAGTGATCGCCGCCGACACTTCGCTTGCCCGTTCAGCGCACCCGAAATGGCGAGTCATCCCCTTTGCGGTCGGACTTGCAGCCCTCGTTGTCGCGCATTACCCGCTCCTGACCTTCGGCCCCGAAGCCGGTCGCGCGACAGGAATCGAAGGCGCACTCTTTGAGCCTACGATGGCATCGCCCGGGCTCGTGATGCTGTGTTGGGTCGGATTAATCGTGCTGCGTTGGCCGCGCCTGCGCGGCTTCGAGGGCCGCGAATCGCCGGCAGCGGGCGCGTTGGTTGTGCTGTTGGGAGCCGCGCTTTGCCTCTGGGCGCACTACACCGCCGTCGTTCCGCTCCTTCTCATATCACTCGGCGTCCTCGTGTTAGGGACAGGACTCATGCTCGGCGGGATGGGTGCCTTTCGAACCTTGCTGTTCCCGTGTGTCTTCTTGTTGCTGGCGCTTCCCGTCCCCACACCGCTCGTGAACGCCTTCATGTATCCGCTTCAGCTCGCAAATGCCCACGCGGTGGGTGTCGTGTTGGAGGCGATCGGCTTTAGCCCCTTTGTTTCCGGAGACTTGGTCTTCCTGGACGAGCGCATTTTTCAGGTGATCGAAGGCTGCAGTGGCCTAAGGACAATCTTGATCGTCACCATGAGCGCGTGTCTATTTACGCAATTAGCTTGGCACGATCCTAAGCGGACCCTTGCCTTGATTTTGCTCGCGCCCCTAATTGGCGCCGTCACCAATCACTTCCGAATCCTGACGATCATCTTCAATCCCGCGGCTGCGTTCGCATCTGCACACACCGCCCAAGGGCTGGCGATGATGGTCATCGCCGTGATCATGATCGCGCTTGCGGATTTCGCGCTCGGCCGGGTTTGGCCCACGCCCGCGACCGAGCAGCTGCCGGTCGAAGCTCCGATCGGGGTTTTACCGAGCGCGCTCCGCGTGAGTTACGTGGTCTTGTGTGTGAGTCTCGCGGTTGCCGCTTTGGGGCTCGATCCCTGGCGCCCCCCGCCGTCGCCGTTAGTTGCGCTCACGACCATTGGGGGAAGCGTGCCAGGGTGGCAGGTGAAGGGGACGAGGCCTGATCTGCAATTCGCTGGATCGATCCGGTATGACGAGTTTATTTCCCACGAGTACACGTCGGTCGATGGGAATCGGATTGATCTGTTCGCTGCTGGGGACGCCCGCCTTGACCCGATGCTCGGGCTTGGATCGAAGAAGACCTTGATCCCGGGGGCGGGCGGTGTTGTGCTCGAAGACGCGAGTACGCCCCGAGCCCCTTTCCCTGGGCTCGAAGTCGCGATCGTGCGAGCCCCGCGAGCTTCGCGCTTGGTATATCACTGGAAGGTTGGGCTCGAATCACTTTGGGTCGAGACAGCGCGCACCGTGCTGGGGCTGGACCGGAGTCCGCTCAGGCGCCCGGGCCGTGCGGCCTTCGTGCGACTCTCTACCGTGATCGAACGTAGTCCGAACGGACTCGCGGCGGCCAATGAACGGCTGCGCGCTTTGACGGAAGACCTTCGCGGTGATTTTATCGCGGCAGGCGTTTGGCCGGAAAAGGATTCGTGACTCGTTCGGGGCGGTAATGGGTTGCGTTTCCTGCGGGACTCTTCGAACGTTAGTCGCTCAAGGTCCAAGGGCGCCGACTGGGGTGTCTTTGATACGGCGTCCACCCGGCGGGGCGTCTGAATACAGTGCACGCCGGTCGCAAATAAATCGATCCACGAGATGCACAAGAAGTGTGAGGAGTATTGCCAATGCCTATGCCAGTGACGATCAAAGAGACGGAGATCGCAGGTGTACTCGAAGTGCATACGGGTGTCTTCGAAGATGATCGGGGATTCTTTTCAGAATCTCATTCGGCAAAGATGTGGGAGGAGGCGGGGTTCCTTGAGACGTTCGTCCAAGACAACCTCAGTAAATCCTCTCGCGGCACGTTGCGCGGGATGCACTATCAGCTCGACCCCCACGGCATGGGGAAGCTCGTGCGATGCGTTCAGGGCGCCGTCTTCGACGTTGCCGTCGACTTGAGAGCGGGGTCGCCGACCTATTCAAAATGGGTCGGGCGAGAATTGAGCGGTTCGAACCATCTCTCTTTGTGGGTGCCCGTGGGTTTCGCGCATGGCTTCGTGGCGCTCGAGGACGATACTCTTGTTCACTACAAGTGCACGGGCATGCATGAACCGGATGCCGAGCGCGCCGTTTCGTATAAGGATCCGACGATCGCGATCGAGTGGCCGCTTGAACCTAGCGTCATCACGCAGAAGGACGAAGACGCGCCATTGCTCGCGGACGCGGAAGCTAACTTTACGCTCTAACGGTTGGCCTTCCTAACTAACGGTCAGGCTATGCAATCGATCAACCGTTCACGCATCCCAGCCAGCCGAGGGATTCTCCCGGCCTATGCTGGGGTTGGGGTGATTCCAAACGCCGCTGGAATTGCCTATCCGCACGGAATTCTCGCTGTTGCCCTCGTCCGCGCCGAGCAAAAGCCTAGCGTCGGAACTTTTGGCGGATTCAGTGGGAGCCGGACGCGGTGGTGGCCTCGCTCCCCGCAAGAACCCTGATTTTCTCTTTGTCGCGAACTATCGCCATCCTCCCAACGTCTTGTCTGCGATATTCCTGGCGAAAAAGGTCATGCCGCTGATTCGAGCTCGCAT
>DGPZ01000073.1 GCA_002390675.1 Deltaproteobacteria bacterium UBA4427
CTCCTACGAAGCGGGAGCGCGCGGTGAGTAGCGAGAGCGAGCTCCCGAAAGAGATCGTCGATTGGCTCGCGTCGGCGGGGCAGGGCCGTTTGGTTTCGGCCGACCGCCGACCGGGGGGCGGTCGGCGCGAGGCATGGTTCGTCGAGTTCGAGCGACCGGATCGATCGATCGCCGAACTCTTCCTGCGCCTCGATCGGAGCGGTGGCCTCGCCGAAGAAGATCCCTACGACACGAAGCGCGAGACCGACATCTACTTGGCGCTTGCGAACACGGCGATTCCTGTGCCGCGCATCCACGCCGTGCATCCCTCATTGCCTGCAGTCTTGTCCGATCGCAGCGAAGGCGAGACCTGGTTCTCGCGAATCCGTGACCCCGAAGAACAGCTTTCGGTGGCAAAGGACTTCATCGGCCACCTCGCGGCGATGCACCGGTTGGACACGACGCATCTCGACATCCCTGCGCTCGGCAAGCCGCGCAGTGTCGCCGAACACGTACACGAGGAACTCGACGAGTGGGGGCGCCTCTACGCGATCCATGACGCCCGTCGCGATCCGCTCATCGAATTCGCCTTCGACTGGCTGCGCCAGAACATTCCGCCATACGACGGTCCGCCCGTGCTTGTCCAAGGCGATACGGGCCCCGGCAATTTTCTCTACGCGAATGGGCGCGTCACCGCGATTCTCGATTTCGAACTCGCCCACTGGGGCGACCCGATGGACGACCTGGCGTGGCTGTCGCTGCGCGCGACACAGGAGCCCTTCACGCACTTTCCCGATCGCCTGAAGCAGTACGCCGAACGATCGGGCAACGCGATCGACGAGGGCCGGATCCGTTACTACCGCGTCTTCGCGGAGCTCCGGGTTGCAGTGATGGACCATGCACGCTCCCAGACCCGGTCGTCGAAGGGCGAGCTGGGCAACGCGCTGATCTATGATGCGCTCCACCAGCGGCTGCTCGTCGAGACCCTTGCGGACGTGCTCGGGATCGATCTCGAGGCGCCGGAGCTGCCGGACGCCCCGTCGACGGAGCGGGAGTGGCTCTACGACGCGGCGCTCGATCAGATCCGCGACGTGCTCGTCCCGCGCAGCGAGGATCCCTTCGTCGTCCTCAGACTCAAGGGCCTCGCGCGCGTGCTTAAACACCTGCGCGACGGGGATCGCCTCGGGCGCGACCACGAACGGCAGGAGTTCGACGATCTCGAGGCGCTCCTCGGCGAACGGCCGACGGGGCTGGTCGAGGGGCGTACCGCGCTTGCTGCGGGGATCCGCGCGGGAGACCTCTCCGAGGCCGACCTCGTTCGAACCTGCTACCGAAACACGATCCGGCGAACGGAACTGGCTCGATCCGCCAGCGGCGTTCTGGCCGATAGGCACCACCCAGCGCTCTCCTGATCTTCCCGACCCATCAAGGCTTGGGTGCATCGTCGTGGTTCCCCTCAACGCTGCTCACACCGCAAGAGAAAGTGAATCTTGACCGACCTAACTCCGGGCGAACGTCGCCGAGGCCTCATCGCCGCGATCTCTCTCGTCACGATCTCTGGCATCGGCTTGTCGATGCTCTATCCCCTGTTGGCACTCGCGCTCGACAAGATGGGCGCGCCGGGTTCGACGGTCGGGTTGTTTTCGACGGTCGGGTCGGTGGCGACGCTCGGAATAACACCGTTTATTCCGCGGCTGCTGCGTGTAGTCGGCACGCTTCCGCTGATCATGGGATCAACATTCGTGGCCATCGCCTGCACGCTCGCCTTCAAAGGGTGGCCCGAGATCTGGATCTGGTTTCCGCTGCGTTTCGTGAACAGTGCGGCGCTGCTCGTGCTCTTCGTTGTGAGCGAGATCTGGATCAATCAGTTCGCCGAGGACCACAACAGGGGACGCGTGCTCGGGATCTATGTCGCGTGTTTCTCTGGTGGCGCGGCGGTCGGTCCCGCGTTGCTCTACGTCGTCGGCACGACGGGCTGGGTGCCCTATCTGGCCGCGGCCGCGTTGATGGCCGTGGCGGCCGTTCCGCTTGCGTTCGTGCGGGGTGTCGTGCCCGTGTTCGACGAGCGGCCCTCGCGCGGGTTTCGCAGCTTTCTGGTCGCGGCACCGCTCGCTGGATTCGCCGCGCTCGCGTATGGCGCCGTCGAGACGTCGCTGCTCGGCCTGTTGCCGATCTATGCGGTTCGCACCGGCAGCACGCCCGAGGCCGCGGCGCTGCTGCTGAGCTTCTTCGGCCTCGGCAACGTGTTGTTGCAGCTCCCGGTCGGCTGGCTGGCCGATCGAATGGAGCGGCGCCGGCTCTTGCTCGGGTGTGCGGTGGTCGGCGCGCTCGGAGCGCTCGCGCTGCCGTCGCTGATTTCCCAGCCGGGACTGCTCGAGTTCGGACTCGTCTTGTGGGGCGGCGTCGTTGCGGGGATGTACACGATCGGGCTCGCCGTAATTGCGGGGCGGTTCTCGGGAGCCGACCTGGCGGCAGCCAATTCGGCTTTCATCTTCCTGTACGGGATGGGCATGCTAGTCGGCCCGCCCGCTGCCGGATTGGCGATGGACGTCTGGGGTCCTCGCGGTCTGCCGGCTGCGATCGCTCTGCTCTTCGGCGCCTATGTCGTCGTCGGGGGGGTCGCGTGGTGGCGCGAAGAGGGGACGGAACCGTCGCCCGAGCAACGCCCGACAACACCCTAATAAGGCGTGGCGGGGTCTTGCCGGCCCGCGGCCACGCGCGTCAGGAGGCCCCGTCGGCCAACCATTCCCGCAGCAGTGCCGCCAAGTCTTGCGGACGTTCGAGCGGCGTCGTATGACCGCACGCTTCGATCGTCGCCCGCTGCGCGTTCGGAATGCGTTCGACCATCTCCTTATGAACCTCGCTCGGCATCAGCGCATCCTCGTCACCCGCGGCGACGAGCGTCGGGACTTTGATTTTCAGGAGATCAGGACGACTGTCCGCGCGGTCGATGACGGCGCGCTGTTGCTGGCAGAACGACTCCGGGCCGACGCGCTGCATCATCGACCGAACGCGCCCCACCAATCCTTCGTCATTCTGTCGTTGGCGCGCAATGACGGCCGGTAAGAGCCCTTCGATGACGGGGTCGTACTCGCCCGACTCGGCCCTCTCGATCATCTTCCGCCGTCGCGCGGCGACGGTCGGCGTGTCCGGGCGAGCGGAAGTCCCTATGAGCGCGAGTCGCGTGACGCGCTCTGGCGCGCGACGCAGGATCTCGAAACTCACGTAGCCACCGAGCGAATGACCCGCGAGTGCAAATCGATCGGGCGCGCTCGCGAGCACGGCCTCGGCCATGTCGGCGATCGAAAGGGCCTGCGTGATGTCGGCGACGTGACAGTCCGCGAGTTCCGCTAGGTCGGCGATCGTGTCCGACCAGACCTCGCCGTCGCATGCTAGGCCGGGGATCAGGACGAGAGCCGCTCGGTCGCTCGAGGTCATAGGGCGGTCGCGCGAAGTCTAGCCACGAGCGGCCACTTCGAGTGCTTCGAGCGCGTCGTTGATTTCGCCGCGAAGCTTTCCGACGTCGGCGACCTGCTCGGGATCCGTCATGATGCCGAGGTCGAGGTGGTCGCGATACCTGCGCAACGTAATGTTCAAGAAGCGGCCACTCCCGAGAATCGGCGCCGGGTGGTTGGCGAGCATCTCGAAGCCCGCCAGGTAGACGGGCTCCGCGGGCCCGGGCACGTTCGAGAACGTGACGTTTCCCGCGATCACTCGACCGCCGCCTGCCGTCCGCTTCGCATACTCCTCGTAGCGTTTTCGTACGCCAAAGGGCTTGTCGTGCTCACTGATCAAAGTCTCGGTGAGGCGCGCCCGTTCCCGCTCGATCTGCATGGATGCCTGGATCGCGCGTACGCGTTCGAGGGGGTCGGCGATGTGGGTCGGAAGCGCGGGATTGAGCGTGATGATGCGGTTCCCGAAGAGGCCGTGTTGCTCCGGGTTTCGGTAGCTACTCGCTCCGACCGCTACGAGAGGTTGGTCGGGGAGCTGCCCCAGATCGGCGAGATGGCGGCGCAGCGCCCCGGCTCCGATCGCGAGGAAGACGTCGTTCACGGTTCCTACGACTTGCGATGCGACCGTTTTGATCCGGTCGAGCGGGAGGCTCATCGATGCGTAGCGGCGCCGATGGCTCGTCTTCTGGGCGATCTCGAGGTTCGGCGTCGGCGCTCGCTCGTTCTTCGGGTCCTTGCGGAAGGCCTTGAAGGCCGCTCGATTTGCGGCTCGAGTCTCCGCGCGCCCAGCGTTTTCGCGGGCTTCGCGTCGGAAGCGGAGTGCGGATTGCGCCAGCCAGAAGAGGCGGGGTGGCGGACGTTCGTCCCGCGTCCGAGGCGGAGGTGCATACGTGGGCGTCGGCGAATCGTCGGTGAGCAGAGAGACGACATTCTGAAAGCTCACGCCGTCGCCGACCGCGTGGTGAACCATCATGAAGAGCGCCGCCTGGTCGTCTTCGACGCGGTCGATCAGAAAGACCTTGAACGGCGGCTTCGAGAGGTCGAGACGCCCCACGACCTTCTCGTCGACGAGACGGTCGAGCGCTTCGCGAGAGAGCGGTGTGTCCACCTCGATTCGTTCGATGTGTTCGTCGAGGTTGCAGCGGGCGAGGTCGACCCAGACGTCCGCATCGTAGAGAAAGGGTGCGTGACGGAGGCGACAGAGGAGCGGCGTCGCTGGCAGTCGTTTCTCGAAGTGGTCTCGCACGGCCGCGCAGAACGCATCCGGAGATCGGCCAGCGAGATCGTAGAGCTGGAGCGCGCCGATGTGGTGAGGTGTTTCATCCGTCTCGAGGCGGATGAAGTAGTCGTCGTCGGGCCGCAGTCTTCTCATCTGGATTCCTCGCTCAGGCGAGCTCGCCGCGTCGCTCGGCGAGTCCACGCGCCATCTCGAGGATCCGCTCGAGGGCACCGGGCTTGGCGAGGTCTTCGTCGAGTCCGGCAAAGTCGATGGCTGCCTCGTCGCATCCCGCATCCCGGTAGGCTCGCAGCAGCGACAGATAATCGTCGACGGAGCTCGCCTCGGCGTGAGCGAGTCGAATCGTCCTGCGAATCTTGCGTCCGGCGAGTTCATCGAGTTCGTCGCCCGTGCGGGCGACCTCTTCGGGCGAGAGACCCGTCGGATGCCACACGTCGGCGTACTTCGCGACGCGCGCCATCGGCCGCTTCTGGTTAGTGCGCGAACCGATCCAAAGAGGAACGCGCGGTCGCTGGATTGGAACGGGGTCGAATTGGATGTCGCGGAACTGGAAGAACTTTCCGTCGAAGGCGAACTCGCCCCCTTCCCAGCAGCGAAGCATGATGTCGAGGCTCTCATCCGTCACCGCACCGCGGTCCGCGAAGAGTTCGCCCCTGCCGAGCGCGTGGTATTCCGATCGCGCCCAGCCCGTTCCGATGCCCAGGTCTACGCGTCCGCCCGAGAGTTGATCGATCGTGGCGATCATCTTCGCCGTGAGAACCGGATCGCGATACGGGACGACGAGGACGCCGATTCCGAGCCGGACCTTCGAAGTCACGCCGGCGATCCATGCCAGGCTCGTCACCGGCTCCATCCAGGTCGACCCGTAGACCGGCTTGAACGACTTGACGCCGATGACGTGGTCCGTGAGCCAGATCGAGTCGTAGCCGAGCTCTTCGGCCTCGCGCGCCATCCGCGGGATGGCTTCGGTCGCCGGTGCGCCGTTGTTGTTGATCACAAGCCCGAGTCGCATCGAGGCTCCTTATTTTCGAATTCGCCCACGCAGAAGGCTTCGGCGCCTGCGCGCTCGGCCTCTGCTGCAATCTCGCCTCCCGGAAAGGGAAGCCCCCGACGTTGTTCGGACATGAGCGCCTAGCCTCCTAGGGCAGCGAGAGCGTCGCCCGATGTGACGACCTTGCCTTCTTCGTAGGCGCGCGGCGCCTTGCCCGCGAGCGAGACCTCTCGAGTGTCGACGTCCTCGCCGAGCTTGCGAACCGCACCCACCGTACAGTTCGAGCGCCCACCTGCCTTCTCTATTCCGTCGAAGCGGTAGAGCCGAAAGGCGTTCTCGTGGGTGATCTTGTCGAGCTCATCGTCGGGAACACCGCCGGGAACGTTCTGGAGGCTGCGCCACAGACTCTCCGGATAATCAGGCCAGAGGCAATCCGAATGCGGGTAGTCGATCTCGATCGAGATGTTGTCGATCCCGATCGCATGCCGATTGGCGAGGCCAAAATCGTCTTCGATGAAGCACGTGAGGATGTGATCGCGGAAGATGTCCGAGGGTTTCCGGCCGCCGTAGCTTGTGTTAGTCCAGGCCCCATGATGACGGTTGGTGAAGTCCGCGCGTTCGAGCAGATAGGGGACCCAACCGATGCCGCCTTCCGAGAGCGCCATTTTCAGGTTCGAATAGCGCTGGAATGCCTCGAGGGTGATCCAATCCGATGCGGAATTCGCGATCGAGATCGGCATGCCCGTGATCCATGCCTCGATCGGAGACGCAAGCGAGGGGTGGGGTGGGGCGCTTCCCGTTCCGATGTGGCAGTTGAGGATGACTCCGAGCTCATCGCACACCTGCCACAGAGGCTCCCAGGATTCGTCATGAATGCTGGGCAGGTCGTAGCCCGCCGGGTTGGTTGGGAACGTGACGGCGTGACAGCCCTTGGCCTCGACGCGTCTGATCTCCTCGACGCAGAGCGCGGGGTCCCAGATAGGGAGGTTGGCGAGAGGAATGAAGCGCGTCGGATGGGCGCCGCACCATTCGTCGATGTGCCAGTCGTTGTACGCCTGGAGCACGCGGTAGGCGTTCTTCCCGTCACGTTTGGCGGGTTCCAGGAAGGTGCTGCCGTCGAACTTGATGAAGGTGCCGAAGCAGAGGCTCGCGAAGTTGCCGTTCACGTTCATGTCGTCGACGCGGGCATCGACGTCATAGGCGGCCTTCCGCATGTGGGAGAAGCGGGCGGGCTCCATCCCCCATTCGTTCTTCGGGCGACCGACGACGGCGTTGAGGCCGATGTTGATCACGTTGGTGTCGCCCCAGGTCCAGATCTCGGCGCCGCCCTCGACCTCGATCACGCGAGGCTGCTCGACATCTGCGGGAAGGTGGTGTTTGAACATGTCCGGTGGTTCGATGAGGTGGTCGTCGACGCTCGCGATGACCATATCTTCCATCTGCATTTCAGTCTCCTTCGTGCCCAGGGCGCCGGAAATCGCGGCGTCAGGGGATCGGTTTTACTCGGGACGCTTCGACATACCCTTAGGCTTCATGGTCGGTGCTGAGCAGTTCGCTCACGGCGCGGTGGGCTTGATCGATGGCAATATTGGTATAAGCGCCGCCGCCGCTGTCTGCATTGGCGATCGCGATCGAGCCTCGGCGTGCTCGCGCGGTGATAAGAGGGAGTCCTTCGTCCGGATCCACGAGGGCGTTGTACTCGGGCGCGTATCCGTGAGGCCAGCGATTCACTGCGATGCCGGCGATGTCCCGCGCAGCGTCGAATCCGCCGGCGCCGAGGGCGCGATTCAGCTGGCTCCGGATGTTGCGCTCGAACGTGGAGAAGGGGGTGGCGAGCAGTTCGTTTCGCCCGGCAACATGCTGTTCGCGTTCGTTGAGACCCGGCCGCGCAGGGGTTCGGATCATCTGGATCATGATCGGTTCGTCCGGTGATTTCGCGCTGTGGTAGTCGCCGATATCCATCGACTGCCCCAGTTGGATCATCGCATGGTAGCCACCGGGACAATTAACGTAGTTGACGCCCAGCTTCGCGAATGCGCGCCAATTCGTGAGCGCCACCGACGTGATGACTAACGGCGTCTTGACGAGGGAGCGGAGGGCGTCCTTCTGGGACTGCGGCAGTTCCGGACAAATGAACGGAATCATCATGTTCCAACTGGCAAGCACGCACTGCTTGGCTTTCACCCGATACGCCTTGTCGCCACGCAGATACGTCACCTGCACATTGCCATCCTCGGTGTTCATCACGTGTGCGGCGGTGCTTGAAAGTCTGATTCGCACAGGCTTACCGCCCTGGTCCAGCTTGGCGTAGTCCGTTCGCGCTCCGATCGAATCCTCGACCGTATTGCCCGGTACTGCGGCTGGAATCAAGTCGCGCACCAACAGCCGCGCGATCGACGCATTGCCATCGGGAAACGTGTAGGTATAGGAACCCCCCGTTTCCATTTGTTTCCCAGGCGTGTAACCCATTCGCGCCGTCGCCGTGGGCGGTAGCTTCAGGCCGTCGAAGCCCGGCAACCCGATGCCCCAGCAATCAAGGGCCGAAATCGCATCGATCCCGCAGCCCCAGTACAGGTCCGTCGCACGTTGGTAGAAAGGAATCACAGCCGGGTCGGCCTGGACGACCTTCAGCAGGTAGTCCGCATAACTCATGCGTGACAGGCGGTCCTTCTTTTCATCGGCCGAAAGGCCCGGCATGTAATCCTTGGAGCTGGTCTCGATCGCGAGGATGTCCTTGCGGACGGCGTCACTCAGAGGCGCTTCCGCCAGAAACTTGGCGGTCTCTTCCGCGGATGGATGGTACCCGCCCGTTCGCGGAACCAGCTTGTCCTCGCCGAAGGTTTCCTTGTCGAAGAAGACGCCGGCACCCAGATTGAGCTCTTTGTCCCGACTCTTGTCGTAGGTGTCCTTCGTCAGCTTTTCCGGATGGATGCCGAGATGCTTGAGAAGCCCGTCCGCGACGGGGCTGTAGGGAGTCGGACTGGAGATCAGCGCCGTCCCTCCGGCCGCGATCAATCGTTGGTCGCCGACCTGGAACTCATTGCGTTTGGCGTGCCCCCCGAAATCGTCGTGGTTGTCGAGAATCAGGACCTTGGCGTCGGGGCCCACGGCTTCGCGATAGAAGTGCGCGGCAGAAAGCCCGCTGATGCCGCCCCCGACGACGATCAGATCGAACACCTCGCCCGTCTCTTCGGCGCCTTTCAGAAAGCCCGGGTCGTCGCGGATCGCATGGGCACTCTCGAAAGAACCGGGATGGCTGCCGCGCATGCCCGTTCGGAGGGGCGGGTAGTAACCCGGCTGATCTTGCGCTGCCCTTTCTGTGTCGAGACTCGCGCCGAAGGCGAGATTGGGAGCC
>DGPZ01000113.1 GCA_002390675.1 Deltaproteobacteria bacterium UBA4427
AGGCTTCACGCGCAGCTTCTTGGATTCTGACCAGCGCCCCCTTAGGCAGTTCCTCTCGGCTTGGACGGGGCCGACTTTGATCGTGCATGGACGCGATGACTTTCTGGTCCCACCGGCTGCAGCCCGCGAGCACCATCGTATCGTTCCCCAGAGTGAACTCGTTTGGATTGACGGCGGTCATCTGGTGCTGTGGAAGGCGCCCACGGAAGTAGCAGGGCATCTTTCACGGTGGTTTCTGTCGACGGACCGGGGCGAGTCTACTGAGCATAAGGATGCCTCCGCCAAACGTTTGAAGGAGGCTCGCTTGCCCTTCGACCTGCGGGATGCTGGACCCCAGGACGGACTGGGATGGGTCGTCTTCCTGTTATTGGTTTTCGCCGCTTCGATGGTGAGTGAAGACCTGACCTGTGCAGGTGTCGGTCTTATTGTCGCGACGGGGCAGGTCGAATTCTTTACGGGCGTGGGCGCGGCCATCTTTGCGCTCATGTTAGGGGATCTCGTGCTCTACGGCGGGGGCCGTGCTCTTGGACCGCCGCTTATGCGAAGACTGGGACGAGGCTCGTTTAAGATCGGTCCGCTAGAAGAGCGGCTGCATCGATCCGGAGGAGCAGTTGTCTTGCTCGGACGCTTCGTGCCGGGCGCGCGACTGCCGACCTACGTTGCTGCTGGCATTCTTAGCTACCCCATTTGGCGGTTCACCTTCTGGTTGATNNATTGCGGCTGGTTTGTGGGCGCCCTTCTTAGTTGGGCTGACCGCACTCGCGGGCGACGCACTCAGTATGGAGGATGCCTCGCCGCGTAGCCTGCTCATCTCTGGCGGTCTATTGATCCTCGGGATGGCACTCCTTGCCCGCGTTGTTCCGCAGCTCCTTACATGGAAAGGGCGGCGGCTTGTTCTTGCGCGTCTTCGTCGGCTCGGTCGCTGGGAGTTCTGGCCGATCTGGGCAATTTACGGACCCTTGGCGCCTGGCTTCCTCGCACTGATGGTTCGCTACGGATCCGTTCGCCTCCCGACGCTCGTGAACGCGCCGATTCCCGGCGGTGGATTGGCCGGGGAATCGAAGGCCGAGATTGGTGCCGAGTTAGACCTCGTTTCGGAACACGCGATTGCGACCGTTGTTTTGGAAGTGGGCGAGCAGCAGGCGCGTCTGGCGAGTGTCGAAAAATTCATGTCGACGGCGTCGCTTGGCTATCCGATCGTGCTGAAGCCCGACGTAGGCGAGCGCGGGCGAGGGGTTTCGATCGTTCCGGACGCAGAGGCGCTCGAGCGGTACCTCGCCGAAAACGAGGGGCTCACGCTGGCCCAGGCCTATGTACCCGGGGAAGAGTTTGGACTCTTCTATGTGCGGGTGCCGGGGGAAGAGCAGGGCGAACTCTTTTCGGTGGCGCGTAAGACACCGCGGCACGTCGTTGGGAACGGCGAAGACAACCTTGAACGATTGATTCTTCTGGACCCGATCTGTCTCCCAATGGCCAAGACTCTTCTGAAATTGAATGACTCACGGCTCGAATGGATTCCCTCGCAGGGAGAGCATGTGCCGGTCACGGAACTAGCGACGCATTCCCTGGGATGCCGCTTCCTCGTTGGCGAAGATCTCAGAACGCCTGCGCTCGAGACGGCCGTCGATCGTTTGAGTCTTCGACTCGCGCTCGACTTCGGCCGCTATGACGTGCGCTCGCCGGATGAGTCGGCCCTGCGGCGCGGCGAGTTTCAGGTCGTCGAGTTTAATGGCCTAACAGGAGAGGCGGCTCATATGTACGATCCGCGATACGGCCCGATTCGTGGCCGGCGGATCCTCTTTGAACAATGGCGCCGAGCCTTTGAAGTCGGAGCGGGACATCGGACGGCAGGCCGGAAGCCGCTCGCCTGGAGCAAACTCGCACGCTTGGTGTGGACCTCGCGCGGCTGAGCTCGCTCCGGCGGACCTACGTATCTACGTAGAAACCTAGCTGTCTCGGAGGCCGGGCCAGTTCTTGTCGGCTTTAATAATGTACCCCGGCCGGTCTTTGAGCCAGGTCTTCATGACGCTCTTGCTGTAGTTCAGGTAGAGCTTGCCATCGACGATCGACCAGGCTTCCGGATCGACGCTCGCGGTGTAGCCCTGGGACACGGCCCAAGCGCAGTAGCCGCCGTATTGCGGCAGGTACTTCTTGGGAGCGGCCTCGAATGCAGCCTTGTTTTCGGCGGTCGCGAAGCGCCAGGTGGTGCCGAGATACTCGAGGCTATGAGCACTTGAGCCCTCGACCGGGCGATTTTGTGTGAAATAGCCGACGGGGTCGGTGCCCTTAATCGCGAGTCCGCGCCAATTCGAATAGACGGGATCGGCAGCAAAGGCCGCGCTCGGCAGCAAAACGAGCGCAAAGAGAATCAGGGCAATGGATCGAAGAGTCGTGCGCGAAAGCACCATGGGTGTTCTCCAGGTGGGCGTGCTGCCCGTGTCCGGTTTAAGACGTGCGTAGGATGAATCAGGTTACACCGAAGCCGTGGCGCGGCCGTGGGCGGCGTATAGGTAGCACTAGTTGATGACGCCGCTGGCCAT
>DGPZ01000165.1 GCA_002390675.1 Deltaproteobacteria bacterium UBA4427
TTCACTGCAACGCCAGGCTTCGAAGCGCTGCAAACCGGTGACGGCGCATTGACGGTGCCCTTCGAGATCGGCGGTATCGCGGAACGCCGTATGGTCGTGCCGTATCAGATGTGGATGCTCGATCGCATCGAACGGGAGATGGCGGATGCGAACACCAAGACGCTCTCCGATTGGCTCAAACGCTTCGAATCCGGCGCAGAGATCCTCGAACTCGGCACCCGGCTCGAGGGATGCCGGTTACGGAAGGACGGCGGGCGACTCTTCTCGTGCTAGCGGCCGCGCGCATGGGTTGGCAGAGAAATCTGCCCTAGGCTTAACCGGCTGCGGTGTACGAAGACTGAGGCGGCGCAATGTACTTCGCTGGATCGAGCTTGCGCTCACGAACGAGTGCGTCGATTGCCAACATGATCGAGTTCGCGGCGAGCATTCCCACGAAGTTTCCATCTGTATCGAAGTTCACATTCGTTCCCGACACCACCATCAAGGTCTCAGTCGGTTCGGTGTTCTCCAACAAGGGCTGATCGTTCGAGTTCAGGGTGAGGAGTTCATCCTGGTCATGGATCAGCATCGGGAGGGGCATTCGGTTTTCTCCTCTCACCGCTAGATCGCAGTGAGTGTTACGTGTGTGAGGTGTGACTCGGGACGCTCTTCAGCGCCTCAAGCACAACACTATGGCGTTCCCGATCGAGCGCGTAACCGCGATAGGCGAAGGGCCCGACAACAGCAAAGACCGCCAAGAGAGGGCCATAGAGGATCCCCAGGTTGCGGATCGTCTCAGCCGGGATCGCGATTGCCTCGGTCGCCCCTCCAAGCCCGGCAGGCCACGAGATCACGTCGAGCGACACACCGGCGATCAAGCTCCCCACGCCCGAGGCGGCCTTCCCCGAAAACGACACGACACCGAAGAAGATGCCTTCTTGCCTACGTCCCGTCGCGAGTTCATGTTCGTCCGCGATGTCGCCCATCATAGAGCTGAAGCTCGCATAGCCCTGCTGAACAAGTCCCCCCTGAAGGAACCGGGCAATCAGGAGAAAGGCGATCAATTCGGTCGTTCCGTTCTCGGGCAGAACATCCGTCAGCCGTCCGACGATCGGGAAGATCTGACAGACCGACCAACCCACGGTCCCAAAAATCAGCGTTGGGCTCTTTTCCCAGATCCGGTGAAGTCGCGCGGTGAACATCGCCCCAAATACAAGGCCGAAGGTATAGGCCGCCGATAAGAATAAGATTTCCCTTGAGCCAAGCGACCAGAAAAATTCATAGACGTAGAGCGCCAAGGCGGTCTCGGTTCCGACCAGGATATAAAGGACCAGGACACCTGTGAAGAGCTTCCGAAACGATTCGTTTACGAACGCGCTTTTCGCTTCTGCGATGGATCTCCGCAAAACATTGGTTTTAAGGGCGCCCGCTCGAGATGTGGGCAGGTAGGGAATCTGATCCCGCGTCCACCATGCCGAGGCCAGAATCGTGAGCACCATCGCCACGCTCATGCAGAAAGCGAAAGGGGCATAGGCCTCGGGATTCGTTCGGCCCCCCTGCTCGTCGGCAAAAAAATACCCGAAGGCAATCGCAGCCATCCCGAAAGCGGCTAAGTATCCGAAGATCTGCCGCGTAGCGACGACTCGGGTGCGCTCGGCGAAGTTGGCCGTGAGTTCCGCGCCGAGTGCTATGTGGGGCACGTGATACACAGTCATCATTAGGCGTGTCACGACAGCGAATCCGGTCAGCCATAGGAAGAGTCCCGTCGAGCCAAGCCCTGCGGGCGGCGCGAATAGACCGAAGAATGCGAGCGCCAAAGGAAGCGCCGCGATCACCATGAAGGGATGCCGACGACCCCACCTCGAGCGGTGATTGTCGGAAATCGAGCCCATCAGCGGATCGCTAAGTCCATCAAAAACCAGGGCGATCCCGATCGCAAGACCACAGAGACTCCCTGAGAGTCCCAGCACCGAGTTGTAATAGAAAAGAACGAAAAGATTGAAGCTTGCGTTCTTAAGCCCCTCAGCGATCTGCCCCACCCCAAAGGCTAATCGCGTGCCGCGCGTGAGTTCCCGGTCGAGGGGCGTGTAGATCGGGGACTCGCTCAAAGTTCAGCCTCTCCACTTTGCCAGGGAAACGGGATTCTGACAAATTCTCACAAAAGTGTCTATTGAAAATCCTGACAAAATTAGCTGAATACGTCAAACTCTCGAGATGGCAGCAGAACTCGAGCTTCTAGCGGATGACCCAAAGCGCGCGCTGATCGCGTCGGCCGCGATCGATGTATTTTCGGCCCGCGGGTTTTCCGGCACCTCCATGTCGCACATCGCTAGGCAGGCGGGCATGTCGCGCCCTGCCCTGTACCAGTACTTCCAGAATAAGGGCGATATCTTCGCCTGTGCGTTCGCCGCGCTCGTCGAGCAACAAGCTGATCGTGCGCTCGAGGCACTCGAAGAGCTGGGGACCGTATCTGAGCAGCTCGATGGCTTTCTACAGAATTTCGATGGCGCCTTTTGGGAACGTACTGCGGCCTCGCCCTATGGTGAGGAACTGCTGAGCGCGACTTCCGAATACGCGCCTAAGGCGGTCGGCATCGAGATGAAGCGGATTCGTCGGGGACTCGAAAAGTACCTGCGGCGCGTGGTCACCGGGCAGCGGTCGGCGGCCGATCGAGCACGCCGCAACGGCTGGATTGACATGCTCGAGTTCGCTCCGCGTGGGTTCAAGCTCGACCGGCCCACCCTGAATGCCTACCGACTTCGATTGACGGCGCTTGCGGAAAGCGTCGCATCGGACATCGAAGCAAACCGGGCCTCATAACACCGAATGAAGTGCGCATTGATTACGAACAATTTCGATTACTGCGGAGACCCCAAGGAGCGCGCAGCTCGCCTAGACGAGGGACTCGATCTATTAACCGCCCTATGGAGCGGCAA
>DGPZ01000103.1:0-221 GCA_002390675.1 Deltaproteobacteria bacterium UBA4427
CGGGATGCGCCCCGGCACTCGGAAAATCGACTTTCCCCACTCCGTGGTTTCGTCGACGAGTTCAAGCTCATCGAAGCGCTGGACCAGGGTATTGATGGCTATCTGCGTTTCGAAACGTGCCAGGTGTGCGCCGAGGCAGAAGTGCGCGCCGCCACCAAAGGAGAGATGGTCGGGAGTATGGTTCCCCTTCGCATAACGTGAAATGTCGAATCGCTCGGGAT
>DGPZ01000103.1:284-3569 GCA_002390675.1 Deltaproteobacteria bacterium UBA4427
TCCTGCGGCTCGTGGAGCACGCGGACACTTGCGAGAATCGGGCCTGAGAAGCGAAGGCATTCCTCGACCGCGCTCTCGGCCCACTCGGGATGCTCCCGAAGGCGCGCGAGTTCTTCAGGGTGGCGGATCAAAGTCGTGAGACCGTTGCCGATTAAACCGATCGTCGTTTCGAAGCCTGCAATCAAAAGCCCAACCGCGTTCGAGATCAACTCGACCGGATCGAGCTTGTCGCCTTCTTCCTCGGCCGAGATGAGCACGCTCAAGAGGTCGTCCCCGAGGTTTTCGCGGCGCTCCTCAATGAGCTTCATGAAGTAGCCGAGCAGTGCCGCGCCCGCCGCTTCGACCTTCTGCTTTACCGCGTCATCTCCGATACCGCGCAGGGTAAGCAGTCCGTGGGTCGCGTCCGCGGTCCACGCAGTGAACATATCCTGGTCTTCGCTGGGAACGCCGAGGAGCTCGCAGATCAAGGTCGCGGGAACGGGGCGAGCGAGGTCGGCAACGAGATCCATCTCACCCTGCGGGCCTACGCGATCGAGCAGATCGTTCGTGACCACTTCCATTCGCGGACGCCAGCTGTCAATCGCTCGCGGCGTAAACGCCTTGCTGACTAGCTTGCGAATTCGCGTATGCGTCGGCGGATCCTGCAAGAGCATGAAGCGACCCGCTTCGGGCGCGTCCTCCTCTTGTCCGGGCAAAAGGCCATTGGTGCGGCGCATGCCAGCCCACGAACTGCGCAAGAGTCGACGGACATCTTCGTAGCGCGTGAGTCGCCAATTGCCTTCTGGCGTTAGGTTGATGGGCTGCGTCTCACGCAACTCTCGGAATCCGCTGTAGGGATCCTCGATTTGTTGCTCTCTTGGCTCTACCCCGTACCACCCCGGGACGGGCGTTGCTTCGTCACCAGATTCAATTGTCGACTGCGAATTTGAAATGACCGTTCTCCAAAAGGGCGGGTGGAGAGCAGATACTAGCTTATGCGCGCTCGGGTCTCGTTGCGGAGGGAACCTGTATCGGGGACGACTTGTTTCATTGAGAGTATAGATTTGCTGTTAGAGCGGTCGCGAGCGCAAAGAGGGAGGCTGTTGGCTTTGCGTATGCGTACTACGCATTACTATATGAACCCGATTTAAGCCGCTTGAGTCACAATGTTCTTGGGAAACCCAGTTCGCAATTGGTTGCGTAGAGCATCTAAAAATTGACTTTCAGAAGAGAGTAGAGATGAGCATGACCGCAAAATCACGAAAAAAAATTCTTGTCACCGGAGGCAACTCGGGCATAGGTTTCGCTCTCTGCACGCAGCTCGTACTGGAGCACGGCTGTCACGTATTCCTGGGATCTCGCAGTCGGCAGAGGGGTGAGGAAGCCGTCGCCTCGATACGGGCTTTGATACCGGCTCAGCATTCAGGCTCGGTTGAGCTGACGGAAGTGGACGTGGGTGAAGATGCCTCGGTCTTGTCGGCTGCGAACGCCGTTCGTGAAGCTCTGGGGACTGACGACCAGCTCTACGGGTTAGTGAATAACGCTGGGATCGGGCTTGCTGCTTCAGTTGCCGCGGAGGAAGTGCTGAACACGAATCTGTATGGCGTGAAGCGGATGTGCGACGCCTTCGTGACGGAGGGACTCGTGTCTGATCGCGTAGTCAACGTGGGCTCCGGCTCCGGGCCTGGTTATGTGCACCGGTGTCCGCAGCCGACCCAGCGAGCGCTTTGCAAGACGCCTGCCGACTGGAAAGCGATCGAGGCGATGATTGCGATAAGCGCCGATGGCATGACGGGCCTCCATTCTGAGGCGGATGTGAATGGGGCCTATGGCTTGTCTAAGGCGATGCTCGCACTCTATACGATGTTATTCGCGGAGGAGATGCCAAACATTTTAAGTAGTTGCGTGAGCCCCGGGTGGATCGCAACTAAACTTGTTGCGGGGTCCGGCGCAACAAAGAAGCCGGAAGAGGGGACATTGAGTATCCGTCACTGCTTGTTTGAGTCCCTAAGCGGGAACGGCTGGTACTATGGCAGCGATTGCGTGAGGAGCCCGCTGCACTTTATGCGCAATCCGGGCGAGCAGGCCTATGATGGCGTCGTTGATGACGTCATAGGTCTCTGATCCTGGCCAGATTTGCTCGTGTCCGCTCACGGGCTGCCTGCCATGCATTGGCTGATGATTGCGGCCAAGCACGTCTGTCGAACCGCGTGCTCGAAAGTGGCCAAGTCTGTTGCATGGCCGCGACACACTCCCCGAACCCGATGGGGCCGACCCTCGATGAAGCGATAACGGTACGGCGTCTTTCGGGAGTGAGTATCTAAAATTAAACCGCCGTTCCCTTTCTTCTCCCTCCTAAGCTCAGTCCGATCGGAAATGTTCGCATTTCAAAGGGATTCCTCTTACCGTTCCGCCATCAACCTTCAGGACGGAACCCCTTGAACCTATTTCTCGATATCCCGGTGGCGATTTGGATCGCTGGGATCGTGGCCATTTATATGGCTTGGTCGATTGGTGCGAATGACGTCGCGAATGCGATGGGCACAAGCGTTGGCTCGGGCGCACTTACGATCTGGGCGGCCATTTTAGTCGCTGGCATTTTCGAATTCTCCGGTGCTTTTCTTGCTGGTGGACATGTCACGGACACTGTCCGCAAGGGCATGCTCGACATGGACTTAATGTCCAACGACCAGCTCATATGGGGCATGCTCGCAGCGCTTACGTCTGCCGGTACTTTGCTGTTAGTCGCGACGCGATTTGGCCTGCCAATTTCGACGACACACTCGATTGTTGGCGCGATCGTCGGCTTCGGAGCCGTGAGTATTGGGCCTGAAGCGGTGAAGTGGGGCAAGATTTGGTCGATCGTGGCGAGTTGGGTGACGTCGCCTTTGATCTCGGGAACGCTCGCGTACGGGATATTCCAGCTCACGCGCTCGCTGATTCTGGATCGCAAAGATCCACTAGCACGGGTCCGACAAGTGGGGCCCTTCTTCTTCTTTTACGTATTCTTCATTATTGGCCTTGTGACGCTCTTTAAGGGCCTAAAGCACGTGGATATTGACCCAAGCATTCAGGAATCCCTGCTTTACTCGTTGGGGCTTGGACTCTTTGGTGCTCTGATCGGCACGGTGTTGCTTCGGCGCGCGCAAGCGGGAAAGAAAGATCCGGGCCAGCGCTTCAGTCAAACCGAACGCGTGTTCGTGGTGCTTCAGATCCTTACGGCTTGCGCCGTTGCCTTTGCCCATGGCTCGAACGACGTGGCAAACGCAATTGGCCCCTTGGCAGCAATCGTGGGCGCGGTGAACG
>DGPZ01000135.1:0-9963 GCA_002390675.1 Deltaproteobacteria bacterium UBA4427
TAGAGCATGAACTCTTGCACATCGACGGAGTTATCCGCGTGCTCGCCACCGTTCAGCACATTCATCATGGGTGCCGGAAGCAGGTTCGCATTATCGCCGCCAATAAATTGATAGAGCGGCGTGCGAGAAGCATTGGCTGCCGCGTGCGCCGCAGCAAGAGAAATGCCTAACAAAGAATTTGCACCACAGCGCGATTTCGTATCCGTACCGTCAGCCTCGATCAGCTTATTGTCGAGCGCCGCCTGCTCTTCGAGGCCACCCAGACCCGAACCAACGACGGCTTCCGCCAATTCGCCGTTCACAAAATCGACCGCCTTGCGGACGCCTTTGCCTAAATAGCGAGAGCTGTCTCCATCACGGAGTTCGAGTGCTTCGCGCGCGCCCGTCGAAGCGCCCGAGGGCACTGCGGCTCGACCGAGGGCGCCGTCCGAAGTCACGACTTCAACCTCTACCGTAGGGTTGCCGCGTGAATCCAGGATCTCTCGTCCGTGAACTCGTTCCAGGCGAGTCTTCGCCATCGCCGTCTACTCCTCAATTAAAGTCGATCGTTGCCCGATCGGGGCCCCGACCCGGGTCGGAAGGCCGAGGTCGACGCGCAGTATGCGACCTGCAGATGGCAGGCTGGCAAAGGCCTCGGGCGCCGCAGTCTAGCAGGCCGTCGAGGCCAGTCGGCCTTCATCCGTGCATGCATCCGCCCGATCGCCGATCGCCGATAGAAAGTCTCAGTCGGTATCGGCGATCCGTGGCACGATGACCAGTTGGCCGTCGGGAGCGCTAAAGATCTCGGCCTCGATTTCGAAGGCCCGGCGTAGGGTTTCAGGGGTCATCACCTCGCCTGGTCGGCCTTCGGCCACGATTCCCCCCTCGCCCAGCAGCACGATTCGGTCACACGTGCGGCAGGCCAGAGAAAGATCGTGGGAAACCACGAGCGCGCCGCGGCCGCTTTTCGCAAAGGCACGGACCTCCCGCAGGACGTCCACCCTGTGCCGAAGATCGAGAAAAGCCGTCGGTTCATCGAGCAGAAGCAGGTCCGGCTCTTGGACGAGGGCCCGGGCAAAGAGCACCAGCTGTCTCTCGCCGCCGGAAAGCGTCGTGATTTCCCGATCCA
Source organism: Deltaproteobacteria bacterium UBA4427 (assembly GCA_002390675.1). Lineage (GTDB taxonomy): Bacteria > Myxococcota_A > UBA9160 > UBA9160 > UBA4427 > UBA4427. The sequence continues at coordinate 1,109 of DGPZ01000135.1, forward strand.
CGAGATCTCGGATCCCGAGGCGATCCAGCGCTTCCAGCGCCAAGGCTTGGTCGGCTTCGCTTTCGAGGCCGAGCAGTGGCTGGTGCGGTGCGCGTCCCATCAAAACGAGTTCGCCTACGCGAAACGGGAACGGCACGTGCAAGTCCTGGGGGACGAGGGCGATTCTGCGTGCGAGGGCGCGGCGCGTGAAGGTGTCTATGTCGACACCCTCGACTCGAACGAGCCCACTCGAAGGGAGCTGGATGGCCGAAGCAATCCGCATCAGCGTGGTCTTCCCAACACCGTTACGCCCGACCAAGCCCACGACCTCGCCGCGACTCACCTCGAACTCGATCCCCTCGAGCAAAATCCGCTCACCGACCGACGCACTCACACCCTTAAATTCGAGCAAGGCCGTCATGCGATCGGCCCCCGAGCTTGTGCGCGTCTGAGCAGGTAAATGAAGAGCGGTCCTCCAACGAGCGCCGTCACGGCGCCAACCGGCAGCTCTCGCCCATCAAGTGCCGTCCGCGCGAGGGTGTCCGAGAGCACGAGAAACCCGGCTCCCGTCAGAGCGGTCGCTGGAATCAAGAGCCTGTGGTCGCTTCCGATTACGAGGCGCAGCGAATGCGGCACGATCAATCCCACGAATCCGATCAATCCGGAAACCGCGACCGCAGCACCGACCATGAGCGACGTGGCCACCAAGAGCCAGCGCCGATGCGCTTCCACAGGAACACCCAGCTGTGCCGCTGTCTCATCACCCAAAGCAAGCAGATTCAAGCTTCGCGAAAGAACGCAGGCCGTGGTGAGTCCGAGCAAAACGCTGGCCGCAACGATTCCCGCAGCATCGATTTCAACCGCAGATAGATGGCCTATCAACCAAAGGAAAATTCGTGAGCCGTCGAAGAAGCCTGCCAGCGACGCTAGGAATACGATCCCCGCCGAGGCGAACGCATTAAAGACAACGCCCGTAAGCAACAGGCTCGTGGAGGAACTTCGCCCGCGGCCGCCGCTTACCCAATAGAGCAGACCCGTAGCGATCAAACCGCCGACAAAAGCCGCGATCGGAACGGATTGTGTAGGCACCGCAAACACACTTCCGAGCGCGAGCACGGAGATGCCCGCAAGCGCTGCACCTCCGGATACGCCTAACACATAAGGATCGGCGAGGGGATTTCGCAAAAGAGCCTGAAAAACGGCTCCAGCACTCGCAAGGGCCCCGCCGACAAGGAGGCCCAGAATGACACGAGGTAGCCGGATGCGAAGCACGATATCCCGTACCGCTGGATCGAGGCTTTCACCCTCGCCACCTAACAGAAGGTCTGCAACATCAGTAAAGCCAACTTCCGAGGGTCCTGTGGCCAACGCGAATATCGTAATCGCAAAGAGGATCACTGAGAGCGTTCCGAGCACCACAACCATTCTTCCGAGGGAGAGCCGTTTCATTCCGAACCTCCCGGTTCCGGACGTTCGTGATCACGATCCGTCAGGACAGACTCAGCGCTGTCGCGTTTGAGCGCCATCTCGATCGCTTCTTCTATCGACGCACCATGCACCAGCAGAGCCAGTTCCCGAAGCGCGCCGTCGAGATTAGGGCCGGGCATAGTGATACGCGCAGCATCGACGCCTACTACGCGATCGGCAGCGACTGCTGGGAGGCTCGGCCAACGAGACCAAAATTCCTTCGCTGCTTCCGCGCCCGGCGTCATATCAAGTAAGAGTGAAGGACCCGTAGCAATCAACCACTCAATCGAGCCACGCGGATAGCCCGAGCCCAATTCACGCACGAGATTACGTGCTCCAACGACGTCGAGCATTTCGTCGAGAAAGGTCTCGCTGCCAACGAGGAACAGAGGCGACCGATCTACGATGGCCACGGTTCCAGGCGCCTCAAGGCCCCGTGTTGCCACGAATACGGCACGGCGCGTTTCGCGAATCGCGGAGACGCGCTCGCTCGCCAGAGACTCCCGTCCGACCAGACGGCCGAGGCGCTCAATGTTTTCGAGAATTTGGTCCATGCGTTCGTTCGGATAAATTTCGACGCGGAGGCCGAGCCGTTCAAGGCGCTCCGCATGGGTCACTTGCTCAACCCCCGCCACGATCAGAACGCGATCGGGACGTAAAGCGACCACCGCTTCGAGGCTCGGGTCGAATAGACCGCCGACCCGAGGCAAATTGGACACCTCGGGCAGCGCCCGCGCAGAATAGTCGTCGACCCCCACGAGCATTTCTGTCGCTCCGAGTCGAACGAGAATTGCCGTGAGCGAGGGGTTCAGCGAGATCAAACGAAGTGAGGCTTCGGCCGGGGGAGTAGGTGAACCAATACTCTCAGCCTTTGCGGCATCCGGGCACGCTGAACCAAAGATGGCAAAAAGGGGGGTCAGGAGCAGACTCGCGAGCGCTATCGCGAGGGATACGCGAACGACCGGACGACCAGCGCCGAATGCCTTTTGCACTCGAAGCCCGGCCCCCGGTCGGTCATCTCTGATAGCTCTAAGTCTCATCGTCTCAATTCTGGGCTGCCGGAATGCCGCGTGGATTGTGCGATCGGTATCCGGCACCCATCCCATCCTAGGCCTCGAGCCGGCTCATCATAGTCTCAGTGGTGCGGCTTTGTCTGGTCCGGATGGATCATCTTCGGACGAAGCTGATGGCGTGGATCGATAAAGAGGATGTCGAACGTATTCCCGCCGGATATCCGCTGGGGGGCAGGAGCGTCGGCACGCGGTTGAAGCCGAACCACAACGGGCAGATCGATGCCGCCGGCCACCGGGAGCTGCGTCCCGGTGGCCTTTGGGTCATGGACTTGGTGTGAACTCAATTGCGCGCGGTATTGCCAGTCTTTCCGACGTCGCTTTTACGCGACGCGTTGGCGACCTTCAGAAGTGGCCGCAGTTTCGCAGCCAGCTTCGGCCCAATCCCCCGAACATTCTCGAGTTCGTCGAGAGACCGGAAGCCACCGCGCTCCTCACGAATCGCCAAAATGGCGGCCGCCTTCGCTTCCCCGATTCCTGGCAGACCGACGAGCTGTTCCGCCGTTGCGCGGTTCAAGTCAAGCGGCTGCGTGCTGTCGGCGGCCTGAGCGCCAGACGAGACGAGAAACAAGCTCAGAAACAGAAATGCGAACGCGTTCCTGAATTGAACCGATAGGCCCTTCGTGTTCTTCTCAGCGGCTACTTTTTGTTGGTTGGACGTGGATTGCTTGAACATGGAAATGTACTCCCCGGGACCTGGGGCAAAATTGGGGTGATGGATTCCGCTTGGCCCGCCGACCGATCGGCCGGTGAATTCTCGCGTATCCCATCTTTAACTAATTCCGTCTGGCACAGACCACGGGGCTGCTCGGGTTTCGAACGCCTGGCATCAATTCAAGCCTCACTACGCCCGCTAGCCCTCGCGAGTCACGCCGCTTCTCACGAAGGCCGTCTCTCACGAGAAAGACGCGAGGTCTAGCGGTCACGCAATACCGAGAACTTCGCCGAAGCACTCAGTGCCTCTTTCGCCGGACCGTCTGGGAAGGGTGCGATTGCTTCAAGCGCCTTCGCGACGTGCTCTTCGGCGCGGCGCTGGGTGTCTTCTAGGCCGCGATACGTCGCGATTAATTCTGAGATGGGCCCGAACTCGAGTTCGGCGGCGCCCGCCGGCGCGGAACCGCCGTGCTCATCTGCCAATCGCGAAGCGCTCTTCAAAACGCTCGAGACATGATCCCGCTCAGCCGTCCGGCATCGCTTCAGTGTTAAAATCAAAGGCAGCGTAATCTTGCCTTCCCGCAGATCCGCGAAGGGCTGCTTACCCATCACCTCAAGCTCCGCGTCGTAGTCTAGGCAGTCGTCCTTCAACTGGAATGCGATTCCCAATTGGCGACCGTATTCGCAAATACGATTTCGCTCGGTCCGCGTGACCTCGCCTAGCAAGCATCCGATCTCGCAACAGGCGGAAAGAAGCGCCGCACTCTTGCGTTCGATTACGTCGTAGTAGTGCGTCTCGGTAATATCGACATCGAAGCTTCGTTCAAGCTGAAGAAGCTCGCCCTCCGCGAGCAAGCCGATCGTTCGCGAGTAGCTCTCGACGATCTCGAGATTGCCGTCCGCGATCAACATCGAAGAGGCGCGGGCGTAGAAAAAATCGCCTGCCAAGACAGCACGGCGATTGCCCCAGATAGCATTCGCCGAGGGCCGGCCGCGGCGATGCCCAGCGAGATCGACCACGTCATCGTGAACGAGCGTCGCGGTATGGAGAAGCTCGAGGGCGGCGGCGAGTTCGATCCTGCGCGGGCCCGTATATCCGACGAGTTCGGCAGCGAGCAGCACCAGTGCCGGGCGCAATCGCTTGCCTCCGGAACTCAGGATGTGATCCCCGAGCTCGCCAATCACCTGAGCGCGCGCGTCGACAGTGTCCTTTAGCGCGACTTCGACGAGTTGCATCGGCGGAGCGATCCGCGCGAAGGCGCGGCCGAGGCTCTCTTCGAGGGAGGAGGCGGTTTCGTTTTGGTCGAATGCCTGGGGGCGTGACATGACGACGACCTTAGCCGCGACCCCATGAGGTGTCAAAGGTTGAAATATCCAAAAACGCTTCAAAAACAGTCGTTTACCGTGGTTCACGAAGGTTTATGAAAAGGTGGATCGGGAGATCCAAGCCAGACGCAATCAACCGCCGCCAGCAATCCCATTGGCCTCGAGCCAGTCAACAGCCTGCGCCACTTCTTCTATGGGAACGAGTTCGCATAGAGATCTAGCCCGCTTACCGGTCTTGCTGCCGCCTCCGTTCTGTTTGATCTGCTCCATATGCTCTCTATGACAAACCGCCGGAACGAGCAGGCGCTTAAAGCCCAAGCGCCCCGCCTCCGCGAGCCGTACATCAAGCCGCGAAACTCGCCGCACTTCGCCGCCCAGCCCGATCTCCCCGACCGCCGCCGTGTCTGGAGGAACCGCACGGTCTAGTCGACTAGAGGCAATCGCCAAGGCGATCCCGAGATCAGCAGCCGGCTCCGCTACCCGCACACCTCCCGCCGCCTTCGCATAGACATCCTGCGACAGCAGGTCGATCCGACTCCTCCGATCGAGCACCGCCAGCAACAAAGCGACACGCGCATCTTCGAGCCCGAGCGTCGTCCGTCGCGGCGTCCCGTAAGGCGCCGGGGCGACTAAGGCCTGCAGCTCCACGAGCATCGGCCGGGATCCTTCGAGCATGGGAATCACGCAGCTCCCGGGCGCCCGCGTACTGCGTTCCTCAAGGAAGAGTTCGCTCGGATTTTCCACCGCTTCGAGCCCATGTGCCGCCATGCTCAAGACACCAATTTCTTGGGTCGATCCGAAACGATTCTTCGTGGCTCGCAGCAACCGAAACGCATGCGCACGGTCGCCCTCGAATGTCAGCACGACATCGACCAGATGCTCGAGCACCCGCGGCCCCGCAAGGCTGCCGTCCTTCGTGACATGCCCAATCAGCAGCAGGACCGATCCGACCTTCTTAGCCGTCGCGGAAAGCTGTGCTGCAGACTCACGCACCTGGGCCACAGAGCCTGCCGAGGACTCAATCGAATCCGTCTGGATCGTTTGAATCGAGTCGACCACGACAAAGCTCGGGGACAATTCCTTCCACGGCGTCGCCAGGGACTCGACGCTCGTCGACGTCATTACCTGCAGCGAACCACCAACCCCCGGAAGACGCTCGGCCCGCAACCGGATCTGCTCCGCGCTCTCCTCGCCGCTCACGTAAAGGACGGAATGCCCCTCCGCAGCGAGTCCGCCCGCGACTTGAAGTGCAAGAGTCGATTTCCCGATCCCCGGGTCACCACCGAGCAAAACCACGGACCCCGGTACGAATCCGCCCCCAAGGACGCGATCGAGCTCCCCCTCACCACTCGGCACCCGCGGACTGGCATCCGCGTCGATCTCGGAAAGCCTACGCGGCTTGCCGTCATCGGAAGCGGGCACCAAAGCTGCCAAGCCCTCCGCACCGCGCCCTGAGCCAGCGGCCTTCGCCGCAGATGGCGCTTCGTACTTCTCTTCAACGAGGCTGTCCCACTGACCACAATCGGGGCAGCGGCCGTGCCATTTTGCGTGCTGGGCACCGCAGGACTGACAGGAATGGACGGTGCGACGCTTGGCCATATATGAAGAGCTCTCCGGAAGGGAATGCGAGTGGAAGGCACGAAAACAAGGTGAATGTAGAGGGTCTTGGACGATTCCGGGAGGGGGAGAATTCCTGTCAACTCTCAGAGGCCAGTGGGTTGACAGGGTCGAGAACCGGGCGGTAGGCTGGCGCGCCGAAACTGGAGGCTCCCTCGTGTCTGAATCCACCCCGTCAAATTCCCTCGACCGCTACCGAAATCTCGCCGAGCGCGCCCTTGCCGGCGAAGCACCCTCAGAGGCCGAAGCCATTTGGATTCTCGAAGGCGACGACGTCGAGCTGCTTCCTCTGTTGCAAGCCGCCTACGAGCCGCGCCGCGCCGCCTTCGGTCGCAAGGTCATGGTCCACGTTCTCAACAACGTGCAGAACGGACTCTGCCCCGAGGACTGCGGCTACTGCTCGCAGAACAAAGACTCCGCCGCCGCGATTCGCAAATACGCCATGAAGAGCGATGAAGCGATCATGGCCGAAGCGGAAGCCGCCGCGAAGGCCGGAGCGACTCGCTACTGCATGGTGCTCTCGGGCCGCGGCCCAACCGTCGAGCGCACGAAGCGAATTGGAAAGCTCGTCCGCGAAATCAAAGAGAACTTCCCGATTGAGGTTTGTCTCTCTGCAGGCCTGATGGGAGATGAACATGCGCAGATCCTGAAGGAAGCCGGCCTCGACAGGATGAACCACAACCTCAACACGAGCGAACGACGCTACGACGACATCACGTCGACGCATACGTATGCGGACCGTGTCGCGACCCTCGAAGCCGCCAAGCGAAACGGAATCGAAAGCTGCTCGGGAATGATTGTCGGCATGGGCGAAGCCTCCGCCGACATAATCGAGGTCGCCTTCAAGCTCCGCGAGCTGGAGGTCCCCTCAATCCCCGTCAACTTCCTGATCCCGATCACGGGTAACCAGGTTCAAAACGACGGCAGCCTAACACCCGAGCATTGCCTACGAGCCCTCTCGCTGATGCGCTTCGTGAATCCGACGGCGGAAATTCGCGTTGCCGGCGGCCGGGAAGGCCATCTGCGCACGATGCAGCCTTTCGCGCTCTACCCTGCGAATTCGCTCTTTGTTGAGGGCTACCTCACGACGAAGGGTGATCCTGTCGAAGAGACCTACGCGATGATTCGTGACGCGGGCTTTGAGATCGATGGGAATGAGTTCTATGACGAGATCGAGACGGCGAAGAGCGGCGATTCCCAGTTCCGTATTCCCGGCGGCGGCGACCAGCTGTTGAAGCCCGAGATCGCCGAGGCGTGAGCCGCGAGGCGGCACATAACATCTCCAATCGTGGATCCGCGCTCGATGCGGTCGCCGACGAAATTTTGGATGGCATCCGAGACCGAGGCACCTACCGCCGCATGCGGGTGCTCGACGGCTTGCAGGCCCCGCGCATGACCGTTGACGGGCGGGACGTGCTGCTCTTTGCGGGCAGCAACTATCTCGACCTCGCACGACATCCGGAAGTCATCGAAGCCGCGGAGCGTGCCTCGCGCGAATACGGCTGCGCCGCCGGCGGATCGCGACTCATTACGGGCAACCTCGTTTGCCACGAAGCCCTCGAAGAAGAGCTCGCCTCATTCTTCGGGACCGAAGCCGCGCTCGCTTTCAATACGGGCTACATGGCGAATGTCGGCGTGATTCCCGCCATCGTAGGCGCAGGCGACGTCCTCCTCTCCGACGAACTCAATCACGCCTCAATCATCGACGGCGCAAAGCTCGCGCGCACAGACGTCGCCGTCTTCCGACACGGCGACGTCGACTCCTTTCGCGAAACCCTCGAGCGCGTTCGGCCCAAGGCACGGCGAGTCCTGGTCGCCGTCGACGGCGTCTACTCCATGGACGGTGACGTCGCGCCGGTGGCTGAAATCGTGAAGCACGCACACGACGCGGATGCGATCGTGCTCCTCGATGACGCGCACGGGACCGGTTGTCTCGGCGCGCGCGGACGCGGCACGGCAGAGCTCGCCGGTGTTCTCGGCGAAGTCGACATCCTAATGGGCACCCTCGGTAAATCGATCGGATCCTTCGGCGCCTTCGTCGCGGGCTCCGCCAAGATGCGCGATCTCTTCGTGAATACCGCCCGCAGCTTTATCTTCTCCTGCGCGCTCGCCCCCGCCCAGGTCCAAGCCGCACGCGCCGCACTCCGCTTGATCGACGAAGAACCGTGGCGGCGCGAACGACTCGATGCGAACTGCGATCGTCTCCGCAAACGCCTAGGCACCCACGGCATCTCCACCGATCCGAGCACGACGCATATCCTGCCCGTCGTGATCGGCGAAAACGCGAAGACCATGGCCACCTGCGAATCCCTGCTCGAGCGCGGCTACTACGCGCAGGGCATCCGCCACCCCTCCGTTCCGGAAGGCACTGCACGATTACGTATCACGCCGATGGCAACGCATAGCGAGGAAGAGATCGACGGCTTGGCCGATACGATCGCTGATCTTCTTTCAGAAGCACCGGCCTAACGCGATGCCCGGACTCTTCATCACAGGAACGGATACGGACGCCGGAAAAACCGTTGTCTCCTGCGCGATCGCGCGGGGATTGCGAAGTGCGGGTGTCGACGTCGGCGTCATGAAGCCAGCGGAAACCGGCGTACCCGTCGAGGGTCCATATGATGCGCGGGCGCTGATTGAAGCGGCCGGCGTGTCCGATTCGCTCGAACTCGTCTGTCCCCAGCAATTCGATCTTCCCGCAGCGCCGCTAGCCTCGGCCCGGGCTGAGGGCCGCGAAGTCGA
>DGPZ01000135.1:10000-13259 GCA_002390675.1 Deltaproteobacteria bacterium UBA4427
CTCGTTGAAGGCGCCGGCGGTCTTCTTGTCCCCATCACAGAAACCCTCGACATGGCGGGACTCGCCGAACGTCTTGAGTTGCCCGTCCTTCTCGTTGCGCGTGCCTCCCTCGGCACCATCAATCACACGCTGCTCAGCGTGCAGGCCTGTCAGCAAAGAGGCCTCGAACTGCTCGGCGTCGTTTTCTCCCACACGAACGGCTCCACGAGCGACGCCGACTTGAGTAACCTCGACATTTTGCGAGAAATGCTAGGCGACCAGGTATTGGGCGAAATTCCGGCGCTTCGTGAAGGCGAATTACCGGGAACCTCGGCGATCGATCTCGACGCGATTCGAGCGCGACTGCGATGAGCGTTCTCGAGAGCTGGGCAGGCCGAGGGGCCTCTTTCGACTTTTTTCGACGGTGCGAGATTCTTCGACCTGAAGCTAAATTTTTGGCCACCGAAAGGCCGCTTTTGTCCGCTAAGTTCGAGTGCCCATGACAACACTCCATCACATCGAAGCCAGTGAACTCCATGCGCGGCGCGAACGCGTATTCCTCGTGCTTGCGGGCCTCTTTCTGGGCTCGATGACGATGCTCAATATCCTGGGCATCTCGCGGTTCATCGACCTGTCCTTCGAGTTCTTAGGCATGACGATTCCGATGTCGCTCGCGATCGGCGTCCTGCCCTACCCCGTGACGTTCCTCTGTACGGATTTCATCTCAGAGCTCTACGGCCAGAAGCGCGCGAACAATTTGGTCTGGGTCGGACTGATTTTAAACGTATGGGTCGTCGGGTTCCTATGGCTCGGCGGTATCTTGCCGCCGGAAGTTGAACTCGACACCTCGACGGGGCTCCCGCCAACGGACGCCTACGACTACGCGTTCTTCAAGATCCGTTTTCTGACAATGGGCGCGGTCTTCGCTTCCATGGTCGCGTATCTCACAGCTCAGCTTTGCGACGTCACGCTCTTTCACTATTGGAAGCGCCTAACCAAGGGGAAACACCTTTGGCTCCGCAATAACGGCTCGACTGTTGTAAGCCAGTTCGTGGATAGCTTCGCGGTCATCACCATCACGCATTTCTACGCGAGGGGACTTCCGATCGATCCCGAAGCCGCGGTCTGGCCGCAGCTCTGGGTATTCATCGCTTCCGGGTACGTGTTCAAACTTGTGATCGCTCTTGTCGATACCGTGCCCTTCTACATCGGCGTGCACTATTTGGGCCGCTATCTCGAAGTCGACCCAAACGCTGAACATGCGGCGGGTGAAGTCTGAGCGATTCGTGTCGCCGCCTAGCATGCGCGCCGCCCCACCAATCACTAAACATTCCCCGGAGAACTATTCCTTGCCCAACGCTCGACACGCCGGAGCACCTAGCTGGTACCGCGCAGCTCTTTCAGTGCCCTATTCCGATGAAACTGTCGAAGTAGACGGCTGCCCGATTCACTATTTGACCTGGGGGGAAACAGGTCGGCGTGGGCTGCTCTTCGTGCACGGCGGTGGCGCCCATGCTCATTGGTGGACGCACGTCGCGGCACGTTACGCGAGTCGCTACCGCGTTGCCGCAATCGACCTATCTGGACATGGAGACTCCGGCCGACGCGAGCAATATAGCCTCGAGGGATGGACTGATGAAGTCATGGCCGTCGTGGAAGCATCTGGAATGAGTGGCAAGCCCGTTGTCGTGGGACATAGCATGGGCGGCTTCGTAACCATTGCTACGTCTGCGCGGTTCCCGGATGCACTCGCCGGAGCGGTTGTTTGCGATTCACCGGTAAGCGCACCCGATCCTGAGATAGACGCACATCGCATGGGCCAGGCTTTTGGCAAACCCCGCCCCTACGAGTCGAGGGAAGTGGCGCTCGAGCGATTCCGGACCGTACCTCCCCAGGAGCACTACCTCGACTACGTGATGGCGGACGTTGGTTGGAATTCGGTGATGCAGGATGGGGATGGCTGGCGATGGAAATTCGACCATCTCGCCTTCACCGCTTTCGAGGAAAATCCTCGCGTGGCCGCGCGGCCCTATCTACCGAAGATCACCTGCCGACTCGCTCTGCTCGCAAGCGAATGCGGCTTGGTGAATGAAGAGGTCGGCACCTACATGTATGACCTAATGGGGCGGGTGAATCCTGTGATCGAGATCCCATTGGCGGGTCATCATCTAATGCTCGATCAGCCATTGCTCTTGATCGCGGCGCTGAACACTTTGCTCGCCGACTGGGATCATTCGGAACCTCGAAAACGCGAGTAGTCAGGATCGACGTCAAGATTTGATGCGCCTTGACGGCAGCGATCTCCGGGCCAGATGCTCGGCTCATGGCTACGACACATCTGTCCCGCGCTTCCCCAATAGCGTGCTTGGTCTAGTCAACACTTCCGTCGTGCTTGGAGTGGGGCACGACGACGTGTGGCGGATCTTGGACGCCGCGCGGCGTGGTTAATAGTGGCTGGATTGCTGACAGCGGGACTCACGGCTCGGCGAATGCGTTAGACCAAGCGATTCGAGGCGATGCTCCGTAAACGACCGTTCTTCGGACGACCACAGCCACGCGCCGCCCAGAGGTGGAACGTACGCAAGGGGCGGCAGTCCCGTGGCGTTTATGATGAGCCAGGGCGGCATCGGATAGGTGTAGTTAAAAAACATCAAGGGACTGCGGTGGCCTTCCGATTGCCATCTCGATGGAAACGATGTCTCTCGACGAAGAGTTGAAGGTTTTCGAAGTGAAGCTTCAACACCTGAAGCTCGACTATGAAAAGTATTTTCTCGGAACTCGGCCTACGGAGCCCGCGCAGGCGCGCTCCGAGGTTCAGAAGATTGTGATCCGATGGTCCAATACACGGATCACAAACACGGCTCATCGGTTCAAGTTCAATAGCCTGAACGGGCGCTACCAGGCCTTCAAGCGGCAGTGGGACAATATCCTTCGCCAGATTGATGCCGGAACTTACAAGCGTCACGTCTTCAAGGCCGACTTGCGAGATCGTGAGCGAGGGATCGGTGTTCCTGCTGCGAGTTCAACTGCAGGATCCAGCGCATCAGGTAATGCCGGCAGCGAGAGTCTTTTCGAGACTTATCGCGACGCATTGATGGCGACGGGTCAGAATGCGAGCGGACTGACTCCCGATAAGCTGCAGCGCGCCATCGCTAAACATGAATCGGCCATCAAGCAGAAATTTGGCTGCGACAAGGTCGAATTCAGGGTCGTCGTGACGGATGGGAAGGTGAAGCTCAAGGCTGCGGCGGCCTAGAGCTCGTCCGGCCCTGGCCGAGCG
>DGPZ01000115.1 GCA_002390675.1 Deltaproteobacteria bacterium UBA4427
TTTCGTCTTGTCGCGTTGCGATAGCCAATGAGCCGCTGGCGAATATCTTTAGCCTTACCGGCATAGATCACGCCGCCGTTGGCATCCTTGAAAAGATAGACCGCAGGCTGTTTCGGGAGCGCCTTCAAAAAGTCGACTCCAAATTTTCGGTCGAATCGTTTCACGTGGGCGCGGCGTCCTCATCTCAGATTCATGCGGCTGTAGATGCTCAGCGGGCAACCGAGATGCTAGGCAATTTGCCTATTGGACGCTCCGTATCGGGTGAATGACGATGGCTGCTGCATAGCCCGAGCCGGAAGTATAAAAGGAGTCTTCAGTCTCCGGAGGCGTCCTTCAGCTGCTCTTCGATCGGCCGCCAATGGAAGAGGCCATAGATCATGGTCTGCACGAAGTGATGACCCATCGACCCACCGGCTCGAGCGAATACGTCGCGCTTGACGACAAACTCCGCGAAATGCGCGATCACGAGCAACCAGAAGGTCCAGAGACCGATCGTCGCCAACAATCCGGTCGCGAGAAGCATGGCCAGCACTGCACCAATCCAAATTACCCAGACGCTTTGTTTTTGCATAAACGAATGTTAGCCGCCTGGGGTCACGTCTTCACCTCGGCTTCTAAATGGGTGCACTCCCTTGTCGGCCGCTAAACGCCGGAACCATCCTCGGTCGGGGGGGCCTCGATCTTGTAGTCAGCGAGTGGCGCGTCGAAGTGGAATCCGAAGAGCTCGGGTTCTTCGCCGATGACGGCCGCGGAGACAATGTAGAAGACGTAGTCGTAGGTCTCCTTCGGGATGTTGTGCTCCTGGAGCAGCTTCCAGAAGTTTCGCTCTCGCGGATTGTCGGGCATGTCTCGAAGGCGCCGCCTGACGTTATTCGGCCCCCAGTTGTAGGAGGCCATCACGAGAAGTCCCGACGCCTGAGCATCTCTCGCGTAGATGTCATGGAGATAGTCGGCGGCCGCTTGGGTTGCTTTGAGCGGGTCATGGCGATCGTCGTTCGGGTCCGCCTTGGACAGCTCGACGAGAGGCCCCGTGCGCAGCCCGTAGCGCCGAGCCGTCGAGGGGATGAACTGCCACATACCTTTGGCAATGCCGAATCGCGTCTTGGGGCCGATCGCATCGGGATCAAAGCTGCTCTCTTGGAGCGCGACATACAGGTATTGCGGCGGGAGGTTTCGCGCGACCATGGCGTCCGCGACGACGCTCGTGAGCTTCTGATCATGCATGCGCGCGACGGCTTTGCGAAGGCGGGGCGAGAGCTTCCATTGGTGGATGTAGTGCTTCACCTCAGCCACGAAGTCATCTGGCATAGTGAGTTCGCATTCGCCGAAGAGGCGGACCACGCGCAGGATGACGCGATCTTCCTCGGAGAGCCCTGAGCCGAGGACGTCGAGCTCCTCAAGGAAACGATCGTATTGCGTTTCGAGTGCTCGGACCTGGCTGCGCCGGGAAATGACTTCTTCGAGGAGTTCAGGATTGCCGCTCTCGTGAACGCGTTCTTCGAGGCCGGCGGCTTGAAGCTCGACGGCTTTCATTGCGTAGAAAATTTCGGTCGCGAGCTCGCGCGTTCTTTGAAGCGCTTGGTATTGATAGAAGGCGACGCTGGCGATCGCGAAGAGTGCCAAAGCGATTCCCGCAATGATCGACCGGTAACGTCGTTTCTGTTTTCCCTCGACGCGACGGTAGGCGTTGCGGAGCATCTGCGTTCGGCCGCTCACGATCTCATTGGTCTCGTCGGGTTCTCGACGGAAATAGCGCTCCGCAAGGGCCTCTTCAGAAGCCTCGGCGGGCGCATCGGGAGATTCAAGGGCGATGCGTGTCGTCGTGCCCAGTTGAAGCGTGGCCTGGCGAGGAACGACCGCATCCGTCACCCGCACATCATCAAGGAGAGTTCCGTTCCCACTCCCGAGATCGCGGACATGCCAACGACCGTCGATCGGAAGTAGTTCGGCATGGCGTCGACTAACGGTTTCGTCGCCGACCCGGACTTCGCAGCTTGCGTCGCGACCGATCGTTATGCCCGTCTCAAATTGCGCTTCAGTCACACGGCCGTCTTCCTGCCAGCGAATGAGGAGGGGACCCGCCGACCGTGGACCAGAGGTCCGGCCTTCGATCACTGTTCCTTCGAGCGCGGTTCGCTCGGGTATGACCGTGCGCTCGCCGACGCTTTCGTTCGCGTCGGCGTTTCGGTCTCGATCCGTCCCGTCGCCACTCACTGAACTCTCCCTCCTTGTGCCTTGAGGGGCCGCCCAAGGAAGCTTCAGCGTAGCGTGCTCCGAGTCCTGTGGAGTCTTCGCAGTCGAGTCGCCTCGTCTCGGCGCTGCGGAAAGCGCAGCCTGCTTCTTATGTCCACTTCGTTCGCGAACAACTGGCCTAATAAGGGTGATCCTGTGCGATCACGGTTGACTCAAAATAAGACAGCTGTATTATTTTACAGGGTAGATGCCTTGTTTGCGGAATCACTCCTCTGAGGGGCCACATCTACGGAAGGAATGTCGCGATGGGATGGGATTTTTCGACTGAGCCCGAGTTTCAGGAGAAGCTCGACTGGATTCAGCAGTTTTGCGAAGAGCGCGTAGAGCCGCTTCACCACATTTTTCCCCACGCCGTTCGCGTTCCGGATCCCGTTGTAAAAGCGTATGTGCGGGACCTGCAGCAGGACGTCAAAGACCAGGGACTCTGGGCGCTCTTCCTCGACGAGGAACTAGGCGGTCCCGGACTCGGGCAACTGAAGCTCGGTTTGGTCAATGAGATCCTCGGCCGCTATCCGGCAGCGCCGCAGCTCTTTGGCGCCGCGGCGCCCGACACCGGCAACATGGAGATCCTTGCGGCCTACGGAACCGATGAGCAGAAGAAGCGTTGGCTCGAGCCTCTGCTTGCTCAGGATATGTTTTCCGCTTACTCGATGACCGAGCCTCAGGGCGGGTCGGATCCGAAGCTCTTTAAGACTGTTGCTGTGCGCGACGGCGACGAATGGGTCATCAATGGCGCGAAGTGGTTCACCTCCGCAGGACGCGTCGCGGATCTCCTCTTCGTGATGTGCACGAACGGAATCTTCATCGTGCCGCGCAAGACGGAGGGCGTGGAGATCATGCCCGAGCCGCGCAATCACAACCACATTATTTACACCGACGTACGGGTGCCGCTCGACCACCTGCTCGGGCCCGAGGACGGAGCCCATATCTTGGCGCAGAGGCGCCTCGGTGGTGGGCGCATCCATCATGCTATGCGCACGATTGCGCAGTGCACAATGGCGTTTGACATGATGTGCGAGCGTGCGCTCTCACGACAATCACACGGTTCATTGATCGCGGAACATCAGATGATTCAGGAGAAGATCGCGGAGTCGTACGCAAAGCTGAAGATGCTGCGTCTCTACGTTCTCGAGACGGCTTGGAAGATGGATAATACCTCCGCCCAAGAGTGTCGAACCGACATCGCCGCGGTGAAGTTCACGATGTCTCGCGTGTTGCGAGAGATCTCCTTTGACGCCCTACAGATTCACGGCGCCCTTGGGACGACGAACCTCACGCCTCTGCAGGATATGTACGCGAATGCGCCCACTATGGGGATCGCAGATGGCGCGGATGAGGTCCATAAGGCCACTGTGGCTCGTCGTGTTCTGCGCGACTACGAACCGCACGAGGGAGACTTCCCGAGCGAATTTATTCCCTACAAGAAGGAAGAGGCGTGGAAGAAGATGCAGCCGATCTTCGACGTGAATCCCGAACTCGCCGCGTCGGCGCAGCAGTGGAAGGAATTCCGCGAGAAGCGGCGTCGGTAGTTGTGGGTAGGCGTGAGTGAGCGCGTTAGGTCTGAGCGTCCCCCCGGTTCGTTGATCGATCGGAGATTGACAGAGTGCAGCCCAACAAACCCACTCGACAAATCGCAGAGGCGAGCGGCCGCGAGGCTCTGATCGAGGCCGCTCGAACGCTCTTCGCCGAGCGTGGAATAGAAGGCGTCTCGATTCGGGAGTTGGGCCGCGCGGCCGAGCAGCGGAATAATAATGCGGTCCAGTACCACTTTGGTGATCGCGAGGCGCTGCTCTTCGCGGTACTCGGGCCGCATAACGAGCGCGTTGGCGCTCGGAGGGCCGCACTCCTTGACGAACTTGAAGTTGAGGCCACCCTCTCGGTTCGTTCGCTCGCCGGGGCACTCGTCCGTCCGTCGGCGGCGATGCTCTCGGATACAGCGGGGCGTGACTACTTACGGATCGTCGCTGAGTTGATCGGCGACCCGGCCAATACCCGACGTCGCGGCCCCTTCGACGGCACGGAACTCAACCGCTGGAACCGACTGGCCAAGCAGCATATGGCCGAGTCGACGCTCCCGCTCCATCGCCGCTTCTCGGCC
>DGPZ01000130.1 GCA_002390675.1 Deltaproteobacteria bacterium UBA4427
GCTCGAATTTTGCTTTGCCCATTCGTGTGCCTGCTCTTCCTATTTGGTGCCTGGCGCCTGCTGGCTGGCTGGCAGCTTGGCGAGATACGCCAGCCTGCCGGGTTGGTCTGTCATCACGCGAACTGCGATCGATCGGAGATGTCTTCGATCGTAACTCAGCGACGGCTCCCTCCCGGAATCCGCCCAACGCAACATCAGTCTATTCAGTCCTCATTCAGTCTTTTTGCAACACTCACGCCAGGCCTTCCCGCGCGTACCCGTTCTCGAGTCCGATTGATCTTTCCGAAACGTGATCTTCTGGAGCTCACGAGCGGGCTCGAACCGCTGACCTCGTCCTTACCAAGGACGTGCTCTACCACCTGAGCTACGTGAGCCAATTCTTCTAATCTTGCTTCTATTTACTACATGAGATCTCTGCTTTTTCTAAGCCTCGACCCCATCCATCCACTCTTACTGCCCGCGTGCCCTCCCGGGCGCGCACAAAATGGAGCGGGAAACGGGATTCGAACCCGCGACCCCCAGCTTGGAAGGCTGGTGCTCTAGCCAGCTGAGCTATTCCCGCTTTCTATCATTATCTCCGCCCGTCTCGGGGCTTTGGTGCGATTCCCCGCCTTTCGGCTGAATCTCGCTCTTTTAGTTTTATTTCATCCCAGCTCTTTCGCATTCAAGCTGGTCTATCTGGTGGAGGGAGGAGGATTCGAACCTCCGTAGGCCAAAGGCCAGCAGATTTACAGTCTGCCCCGTTTAACCGCTTCGGTATCCCTCCAGATTCGTGTTATGCAGGCAACACTTCCCACGAGCTCCTTCCGTGACCTCAAAGCGAACGATGCCGAGCGGTCCTTCTTCCCCGCGTGAGTCTCAAAGCCTTATTAGGCGAGTCGCGATCGGAAGAAAGGAAACGGAGGGCTGTGCGCTAGGTGCCTGAAGAAGCTGGAGGATGTTGATCCGTCTATTCGTCCTTTACATGTAGTAGGGCTCGAAGCCCTGTATTCATTTAGCCGCGAGGCGGGAGATTCCGCGAAACACTCTGAATCGTGTATTTCGCTTTAATTGTCGTTGGCTTAGGCATTTGCCTAACGGCTTTAGCCCAAGGCGAATTCGACTGCAGTGTAAGGCTTTGAGCTTCTGTTAGTGCGACAGGTCCAGGCTGTGCATCGGAGCTGGCGAGGGGACTCGAACCCTTAACCTTCGGATTACAAATCCGATGCTCTACCAGTTGAGCTACGCCAGCAAAATTCCGGATCCATCTTGAGCCCATCGAAAGCTTCGCGACACTCGCCCAGCCTTTCCTTTGCTTGCCATGCAGGCGAATCATCGCCGGACGACAAGAACGAAAAGGCACGTGAAATGCCAACTCCGAATCACTCTCCGAATAAGCACGAAGAACGAGTAAGGCGCACTGAAATTGATAAAAAGATTGGATGTGTGGAGCGCGGCAGACTATAGACGTGCTCCGTCCCCGCTGGCAAGCGCCTTTAGGACATCCACAGGCGCCCCTCGGGGAGCAACCGTGTGGTATGCGGTGAATTCTCCCCTCTTGATCTATTTCGAGCCAGAAGCGGCCGCTCGCCTCATCAGGTCGTAGAGAATCACCGCACCGGCAGTAGACACGTTCAAAGACGATACGCCGCCCTGCATCGGGACCCAGACCCGGTGATCAGATTCCCGCAGGATCCCAGGTCGCACACCCTTCCCCTCGGCCCCAAGGACCACAACGGTTGGACCGGACAAAACTCGATCCTCGACTTCGAATAGTGAAGAGCCGCCATCCTCTGCAGCCGCCACGACCCAGTATCCGCGCTGCTTGAGTTCCCCGAGGGCGCGAGAGAGATTCGAGACTCGCGCCATGGGCAGCCATTCGACTGCGCCCGCAGAGGCGCGAGCTACTGCTGGGGTAATCGATGGGGCACGGCGCTCGGTCAGAATGAGCCCCGCAGCCCCTGCAGAATCCGCAACTCGAGCGATTGCTCCCACATTCTGCGGATCCTCAACTCCGTCGAGCGCCAAGATCCGAGGCGTCACCCCTTCAGTCGCCGCTCGTGCGGCACGCTCGATCAACTCCAAAAGCCCGACTTCCGGCAGCGGCCCGCATTCGAGCGCGACTCCTTGGGTCTGGGCTTCCGGGCTCGCGCAGGCGTCAATTCGGTCCCGGTCGACCCACTCGATGACAACTCCTGCCTCCTCGGCGAGTGCCAACAGAGCATCGTGGTCGGGACGTCGAGCGCCGTCGCGAATCCACAGCCGTACCAACCTACGGCGCCCGGCCCGCATCGCTTCCCGAACCGGATGGATCCCGTAGAGCCATTCAGTCGACCCCACGCTCTTTGAGCGATGAGCTCGGGGCTCACCCCTATTCGCTCGGCCAGACTTATTGCGGCCCCGTCGACTGGGGACACCTCGATCAGCGGACATGTTGCTCCGTGGGTCGGCGGACGCCGTTTCACGCAACGATGCGCGAATTCGGAGGCCGATCAGCGTATCAGCATAGCTCGGGTCGGGTCGACGGCTTCGAGAAACGCACCGCAATCATTTATCTGCGGCTGATTCTTCAGCTCGGGCTCGAGACATTCAACAACTGACGCCGAGCCTCGGCTGGGACCGAGGAGCGCATCCCCTTCCACGCCCTCGTTCAAATCACGACTGAAGACGGGAAGCCTGACACTTCCCTCGCACGCTAGACGAAGATCGGATTGGGCGGCCGTCGCACTTCGGCTACCGAGAGACTCCCGCCCCAGACCGACCTCATATCCGCGTTCGACTCTTATCGGGTCGACTCTTCATGGCGGCCGGTCACATCGGATGGTCCAAACAAACAACCCACCCTTCGCTCTTCGGAGCACCCACAGGACGCGACGACGACGCCCTTTTAGGGATCGCCTTCGACAACCAATCACCAAAGAATCTCTTGCCCATCGCCGGACTCTTCGATGCCGGGGACCTAGAGCGGCAGCGTGCTCGACGCATCCGGCGACGTAACAGACTCTCGGTCCGTACTTGAATCGCCTGATCTACGCCGAGTATGCTTGATCGTCCAATGAAACCGCCCGGAACCTTCAAACTCCTAGGACGCGCCCGCCGAAGCGCAGTCGACGCGATGGACCCGACGTCGCTATCCGTAGACCGCAGCGACCGAATCGTGGATTCGCTCCGAGCGATGATCCTTGAGGGCGATGAGGGTCAGTCCCTGCGAATTCGCCAGGTGTTCCAAAAACCAAAAGAGATCTACCGGATCGAAATCGATCAACCGGAGCAAAACTACCAGCGAACGACGCTGCTCGATCGCGATGCGCTCGAGGAGCTGCTGGCGACGGATGGCATCCGGGACCGCGTCATCGACCTAATTGATTGAGTCGCGCGTATGTGACTCAACATTAGGGAAGGCTAAAATGGAGCAGTCTATGGTGCCCGGAGCAGGACTCGAACCTGCACGGCCTAGGGCCAGACGATTTTAAGTCGTCCGCGTTTACCATTTCGCCATCCGGGCACGGGCGAGAGTCTAGAGCCTCCGCCCTTATTTCGCTTCGCCGGGACCATTTCCGGCTCTAAGACTCGAATATTTCGCGGCCGAGCCCAATATGCCGTAGAGGAGCCCGATACAGGGATGTTCCACAACAAAAAAGTCGTCGTTGTGATGCCAGCGTACAACGCAGCCAAGACACTCGAACGAACCGTCCGCGAGATTCCCATGGATCTGGTGGACGAAATCATCGTAACCGACGATGCGAGCGACGACGATACGGTCGTCGAAGCGAAACGCCTCGGGCTCCGCACCCTCGTTCATCCGCAAAATCGCGGTTACGGGGGCAATCAAAAAACGTGTTATCAGGAGGCGCTGCGAATCGGCGCCGACGTCGTAGTGATGCTGCACCCCGACTATCAGTACACGCCTAAGCTGATCCCCGCGATAGTCGGGTTACTTACAGACGGCCCTTATGATGCTGTGCTGGGCTCGCGCATTTTGGGCGGTGGTGCGCTCCGCGGCGGGATGCCGCGGTACAAGTACGTCGCGAATCGGTTTCTCACTGCGACACAGAACCTGCTCTCGGGAGCAAAACTATCCGAGTACCACACTGGCTATCGCGCTTTCACCCGGAGCGTTCTCGAGGAGCTTCCGCTGCTCGAGAATTCGGATGACTTCGTTTTCGACAATCAGATGCTCGCGCAGATCTTGAAATGCGGTTACCAGATCGGCGAGATCAGTTGCCCGACAGCCTACTTCGAAGAGGCCTCATCCATCAATTTCAGCCGTTCAGTAACCTACGGCATAGGCGTATTAGGCACGTCGTTCCAGCTCTTCCTACACAGAAAGGGAATCGCGAGCTACGACATTTTCGCGGATGATGGGAGGCGTCTCAAAATCGAGCCACAAGAACCGAGCGGCGCCTAACAACCTGGCCTCGCTCTGTATCCTTTCCCTCGCCTATCCTCGCGGCTCCGCGAACATCCACTCAAGCGCCCCTAGAATCGGTACTGAATGCCCGCGCCTAATGGGATGTAGTCGTCGATCGAGGCGCGGCCAACGATGTGCTCCTTAAAGACGATTCACCAAATCCTCCGGCGGGAGCATGCTTGCCTAGCGACGCCTCGAGGATCGCAACCAGCCTCAAGTGAGTCATTCTGCAGTGCAACCTCTTGGAGGTGCAGGCTTGGCGGCCGGTACTGTTCGAATGGGGCGGTGGGCGGAATCCTACAAGTGCCAATTCATCCACGAGCGATCCGTGACTAATTGGTTTTGCGAGTCTTTTGGAGGCGGCGCCCGGATTTGAACCGGGGATCAGGGCTTTGCAGGCCCGTGCCTTACCACTTGGCTACGCCGCCTCAGTGCGCGGGATCCGCGCAAGGGACCCGCTTGGCGAGTCCGTGGGCCCACAGGATGTACCGATTCCGCGAGGCGGCGTCAAACTGTCTCGGGCAATCCCTCAGTCGAATTCCGCGAGGGCCGGAATCGGCAGCCGTCGCCCCGCAAGCTCGATCACCAGATTCTCGCCCTCGAATTCCACAGCGTTCATGAAATCTGCCTGTGCCCCGTGCATAAACCGCGCGAGCAACCCATCTGCATGCAGCGCTCGCTTTACCCGGCAAAGCAGCGCGCCGTCAATAGGGGAGGTCTCCAGGCTCTCAGTCTCGAGGCCTTCGCGAGTTCCGTCCGAAAGCACGACCTCCCCTGCTTCTAAATCGATTTCCCTGACGAAGAAAGCGGCCTCTTCAATTTCGACTTCGCCCCGAAAATGCTTCAGGCGAACGATGTATTTTACTTCTTCGGGTAGATACTCAACATGTCGCTCGAAATGCTCGCGCAGCCGTCGGTTCTGAATTGGTGCTTCTTCATGGCTAAAGCGCCCATCGTGATGCAACACGAGACCGAAGGGACGCAACGGCGGCGGCCCTTTTAACTCGGGAAGCGGCCGATGCCCCGTCCCAATCTTGGAATCCAGTCCAAGTTCGTCCGAGCCCATGCCCTTTCTCGTTCGAGAAAGGAGAGACTTGCTCTCGCCTTCGTCGCTCAACGGTCGCACTCCGCAGACACGAGGTGCATCAGCGCGACCGTCGGCAGCAAGTCATCGAGACGCGCTCCCACCATCACCGTCGGCAACACCTGCGCGTGAAAAAAGCTTGGCGCTCGACAGCGAATGCGCCGCGGCAACCCTACGCCATCCGAAACCACAAAGAACGCGAGTTCGCCGGTCGAAGACTCAACCGTGGCCACAGCCTCCCCCTCTGGAATGATGATCTCCCCGCTCACACAAACTTCACCAGATCCGAGACTCGACAATATTTTGTGGCACTGATCGATCATCCCGAGGCTCTGCCTGATTTCTTCGATCACGACTAGCATCCGGTCGAGATTATCGCCCTGTTCTCCCACCGGCACATCGAATTCGAGTGCCCCATATGCAAGATAGGGGCGATCTTTCCGAACATCCGCCGAAATCCCGGAGGCGCGAAGCGCAATCCCCGTCACGCTCCATGCGAGCGCATCTTCAGGCACGAGAGGCGCGACACCGCTCAGACGGCGCGTGCAGGTCGGATTGGAGGTCGCGACCGAGCCGAAGCGCGTGAGTTCATCATCGATCAGAGAGCGCTGTTTCGACCACCCCTCTAAGAAGTGCTCTGGGAGCGCACGACGAATTCCTCCGAAGCAGCTGAAGCCAGCAAGATGCCCGCCGCCCGTTGCTGCAACAAGCGCTTCCGAGGCGAGGTCCTCTCCCGCGTTCGCGACGTTCTCTGCATCCCGAAGCCCGATTGCCGCCATCGCCGCGCCGAGTCGAGAATAATGGTCACTCACACGTGCTAGTTCGCCGACAAGCATACGTGTCCAGATCGCGCGATCCGGCAAGCCAATCTCTGCAAGGGATTCTGCGGCAAGGCAGTAGGCGATCTCTGCATGCAAGCCACTAACCCACCCGAGACGCGACACATAGGGCAACGCATCGTCCCAGCTTCCCGATTCAGCTTGCTTCTCGAAGCCGCGATGCCCCAAACCAATATCGACTTCGAGATTCGTGATTCGGTCATCGTCGAGCGCGACAATAAAGCTCGTGGTTCCGCCGACGGGCGTCATCACGCGTCTAATCGCTGGATGCGTCGGTCCGATTTCGAGCGTCGTTTCGGGAAAACCGAGACGAGACGACAGGGAATCGTTCTGATCCGGTCGCGGAGTCTGGCTCATGGACCCGCCCCCGACGACAACTGATCCTGTCCCGCTGATTTCCGAAGCGGCGCGCCGTTGAGGTCAGCGTCAGCGCCTAAATCAGCGCCGAGCAAGAGAGGCCGCAACTCCGGGTGTCCTCGGAAACCTATCCCAAAGAGATCGAAGGCTTCGCGTTCGAGCCACAGGGCCGAAGGCCAAAGCGCGCTCACGGAGCCGATCGAGGGATTATCGTCTGCTGAGTCCTGAATGAATCCGTGGACGCGATACGCGAACTCGCCCACGCGGCTCCCGAGGCGATAGATCACCTCGAACCCAGCCGGCGATGCGTCCAGGCGATCCACGACCGTCAGGTCTAGAAGCCGCACTGACGGCGCATCCGCCTCTCCACGCAACCGCTCGAGCAGCGTCCTCGCGTGGTCCCCAGGCACTCTCATTCGTGCCTCGGGGGAGTCCGGGTCGGACGTGGGGCTCGCTGACACGTGGACGTCCAAGTCGGCATGAGTCGCACGCAAGGCCTCAAGATCCAGCGCGCTCATCGCACTAAACCCGAAGTGGCCGCTCCCGGATCAAGAAGATCGACCGGCTCGAGGCGGCCCGTCGGTGTCGGCACGAGAATGGACGGCGCGCTAGTGGCAACGAGGGCGGATTCCGGGCAGATTTCGATACATCGGCCGCAACCGATGCAGGAGCCTACGTCGAGCTGAAAGAGAATCGGGCGACCGCCCTCTCCCTTCACGCGCAAACTCTGACTCGGGCAAATCGGAACGCAGCCGCCGCACGCTGTACAGGAGAATGAGCGCGCTTCGTTGGATTCTTTCGGGAGCGGCTCGGGAGAACGCAAGCGAGGGATCACGGCGGGCACCGGCGCCGAAAGCACAAAGGGCCGTTTGCGGTCGTTACTCGCTCCGCGTCGACTCAACCAGATTGAACGCAGCCATGCGGCCCCAGCCCAAAGGAGCGCGAAGGGACGGCGACGAGCGCGCTGGACGATGACTACTCCTCGGGGCATCGGCGGAAGGATAGGCGACCGCCGCCGCCCGAGCGAGCAAGTTCAGCCCTCGAGCGTCGTTCCCCGGGCCAATCTTCCAACAAGCGCCTGCCCGACTATTTCCCGCACCTCTTCCGAGCTGGGCTCTTCGGCCCACGCCGCACCGACGCATGGAGCTTTACGGTCTGGCGCGCGCTCCCTGGCGACAGAAGTCATCTCCACATCTCCTAGTCCACAGGGAACGATTGCATCGAAACCCGCGAGATCGAGATCCACGTTCAGCGCGAATCCATGCAAAGTCACCCATTTGCGAACCCCGACGCCGATCGAAGCGATCTTCCGATCCGGTCCGGCCCCCCAGCCACTTCGCGCGAGATCGACGAATACACCTGTCCGTCCTTCGACGCGGCGACTCGGCACCCCGAGCACTTCAAGCGCGTCCATCAGGCCGGCTTCGATACGCCGCAAATGCGCGTGGACGTCGCGCCGCCCGAGAGCATCGAGGTCGAGAATCGGATATCCGACCAGCTGCCCCGGCGCGTGATAGGTCACGTCCCCGCCGCGCGCGATCTCATAAACATCGATCCCCGCCGCAAGCAGCTCATCCGGTGTGACTCGCATATTTGCCGGGTCGGAGCTTCGGCCGAGGGTGATGACTGCGGGATGTTCTACCAGCAGAATCCGATCACCGCGATTCCCTGCTATCCGGTCGGCAACCGCCTGACTTTGCAGCTCAAGCGCGTCCGCATAACGCACGGAACCAAGCCAATCGACTTCCATAGATCCCAAGGGTGCGGTCATATGCCCTCCGACCAGGCCGTCGAGCAAACCTAACAGATCAGCCCAGCGACCCCGCTAACCGCTAAACTCACAAGTCGAACTCACCCGCCTCAAGGAGCTCGCGAATCCGAAACAAGAACCCATTTGCTGGAGCACCGTCTACAGCGCGATGATCATATGAAAGCGCCATGTACATCATTGTGCGAATCACGATCGCGTCTTCATCATCAAGGCTGCGCACGACCGCGCGCTTAGCGATCTCGCCCATCCGCAGAATACCGACTTGGGGCTGATTGATAATTGCGAAACCGTAGAGATTTCCCTGACGGCCGGGGTTCGAAATCGTAAACGTCCCGCCCTTCAGATCATCCGCAGACAGCTTCTTGGTCCTTGCTCGGGTCGCGAGATCGTCGATCGCCATGGCCGTCCCTGCCAGAGAAAGTCGATCGGCATTGCGCACGACGGGAACGACGAGCCCCTTCTCGGTCTCGGTCGCGACGCCTATGTGAATATCTTGCTTCTCTATAATCGCGTCGTTTGTGACCGAGGCGTTAAGCGCTGGAAATTCACGAAGTGCGCGCACCACCGCGTGCACAATAAAGGGAAGAAAGGTCAGGCCGATTCCGTAGCTGTCCTGGAAAGCACGCTTGTGTTTATTGCGAAGCCTAACAATTTGAGAAAGGTCGACTTCGGCCACTGTGCCCACGTGGGGACTCGTGCGCTTCGAGTAGACCATGTGATCGGAAATGATGCGACGCATCGGCGTCATAGGAATGACTCGATCCCCGGGCTGAAGTTCGTAGCCGAAAGTAGGTGCGGGTCGCGCTGGCTTTCGCGGCGCAGCAGCGACCGGGGTGGTGGGTGCTGCTTGAACGGGCTGGACCGGAATAGGCGCTCGCATTTCGGCGGCACCGGACTGATGCCTAAGGACATCATCCTTAGTCACGCGCCCAGCGCTGCCCGTGCCCTGAACCTCGCGCAGATCGATCGCGGCATTTTCTGCGACCCGACGTGCAACAGGCGTCGCAGCTGGACCATCAAGGGAATGAGCGGACGCAGGTCCAACGGGAGGTGCAGCGGCTTCGGGAGCGGTCGGCGGCGCAGGAACTCGAGCAGGCTCGCTGCTCGCGTTTGCGGCGGGCTTTCCGTCGGGGTCGATCCTCGCAAGCACAGCGCCGACTTCAACTACGTCTCCCTCGGCAGCATGAATCGATTCGATCACGCCAGCGCTCGGCGCGGGAATCTCGGCATCGACCTTGTCGGTCGTGACCTCGACGATCGGTTGATCAACCTCGACCCACTCGCCTTCACCGACGAGCCAACGAGAGACCGTTCCCTCGAAAACACTCTCGCCCAGCGAAGGCAGTTCAACCGCGATCGACATACCGATTTCCTTCCTCATCCGGAACGTCGACTGAGTCATCAGTCGAATTCTCGGGCGCGAGCGGCGAATGATCAGTCATTCGCTCGTCCGCATGTGTATTTCTCAAGATCGGCCAGTCCGCCGGATCTCTTGATGCCAGCGCGCTCGGCTCCCGGTCACGAAGACCGCCGCGACGTAGCTGGTCAAGCGCTTCACGCAGAGCCGTGACCGGAGGCGGGCAACCCGGCACGACCAGGTCCACTGGCACCAATCGCGAGAGACCCGGAATCGTCGCGTAGTTCTGATAGGCGCCGCCGGAGATAGCACAGGCGCCCCATGCTATGACCCAGCGGGGCGGAAGCAT
>DGPZ01000096.1 GCA_002390675.1 Deltaproteobacteria bacterium UBA4427
GATCCATAATCGAAAGCTACGCGAAGCCGGCAAAACGCCTTTCCCCTTCGACCCCTTTCTAGACCTCGAAGACTTCGCGGATCGCATACGCGAGCATGAAAACCTGGGGATCTTCACCATAGGCGGCGGCGTGCCTCGGAACTGGGCTCAGCAGATTGCGCCCTACCTCGAAATAACCGCAAACCGCCTCGGCACGGGCGAGGCCGTACACCGATATCGCTATGCCGTGCGTATCTGCCCCGAGCCCGAACACTGGGGAGGCTTGTCCGGCTGCAGCTATACCGAAGGTGTTAGTTGGGGCAAATTTGTTCCGGAAAGCGAAGGCGGGCGCCACGTGGAGGTCCATGCCGACGCGACGATCGCCTGGCCGATCATCGTTCGCGCCGTAATCGAACGTCTTGAGGCGCGCCCCTAATAAATAATCGGTGGTACCAGCTCGCGAATCGTTTTTACACGAAACCTCGATGGCCACTAGAGACGACCTTTAGACCGCGCTCTCAAAGAGAGATGGATCCGGCGTTTCCGCGAGGACGAGATCCTCGTTTCGTTCCAGCACGCGATCAAAATCCCAGGGGCTCTGCGCAAGCAGTGCCCAATTGTCGTCTCGGTCGCGCACGACTCGGATTCGCTCGGAGTAACGGAAGTCTTCGGGGTCAAATCCCTCTTGGGGCCAACGAGCCATCGTGTACGGAAGCACCGACAGTGTGAGATCCACTCCGTATTCCGTCTTAAGGCGATGCCGCATGACGTCAAACTGGAGCGGGCCCATCGCGCCGAGAATCCAACTCGCGGAGCCGCCTTCGGGATCGCTGAAGAGCTGCACAACGCCTTCTTGAACGAGCTGCTCGATACCCTTCTCGAGGGCTTTGCGTTTCTGAACGCCGGCAACTTCGACGCGCATATACGACTCGGGCGCGAATATTGGAATGCCCGCGTAGTGCATGTCCTTCTCGTTCGAGAGAGTGTCGCCTATGCGGAAGATTCCGGGGTCAAAGAGTCCGACGACGTCTCCAGCGAAGGCTTCGTCGATTTCCGATCGATCCTTCCCCATCAGAAGCGTTGAGTTCGTTAGGCGAATGGGCTTACCCGTGCGCATATGGGAGGTCTGTTCGCCCTTCAGAAAGCGGCCGGAACAGATGCGGACGAACGCGACGCGGTCGCGATGGTCCGGATCCATATTCGCCTGAATTTTGAAGACAAATCCTGAGAATGGATGATCCGTCGGATCTATGACGTTGCCGTTACTCGTTCGCGGAACGGGCCCGGGCGCCATTTCAAGGAAGCGCTGCAGGAAGGGGTGCACACCGAAGTTGGTGAGCGCGCTCCCGAAGAACATAGGCGTCTGCGAACCGCGCGCGACGGCCTCGGGGTCGAGCTCCGCGCCGGCACCTTCAAGGAGTTCAAGCCCGTCTAAAACATCATCCGCAAAGGGGCCCATCGCCTCGCGGATCGCCTCCGAACCGGGCTCGCCCTCGACAATGTTTTCATCGACGCGATGTGTCCCATGATCACCGCCAGCAAAGGTGACGAGGCGGCGGTCGAGGCGGTCATATATCCCGCGAAAATCGGAGCCAGCACCGACTGGCCAATTCACAGGCACGACGTCCATGCCTAACACATCTTCAATTTCGGCCATGATATCAAGTGGGTCCCGGCCGTGCCGATCCATCTTGTTAACGAAGGTAAAGATCGGAATTTTTCGAAGTTTGCAGACTTCACAGAGCTTGCGCGTCTGCGGTTCGACGCCGCGCGCAGCATCGATCAGCATGACGGCGCTGTCTGCCGCCATCAGCGTCCGATAGGTGTCTTCGCTGAAGTCGCGATGGCCCGGGGTATCGAGAATATTAACCCGATGGTCGTTGAACTCGAAATGGAGGACGGAACTCGAAACCGAGATCCCGCGCTGTTTTTCGAGTTCGAGCCAATCGCTCGTCGCGTGTCGCGCGGCCTTTTGCGCACGAACCGCTCCCGCCTCGCGAACCGCACCACCGTAGAGCAGCAGCTTCTCCGTCAGCGTCGTCTTGCCAGCGTCCGGATGCGAAATAATCGCGAAGGTCCGCCGACGCTCGATCTCGCGGCGAATATCATCAGAGTTGCGTTCTTTGGACACGTTAGGTCGATATTTTCAGCGAATCAGGTACGTGAGGCCTGGCAGATCGCGTCAATCGATCGGTCCAGGGTCGCGTTGAATTCATTGTCGCTCTGCTGCGCGGAGAGTCCCTCGGTCAAGGCACGCGAGAAGCTTGCAATCATGCCGAGATTTTCCCCGAGCCGCCGGTTCGCTTCTTCCCGCGAATAACCACCGGAGAGTGCAACCACGCGGGCGACCCGCGGATGTCTAATGTGCCTAGCGTAGAGATTCGCCTCTTCGGGGAGCGTGAGCTTGAGCATCACGTTTTGATCGCCTAGCGCGTCGAGATGCGAGAGTAATTGCTCTGCCAGGATGCCTTCGGACTCCGCTTTGTCTACCGAGTTGATATCGACTTCTGGTTCGATGATCGGGACGAGTCCGGCGGCACAAATCTGGCGACCGACCTGAAACTGTTGCTCCACAATGCGTTCGATCCCCTGAGCCGATGCTTTCTTGATCACCGACCGCATCTTCGTCCCGAACACACCGCGCGAGTTCGCCTTGTCGAGCAAAGCCGCGAGATCCGGGTTGGGTTTCATCACCTGAACGCCACCTTCTTCGTCCGCGAGTCCCTTGTCGATCTTCAGGAAAGGCACGACGTTCTTCTTGCTCCATAGATAGGCGGCTGAGCTCATGCCGGCTATTTCCCGATCGAGGGTCATCTCGAAAAGAATCGCGCCTAGGATGCGCTCGCCGGTAAACGAAGGACTCTCGACGATTCGGCAGCGCATCTCATGGACGCGATCGAACATCTCTTCGTCGCCGGAGTAGCCACCCGCTTCGACACCGTAAAGTGACAGCGCCTTAGGTGTGCTGCCCCCACTCTGGTCGAGAGCTGCAATAAAACCTTCATTGCTGCGGATTTTCTGAAGTTGATCGGATCGGTCACTCATGGATGGCGTTCTACCTGATGGATACGTGAAATATTCTCGGGGCCGCTCGGCGGGCGGCAGTATAGAGTAGCTGCGGCGAGCAGGTCGCCGGGATCGTCAGCCAGCTCCGGATTCCCCTTCTAAGGCGAGCCCTGAGCGAGGGAACGGGGCTCAAAGTCGCGACACCCGATCAGGCCAAAATGGCCTCGGTGACGAAGCGACCGAGCGCTTCTCTCGCAGAAGATTCGAGCGCATTGAATACCAACCCCGTATCGGGCAAAAGCTGATAGGTGGCTTCCGCCACGAGTTCAACTCTTCCGTCCCGGGGCAAATCCAGCTCGATTCGGAGTTTTTGGCCAAGCAGGATCTCTTCGGGGCTGCGAATCAAGCACCCATTTTCGGAGAGCGAGAGAACTCGGCCCTTCCATGATCTAGAATTGCTCTCGCAGCTTGCGTGGAGATGGGTAGGAACCCGCGGCGTCGAGCGCGGATAGTCCTCAAAGACCTGTTGCATCAGGCGATAGAGATCGTGCAGCCCGGCAGGGCGTTTAGCGGCGCCGACAATCCTTGGATCGCCTCCGGTCACTCCCTGCTTGCCTGTCAGCAGGACGATCGGAAGCGCGCCCTCCCCTTCACAATTTCCGTACTCCGCGACCTCTTCGAATCGTCTCTCATCGACCACGAGGAGCTCGGCGCGCAGCGACGGATGCTCTTCCTGCAGCTTCCTAAAGGTCTCGGGCAGCAGCATCTGGTAGCCGAGCCGGCTCAGGATCACGTCCGTGCGCGGGCCGAGAGCATCGCGGGATGCGTGATAAATAATGGTCCGCTTCCAGGCGGGCGCGTGAACTGGAGAGTCGGAAGAAAAGTCGGGCATGGCTTCGAATTCGGGTCATCGCCCGGCTCCATTGAGGCATTTACGCCCCGGGTGAGATTTTTCCCCCTGCGGGTGGTGCCAACCGAGTCTTCTTGCGTGTACATGGAGGGAATCTGGGTCGGATCGCGGGGCCTCGCGCCATCGCCTGCTAGCTTTGTGCGCGTGGAAGAAGCGGTTGTTGGTGATGTGAATCGCGAACTCGCCACTTGGCTGGTTTCGCAAAGACTCGAGATCGAGCGCTTGATGCAAGAGCGCCTCGGCGCGGCCAGCCCCGCGGCCGCAGGCCCAGAAGCCGAAACTCTTCGACGTTTCAGGGTTTTCTCGTCGACCGCCTTAATGCGAGGCGAAGCCCCACGGCCCGTTCTTGAGGGCCTGCGACCCAATGAGCGGCGCGTGATGGCATTGCTCACGACATGGTCGGAAACTGCGATCGAACTGGCCGGCCCCGATGCCGCCGTCGTTCGATCCGCCCTTGCTCCCTTGCTAGACGCATTCCGGCTCGCGATTCGCACCACAGGCAGTCAGCGCAAATCCAAGGGACGCCCGCGAGCCACTCGCCGCGCGATCAGCGCCGCGATTGATCGGGTCGCAGATCTCTATTTTGCGATCGACGTCGACTCAGGGGAGATCCTCGACACGAATCCGGCCGCGGGCTCGGCCCTCGGAGTGGCGCGGGATGCTTTGATAGGCCTCGAATTCAACGCGTTCGTTCCCACCGACGCCCAGGGCCCTTGGTGGACCTGCCTCGACGCAATCGCCGAAGGAACCGAGAACATGGTCTTCGCGGCTGTTATGCAAGACCGAGAAGGACGACAACTCCGGCTCGAGGCTTCTGCAACTGGCTATAAGCGAGCCGCCAACAAAACCCTCGCCCTCATTATCGCGCGCCCGAGCGACAAGGTGCAGACGCTCGTCCATTCGCAGCCCGCGCTCTCCAACGGCCACGCGGCAGAAGCCAGAACGCGCTAACGCCGTATCGCTCTGACACTCGTCCGCCAAGCGGCTGCCCGTTCACCATCTACCGCCCAGTCCTTGGTCGCCGAAGCGTGTGCTCTGACCTGAGGAATGGCCAAACGCACCTCGCGTTACCCGCGCTCGAAATGCGTTCAGTCGAGTTCGCCGTGCAGGAATGGAAGCACGCGCGCCCACGCCGCTTGGGATGCAGAGGCATCATAGGCCTCGCTCCGTGTTCGATTGAGAAAGGCATGCCCTGCGTCCGGATAGCGGTCGACTTCGAAGGTCGTCCCGCTCGACGACATGCCCTCATAGAGGGCATCAACGTGCGCGTCGGGAACGAAGGTGTCCTTCCCACCGAAGGAAGCAAGCGTGGGTGTCCGAAGCCGCTCGGCGGCTTCGATGGGCGACGTCGGCTTCTTTTCTAGCGAGCGTCCTTCGGGCCCCGCAAGAAATCCTTCGTCGTAGGAGAGAATCCCGTAGAAGGGTGCGGCTGCCTTGAAGCGGTCAGACAAACACGCGGCAAGCAGCGAATAGGTTCCACCCATACACACCCCGATCACCCCCACTGCCCGACCACGGCAAGCCGTTGCATTGCGCGCCAACCAATCGGCCCCGGCATCCAAATCCGTCAGCACCTGTGGATCCGAAAGCGAACGGATATGCGCGCCGGGATCGTCGATTGTGAAATCGCCGAGCGCTCGATACAGATCGATCTCGAGAACCCCAAACCCCTCGCCGGCCAGCGCTCCCGCGAGTTCCAGGCTGTGTTCCGAGAGTCCAAAAACGTCGTGAATCAGGACGAGGCCAGGTACTGCGCCTGCCCCGTCCAGGTCGGCAGGACGGTGAAATCGGCCAAGTTCGACCCTCTCACATTGCGTTGCAGAATTCAAAGCCTCGGCACCTGTCTTGCTCATCGTATCCGCTTCCTCGCAGGTCGTTTATGCTGGCGATCTACCGGATCGTATCGAGCCCGTTGCGAGACTCCATCCCTCTTTGCTCCTCCGCCCGCCAGTGGGCGCCCCCTGATTTCGCACGTCTTGCGCCGTAGTGACTCTCGGACACCGGGCGCAGACGCCCTGCAACCCTCGGTCGCTGGCATAGGGAGAGCCCCCTGAGTAGACTCACGAGCCGCTCGCCCCGAGCCCCGCGGCCGCCTGCTCGCCGCGCTGATCCCAACTTTCGAACATCGTGAACCTGATTCGTGGGTTCGTGGAGACCCCATGCCCCAGCCCGAAGCCCTCGCCGAACCGACCAAGATCATCCGCAAGAAGACCGGCAATTTCCTCGAAGACTTCAAGCCCGGCCAGATTTTTCGGCATAAGGGCGGCAAGACGATCACGGAGGGTCTTTTCACGACGTTCACCGAGTTCGCGATGACCACGCATCCCTTCGCTAAGAACGAGCGATATGCGAAGGCCTACGGCTTCGAAGGCATGGTTTGCCCCCCCGGCGTCGTCATGCTGGTTGCCTTCAGCCAGACCGTCGAAGACGTCTCAGAGAACGCCCGCGCGAACCTCGAGTACATCGACATGAAGTTCGGTGCCCCGGTCTATATCGGCGACACTCTTGAAGTAGAAACTAAGGTTTTGGGCGTTCGCATCTCAAAAAGCCGCCCCAACTTGGGTGTCGTTCATGTCCAGTCGACGGCGCGCAAGAACATAGGCAGCGACACCGAAGCCATCGTCGCAACCTGGCAGCGCAAGGTGCAGGTCTACAAGGGCGACGACGACGTTGCTGTCGAGAATTTCGATGTCGCGCCTGACACAATCGAGTGCGAACTCTTTATTCCGCCCTACGACCCGAATGCAAAACTCGCGGACATGGCGCACCTAACAAGTGCCGACAGCTACTTCGAAGACCTAGAAGTCGGCAGCCGCATCGAACATTCTCGAGGCCGCACGGTCACTGACGAACACATCTCCATGACCGCGGTCCTCGACAACACGAGCCAAGTTCACTGCAATCAGTACATGATCGACCTCAACCCCAAGCAGTACGTGGGCGGAAAGCTGATCATCTTCGGCGGTATTCCCTTTACGCTTTGCCTCGGCCTTTCCTGCCCTGACGTCGGCGATAACGCCCTCGGCGACCTCATCTACACTACGGGCAAGCACACCGCCCCGCTCCAAGCCGGCGACACCGTTTTCGCAGCCACCCAGATCCTCGACAAATGTGCCTTCCCTGGACGCGACGACCTCGGCATCGTCTCGACCCGACTCTTTGGATACAAGTTCGTCACCGAAGCAGGCCACACGAGTGAAGAGGCGCCGGACGGCTGGAAAAAAGTCCAAATTTTCGAGCTGGATCGGCAGATTGCTGTGAAGCGGCGATCGCACTATGCGTAGCTTGGACGTGACGCCTTAGGGTTGTGCTGGGGCGCCGCGGGCGGAGGGGCTCGTCGGGCCTTACAGCAAATGGCTCGCCTTCGGCTGCGCTTTAT
>DGPZ01000204.1 GCA_002390675.1 Deltaproteobacteria bacterium UBA4427
CGAAGCACGCGGCGCAGGGGTTCCGCCGCGCCCCACAACAACTGATCGCCAACCGTAAACGCGCCGAGATACTCGGGGCCGATGCGAAGCTTGCGCACCCGACCGACGGGAATATTTAGGGTGCCGGTCACCGCAGCCGGAGTCAGCTGGGAAAGGCTGGATTCCTTGTCGTTATGCACGAGGTTTACCCAATCATTCGCACCACTCATGAGCGACTCGATCTCGTCGATCGGCACATCCTTGCGAAGCTTCAAGGTGAACGCCTGCGAATGACATCGCATGGATCCCACCCGCACGCAGATCGAGTCGATTGGCACGAGAGGTTCGCCGCTGCCCAGTCCAGGCCCACGCCCAAGGATCTTATTGCCTTCATCAAAGGCCTTCCGTTCCTCGCGGGTATCGCCTTCATCCATCGCGGTGTCGATCCATGGCAACAGACTCGCCGCGAGCGGAAACCCGAAGTTGTCTGTAGGCATGACTTCGCTGCGAAGGATTTCCGTGATCTTCGAGTCGAGGGGCAGGATTCCGTTTCTGTCGTCGGTGAGCAGGGAGCCGCTCTGTTCGCCCAGAGTGTGCATCTGCGCAACGAGCTCGCGCATGTGGCGCGCGCCGCCGCCGGAGGCAGCTTGATAGGTCATGCAGGTTGCCCATTCGACGAGGTCTTCTTTGAATAGACCATGCAGAGCGAGCAGCATGAGTGAGACGGTGCAGTTGCCGCCGATGAAATTTTTGTAGCCGGTAGCGATGCCCTGATCGATGACCGATCGGTTAACGGGGTCGAGAACGATGACGCTGTCTGAGTCCATGCGCTTGGCGCTGGCGGCGTCTATCCAATAGCCATTCCATCCCTGCTCACGGAGCTGGGGAAGGATTTGTTTGGTGTAGTCGCCGCCCTGACAGGTCACGATCGCATCGTGCTGGGAAAGGGCAGCGAGGTCGTACGCGTCCCCAAGCGGGGTCGACGAAGCACCTCGGCCATCGAAATTCTCGGGCCCGGCCTGACCGACCTGGCTGGTGGAATAGAACGTCGTCGTCAGACCCTCGAAATCGCTCTCCGCGCGCATGCGCTCGAGCAACACAGATCCAACCATTCCTCTCCAGCCAACAATTCCGATTTGTTCAATAGACATAGTGCCGCATTCATTAGCATTACCGCGGTATTACGGCGAATCCGAAGCCCAGAGAATCGATGAAACCCCTTGCTGTGGCCCCGATACTCTTGCTCGTCCTCACGTCGGCTCTCTTTGAGTGGATCGAGCGGTCTAGGCGATGCTGGTGCGCCCCGCGGGATATGATATCTGCGCCGCCACGCAACGTGGCCTGAATCGAGCGCGTGCGGCAGAAGGATTCGATGATGCAACGAGTGGAATCGGCTGGGACGCGAAGGAGCCGGGCGCAGATATTGCCGGGGCTGATTGGAGTCGCCGCAATCAGGGGCATAATCGGCGGCTGCGCCACTGGTGTGTTTCGGATTTCGAGGCCTACGACGAAATTGCAATGAACAAAGTCGTTCCTTCGTCCGGATACGGCGGACCTTCGTCAGCGGGCATAGACTTTGCCGTGGCCACCCGATTCTCAAACGATCAATACAGCGCCGAGCGTCATATCTATCGGATGTCCCTCGGATCGGCACAGGGCATTAAGCCTGGCAATCACATCGAGGTTCGCCGCGAGCAGCGGTCGACGAGCCCCGGCGGACAAGAGATACGAGAAGAACGTGTCATCGCGAAGGGCATTGTCACGAATCATGTTAGTGCGGGCCCTTCTTGGTGGACGGGCTGCTCGCCAGCCTTTCGGGACCGGACTGTGACTCGATTCTGGCGGAACGCTGAGCGATCAAGATGGATCACGGTCCTTCTAGCAAAGGGCCGCGGCGGCTCGCGAACGGCCCCGGGGCCAGGTCGCTTGACCGCTGCTTGCACGACCGCACCGCCGGGTTCGAGAACCGCGAGGTTCGAGCGAATATGGTTTTAAACGTATGGATCTACGCGGATGACGCCCCCCAATAGTCATTCGGGGGGATATACTGCTCGACCTTCAACCAGGGAACCCTAATGCTCTTCGATCATGCCCGAGAACGCCCTCATGAACTAGCCATCGATGACGGAACGAGGACCCGCACTTTTGAGGAACTCGTTGACCGAATCGCGCTCTTCGCCGCCTTCCTGCAGGACGAAGCAGGCTTTGTACCGGGAGATCATCTCTCGCTGCTGATGGGCAACCGCGTCGAAGGGATTGAGCTCCTACTCGGTGGAATTTTTGCGGGCCAGTGGGTGACGCCGATTAATTGGCATCTCGCTGAAGAAGAAATTGAGTATGTCGTTCAGGATTCGGGCTCGCGCTTGATTGTGACGGACGCACGCTATGCGCCTATGGCTCATAGGATTGCGGCTGCGACGCCGGGGCTGCGCGTCGTTGAAGTCGGCGCGGAGCTGGACGGGCTGCTCGCTGGGGTAGATGCAAGGCCGATCGATCTGGATGGCCCCGCTGGCGGCAATATGATCTATACGAGCGGCACGACGGGGCGACCTAAGGGTGTTAAGCGCGCAGCCCCAGCGACCGTGCGGGGTGCCCTCGATCTGCACGTGCAAATGGGGCTCAATATTGAGCTCGACGGTCGTGGGCCGCATTTGATTACTGGCCCGATGTATCACGCAGCGCCGCTGATGTTTGCAATCTATGACAATGCGAACGGTGCTCCGATCGTGATTATGCCGAAATGGGACGAGGCAATCGCACTCGATATAATTGAACGTCGTGAAATCGCCCATGTCCATTTCGTTCCGACGATGTTCGTTCGCTTGCTTCGACTCTCGGACGATCGCCGCGCTTCATTTAGGGCGCCTTCGCTTCGCAAGGTGCTGCATGGGGCCGCGCCGGTTTCGGCGGCGGTCAAGCATCGCATGATCGAGTGGTGGGGGCCTATCCTGCTCGAGTATTGGGGCGGCACTGAGGGCGGTGTGAATACCTTGATCGACAGCGAGGATTGGCTTGCCCATCCCGGCACCGTCGGTCGGTCGCTTCCGGCCTTCGATGTTTTCGCCGTGAATGATTCGGGTGAACGTTTGCCGGCGGGGGGGATCGGGGATCTCTACTGTCGCAGCAGCGTTTCGGATCGACCCTTCGAGTATCACGGAGACCCTGCAAAAACCGACGGTGCCTATCTTGAACCCGGCGTCTTTACGATCGGCGATGTTGGCTTTATCGATGACGACGGGTACGTCCATCTCGCCGATCGAAAGTCCAATATGATTATTTCAGGCGGCGTCAATATTTACCCCGTGGAGATCGAGCAAGTTATTGGGGAACACCCAGCCGTTTCGGACGTCGGTGTTTTCGGGATTCCGAATGAGGAGTGGGGCGAGTCGGTCAAGGCTGCGATTGAATTGCGTGACGGCTTTGAGGCGAGCGACGCTTTGGCGAGTGAGATCCTTGCCTTCTCGCGCAAGCACCTCGCCGGCTACAAAATTCCACGCTCAATTGATTTTGAAGCGAGCCTGCCACGACACCCGAGCGGTAAGCTCTACATCCGGCGAATCCGCGACCGCTACTGGGCGGGGCGAGACAAGAAGATCTGATGTCAGAATTGATGGCACGCACCCTTGATGAGATCCAAGCACGCTTAGCCGCCGTATCGCCGGTTCTTGATGTGAAGGATGTTCGAATGGCAGCCGCGGTCGCGCTCGTCTTGCGAGAAGTCGACGACGACCTCGAAGTGCTCTTTATTAGGCGTGCAGAGCACGATGGCGATCCCTGGTCTGGAGACCTCGCGTTTCCGGGAGGGCGCCTCGATCCAGAGGACGCCAATGCCCAGGCGGCGGCCGAGCGCGAGTCGCGAGAGGAACTCTCCCTCGATTTATCGGGAGCACGCC
The DNA here is from genome assembly GCA_002390675.1 of Deltaproteobacteria bacterium UBA4427. GTDB lineage: Bacteria > Myxococcota_A > UBA9160 > UBA9160 > UBA4427 > UBA4427. The sequence continues at coordinate 3,873 of DGPZ01000204.1, forward strand.
GACTCGGTCGGATTAGCGACGTCCTAGGGCATGCTGAGTCGATTCGAGTTTCCGCTTTCGTGTACGGAATCGAAGGAGATCCCAAACTCGTTCCAAATTATGAAATTGCGGAAGCGTTCTGGTCCCCGCTTGCTCACAGCACCTCCCCGGAACGACAGGAAATGCGGGACTTTACGTACGCAGATGTCGTGTCCAGGTTGCCGACGATTCGATTGCTGGAGGACCCGCGCGCGCCGGTTCTCTGGGGCATCACCTACAAGTTCATGGATGAATTTATGACTACGATCGATCGTCCGATTCCGTTTATGCCCTGGGTCGATGGGCATCCGAAGGAGGACTAACGGGATCGGGGTGATGATTTCTAGGTTGTCTTCTGCTCTGCCGCCTACTTGGCTTTCGCCTCTTTGGCTGCATCGCGCTCAGCCTTCAAGAGCGTACTCTGTCGCTGTTCATTCTTCATGGCTTCGGCCATTGAGTGTGAGCCGCCGTAGTAGAGCGAGCGCTTTGCGTAGGCGAGGACGATCGGATCGACCTCGGCCATTTCGCGGGCCATGGCCTTCGCGACGTTGAGCACTTCATCCTTAGCGACTGCCTTGTTGACGAGTCCTATTTCAGCGGCCTCGCGCCCAAGAATCTTTTTCGCCGTAAGTACGAGTTCCTGCGCCCTAGCCATACCGACGAGTTGTGGCAGGAGATGGCTCGAACCCAATCCGGGAAGAATACCGAGGCGTCCGAAGATGAATCCGAGCTTGGCGTCCTCAGAGGCGATACGAATGTCGCAGGGCATCGCCATCGTCATGCCGACGCCGACCGCATGTCCATTGATCGCTGCGATGACGGGCTTCGGGAAATCGCAGATCTCAAGCGGCAGTTTGCGAAGGAAATCCTCTTCACCAAGCCGCGGTCCCTTCGCGACGTTTTTGCCCTGCTCGTGGGCCTTCAGATGCTCGAGGTCGGCGCCTGCACAAAATGCTTTTCCCGCACCGGTCAGAATGACGGCGCTTACCTCGGGATCCCTTTGCGTCTCACGAAAGGCATGGGTGACTTCTTCGCCCATGTCGGTCGTGTAAGCGTTCAGTTTCTCGGGACGATTCATAGTGATCGTGGCGATGCCGTCGTCGAGGTCGAAGAGGATGTCCTGATATTCCATGGGGTACGCGAGTCTCTTGGTTGGCCCGCTGCCGATTGGTTCGGTCAGGGCGGGGCGAATCGAAAAATGGGCTCTTGGTGTGAATGAGGTCTACCACATCGCTCGCCGCGGGCCGCGCGGATTCTGACACGACGGGGTGTCTACGCACAAGGGGGGCGTTATCGTCGAACGGCCTTTTCAGGAGGGGATGTTTTTCGTGTCGATTCGATTTCGTTTTATCTGGACCGCACTCGTCGTTGTCGCGCTTTTGGGCTGCGGTGAAGACGATGGCGCTATTGATCTATCCGGGCCTACGGCAGAGTGGCGTCATTGGGGCGGGACGCGCGGGGCGTCGCACCACTCGCCTTTGACGCAGATCACGAAGGAGAACGTAGAATCGCTTGAGGTCGCCTGGACGCATCGCAGCGGCGATTTCTATGACGGGTCGGGGTATTCGAAGGTCACGGCGCTGCAGGTGACTCCGCTCGTCGTGAACGATCTTCTGTACTACTGCACGCCCTTCATGCGTGTCTTCGCGCTGGACCCCGAGACGGGAGAAGAGCGGTGGTCCTTTGATCCTGATTTCAAGGAGCGGCACGGCGAGGGTCCCTATCCTCTGATCTGTCGTGGCGTCTCATACTGGGAAGACTCGGATGCCGAGGTCGGCTCCGTTTGTTCAAAGCGAATTTTCTACGGGACAGCGGACTCCGAGCTTCACGCCCTCGACGCGGACACGGGCAAGCCCTGTGAGAGCTTTGGCGAGAACGGACGCATCACGCTCCGCGAGGGGATCGGGGACGCGCCACCCTGGGAGTACCATCCGACTTCGCCGCCTCAAGTCATTCGTGACCGCGTGATCATCGGCGCGCTCGTCGCGGACAACGTTCGTATCGATGCGCCGGCGGGCGTTGTACGGGCTTTTGATGCCCGCACAGGGGAACTCAAATGGGCTTGGGATCCCATACCGCCTAATTGGCCGACGAAGCCCGATCCCGAAACCGGGCGACGCTTCGCAGCAGGCACGCCTAATATTTGGTCGATCATGACCGGGGACGCGGAGCGCGGACTCGTCTTTGTCCCGACCGGGAATCCCTCGCCGGATCTCTACGGAGGAATGCGCGAAGGGATCGACTACTACGGGAGCTCGACGGTCGCGCTGAATGCTGAGACGGGGGAGGTCGTTTGGAATTATCAGTACGTGCATCATGATATCTGGGACTACGACACGCCCAGTCCGCCGACCCTCTTTCAGATTCCCGGGGTAGGCGACGGCGCGTCTGGTTTGCTGCAGACGACCAAGATGGGCCACGTATTTTTGCTCGACCGTGAGACGGGAAAACCGCTCTATCCAGTGGAGGAGCGTCCCGTGCCGCAGGGAGGCGTTCGCGAAGAACAGCTTTCTCCGACGCAGCCCTTTCCGACCCATCCCGAGCCGCTGCATCCTATGGCCCTCGCACCCGAGGATGCCTTTGGCTTTACGCCGATCGATCGCGCCTACTGTCGCTCAATGATCGAGGAGAACAGGTATGAAGGCGTTTTTACGCCGCCTGAAATCGAAGGCTCGATTCAGTTCCCGCATACGACGGGCGGGATGAACTGGGGCGGCGTCGCGATCGATTCCGAGAGTGGCGTGATGATCGTGAATCAAATTCACACGGCGATCGTGAATAACATGATTCCGCGGGCGGAGGCAGACACCCTGAACGAGGAAGACTTTATTTATCCGAACGAGTTCTATCCCATGAAGGGCACGCCCTATGCGATTCATCGCTACCTCCTCGCCTCTAATTTCGGAGCTCCGTGCAATCCTCCGCCATGGGGGAGCCTGACGGCGGTCGATCTCAAGACCGGCAAAGTGAAATGGACTCGGCCCCTCGGCACGATGCGCGGGCTAGCTCCCTGGCCGATTTGGGCGCTCTATACGGACTACGGCGCGCCGGCATTCGGTGGCGGGATCTCGACGGCAAGCGGCCTCTACTTCATCGGAGCCTCCACGGACCAATACTTCAGAGCCTTTGACGTAGAGACCGGCGAAGAGCTGTGGCGCAATCGAATGCCATTTGCGGGACACGCCGTGCCTATGACGTACCGAACGAAGAAGGAGGGGCGGCAATTCGTCGTGATGGCCGCTGGCGGAAATCCCATCGGCAAAATGGGCGATGCGGTGATCGCGTACGCGCTTCCAGAATAGGGGGAGCGTTCGAAGCGAATGACAGCTCGGCCCGGCGCTTGGCGCTTATGCGCTAAGCGCCGAAATTGTGTCGCGCGGGACCGTCTAGCTGAGCAGCGTCTTGGCGCGCTCGCGCAGCTCAAACTTTAGGACCTTGCCCGAAGCATTGGCAGGCAGTTCGTCCACAATCTCGAAATGTCGCGGGACCTTGTAGTTCGCCATGTTCTCGCGGCTCCACGAGACGAGCGCGTCCGCATCGAGGCTAGCGCCAGGCACCGGCACAACGAAGGCCATGCCTACTTCACCCATGCGATCGTCGTCGACTCCGATCACAGCGGCGGCGGCGATGCCTTCGTGTAGGAAGAGTTGGTTCTCGACTTCCGCAGGATAGACGTTGAAGCCGCCCATGATGAACATGTCCTTGATGCGATCCGTGATCCGGAGATAGCCGCGCTCGTCCATCACGGCGATATCGCCCGTATGGAGCCAACCCTCAGAATCGACGGCCTTTGCGGTCTCCGCTTCGTCTCCCCAATAGCCTCGCATCACGTGATAGCCGCGGGTCCAGACCTCGCCGGGCTCGCCGCGCGGAACTTCCTTGCCGTCCGTATCGACACATTTCGTTTCCGTGTCCGGGATTGGCCGGCCGCAAGTCGTTGCGATCGTTTCATCGTCGTCACCGAGCTGACAGGCGGAGACGGTGCCACTGCTCTCTGTTAGGCCGTAAGCGGTAATGACGTCGCGGAAGCCGAGTTCACTTCGCATACGATGCACGAGTTCGACGGGGACGGCTGCGCCGCCGGTGACGGCCAGGCGAAGCGAGGATGTGTCGTAGTTTTCTCGCCCGGGGAAGGTGAGCATCGACTGATAGATCGTGGGCGAGCCTGGCATCACGGTGATCTTCTCACGCTGAATGCGTTCGAGAACTGGTCCCAC
>DGPZ01000183.1 GCA_002390675.1 Deltaproteobacteria bacterium UBA4427
CAGTTGCTTTAATTGAACGACCGGGGCAGGAGACTTTATTTCGCCTATATCCAAGGAATCCCCATCATGAAGTTCTTGCCTGCCGTGCTCTGTGCGGCGCTGACCTTTGGCACGATGGCGTGCGATGGAAGCCGCGAAGAGACAATGAGCTCCGCTGCAAAGCCGTCCGCCCAACAAATTAACCCGGCTCCAGCAGTCGACAGAGGAACTAGCATGCAAACTACAGACAGCGGTCTTCAGTACGAAATCCTACAGGAAGGCGATGGAGCCTCTCCTATCGTTACCAGCAGTGTCACCGTTCACTACGTCGGGACCTTGGTCGACGGAACGGAGTTCGACAGTTCGGTAAGGCGCGGAACGCCTGCAACCTTCCCCTTGAATCGTGTGATTCAGGGTTGGACCGAAGGCCTTCAGCTGATGAAGGAAGGCGCGAAATACCGCTTCACCATTCCGCCGGAACTCGGTTACGGGGAGGGTGGTGTACCCGGAACGATTCCTGGGGGTTCGACCCTCATTTTCGAGGTCGAACTGATCACCGTTAACTAGTCCAAGTGAAGTAGCCAGGGTGACCTGATCACGGCTGACCCCTGACGTACGAGCACTGACTGCGGTAAGGCGGCGAGCCTCGAGTACCTTCGACGTCCAAGCCGATGAGGAATGGGCGGGGCTTGGGTTTTTTGCAGAGCCTTGTGCTGGCCTGTTAGGGCCCAGCCGGATATCGGAGGTTCGAGGTGTTCGCGATTACGTGTCGTAGATCGTCCTGAGGGATTCTATTGGTCTCGCTTCGGGGTAGACCCCTGCAATCGCGGCTGCGAGGGTCGGGTCCTCGAGGCGTTCAGCATCGAATCGAAAGTCGGCTTTTCTCTTTGTTAGGTCTTCGTTGAAGATACGTTCCACCTCTCGAACGGAGAGCGATGTCGCGCATTGTCGCCGCCGCTCTTCTTCGTTCGGGTAGACGTCCGCCTTCCATAGGACGCTCACGCGGTAGGCGTCGAGAGGAGCGCGGAAATGTACCTCGCCGCGATCGGTGACTTCCCATTCCCCGCTTCCGTCGTCAGCTGGGCTGAACTCCGCACGAGAGGTCACGCGGCGCGTGCCATGATCGAAGGGGCCAATCGGGCCGACCTGGTGGAACATGCCGTGGTTGTCGCCCACGAGTGCTGTATTAGCCATCTCTCCGACATGCTCTTCCGGCGATGCATGCGGCCCGTTAGGCCAATACCGGAGGGCTCCGCCCTCGACGTCATTCATCCACCAAATAGATGTAGCCTGGACGATTGACCACTCGTCGAAGAGTCCTGACCAGAACATGGCCCGCAGTAGCCACATGGGAGTATTCTCGCGGCTGCGGCCTTGAAAGCGTGGGTTGTCCGTATGGGCCGGGCCGGCTTCAGAGATTGCGACCATCACGTTCACGTAGAGGCTATGAGGAATAATGACCTCCGCGTCGTAAAACTTCTTCGACGCTTCAATCACGCCCTCGTGTGCAAGGAAAAGATCCGAGCCCTCAACCTTGAGATTCGCGTGGACCCAATCGTTCTGAAACCAGAGCGCACTCGTTGGGGCATCGGTCTCCGGTGAACCTGCGGCATACCATCCGCCCAGGGGCGTATAGGGCGCATTCCGTTTAAGGAGATCTTCGACGAGCTTAAGATCCTTAATGACGTTTTTGAGCAGGATTGGCGGGGCTGAATAGTGAATCATGGTGGACTAAGGCTAAATCAAGAATCCCGAGCCAGCCAGGCTGGATATTCGTGCTGGCCCCTAAACCCGCAGAAGTCGGGTTCCATGGGGATTTCGGAAAGATCTAGCGGCGCATCGCGGCTTGAATTTCCTAACGCCTGGATACCGGGGTGACAGACGGGGTGCACGAGAACAAGCGCGATACGCTCCGTCAACAGCAGGCGGCATGGTATCTCTAGGGCGCGCGTTCGGCACATGCAGTTCATCTGGAGCGGAAGGAGCAAGTGTGAGCAGTAGTGGATATCCGGATAAAAAGAATGGCGATGTGGAAGGGACAGAGTCCCTCCAGACTACTTCGCGAGGGGCGAGTCACGTGCAGCCTCACTCAGCAATCGGGGCCCCCTGCGCTTCGACGCCGAAGGCGCGCTTGATCCCGCGATTGGCGAGGCCCACGAGAAGACCGGCTTCTACGTATTCGAGGGACTTATCGACGCGGAGGAGATCTCCGAACTAGAATCGGACCTTGCTGATTTGCTCGACCGAACCCCGGCCACACAAGGTGGAGATGTCGATTGCACGGGACGCCGACTGGCTGAAGGGTTGCCCAACCTTCAATGGGCACAGCCGCTTTCCGATCCGTGGGGCGGAACGAAGCTTCTAAACGGTCGCCACCCGGTTCGCATGGAGGAGCCTGTCGCTTCGGCGAAAGTCCGCGAGAAAGCAATATTCCTCATGGTTGGCATCTTCGAGAGCATGGAATCCGCTCTGCGACTCTCAGCCCATCCCGAAATGCTGCACGTTGCCGAAAGTTTGAACGGCCCGGACTTTGTCCCCTAAAACGATTCGATCTTCCTGAAGGATCCCGGTCTAGGTGCTGCTGTCGCATGGCATCAGGACGGCACGACGCATTGGGACAATCCAGACTGGGATCCAGACATCCACGGCGTGAACTTCATGGCACAGCTCTGTCGAACGACGGCAGCGAACGGTCTTTGGATAGTCCCCGGAAGCCATCGTCTCGGCCACATCGACATCCCCGCGTACATCGAAGCTAAGGGCGGCTCGACACGCCTCCCCGAAGCCGTACCTATGTTATGCGAGAAGGGAGACGTGGCGATCTGTAACCGGCAATGCCTGCATGGCTCCTTCGCGAATGCCTCGCCAGATCAGCGTGTGACCTTCGTTTGGGGATTCTTTCGACGTGACGCGATTCTGGATGTCGAAGTCGATGTTCCCGCCACGCAGGAAGGGAAGATGCCGGAACGCAAGCGCTACACGGATGCTGCCATTAGTGAGCGAGCAGGACTCGTTCAGCTCGCGATCGAGGCGCGACATCAGCATCGGCCCGACGAAACGCCCTTTGAGTATTCGGCGGGCGCCGCGCATGCTGGGTCGTATCCAAACACGGAGAGTCGCGCTAAGGCGCTGCGCGGATATCGCGACGCGACGATCTTTATCTGAGAACGCCAGTGGAGGGCCTCTGAGAGAGCCGGGGGCTCCACCGGCTCACCGGTCGGTTTGTGCACCGCCTTCTCTTAGGCGCGATACCACTACTGAAGTCAGCGGGAGGGCGATTCGCCCGCGAGCTCAAAGGTATTCATATAATCGACGACGAGTTGTTCGTGCACCTGCCAATGTCGATAGGCCTCAGTGTCGGTGCCACCGTACCAAGCTGGAACCGCATGCACTTCCGACTGCAGTGCGGATTCGGCCTCTCGTGTGGCCGTTTCGTAAAGATGCATGAAGCGCGGCTCGCCTCTTGCGACGTTTTCGTATGGCGTGATCATCTTGAAGCCGATGTTCCCAGTCGCGAGCGGGGGGATATGGACGAAGTCGGCCCAGTCACGCAAAGCCTGTGCGCCCGATTCTTCGCGAGGACTCACGAGAATCAGCATGAGGCCCAAGGTCTTTTTTCCGTCCAAGAACCCTTGGGCAGGTCGAGGGTAATGGCGAAAATGGATACTGCGGATCCCCTCTGGCGGTGCAGGCGGAACGAAGTCGGGTGTGGCTTCGTAGATACCGAGGCTCGCGAAGTCCGGGATGCGATTGACGAAGTCGGGCTCGAAGTCCTTGCGGTGGGGCATAAGATTGCGCCACCAGGTTGCGCGCTCGACGTCTGGCAAAGCGAGCACTTCGTGGGCCCGAGCGGCCCCGTATTCCTCTGGTGTGAGATCGCTGAGCTCTAGGTAGAGGATGGGCGAGATTCGGTCTTCCATGTCTGTGATTGCCTTTATCTAAGCGCGGAGCGGCGCTAAATAATTTTGATCTGCCTATTTCGTGCAGCGGGTCTTTGTTAGTTAGGGGCTGCGATCGTTGGAAGCCGGTCGTAGCCAGACTCGAGTTCAACGCCCGAAGAGTTCACGACCATCGAGAGCATTGTGTACTCCCCTACGACGAACAAGATCTCGATGAGTTGCTTCTCTTCGTACTCGGCAGCCAGCTTCGACCACACTTCATTCGAAACGTGCTGGCGCTCGTGAAGCTCGTCGGCCGCCTCGAGAAGTGTACGCTCGATAGCTGACCAGCCAGGAGCACTCGCTCCGAGGGGGATGCGTGCGATTTCCTCTCTAGAGAGGCCCGCGTCGAGGGCGTAGTCAACGTGATGACCCCATTCGAATTCGCTTTGACAATTCCAAGCCACGCGCAGCGCCAGTAGTTCTGATTCGCGCGGCGAGATGGATCCGTTGTGGGAAATTACCGTGGCGAAGTCGAGGAGCGGGAGCACTAGATCCGGATGATGAGCGACAGTTTTCAGCATGCTTGGAGGTCGCTTGCGCTCGATCCCCTCGGAGTCACTCTTCGGGTCTTCTTCTGCCGATAACCGGACGCGACCGATGCTCGAGAGCTTGTTTAAGAGCCTAGGGTCCCACTCACTTGGTTCGAGTGGACTAATACGTATCGTGGGGTCTTCGTCGGCGAGTGGGGCGGTGCTCATGCTGCAGATAGTTAGAGCGACCATCATAAGTCGGACGGGGTTCATGCATATCTCCTAAATAGTTGACGAGTTTCGGCGGGCCTTGGAGGAGGATTTGCCAGACCTCGTGATTCGGTCGCTTTCCGGCGGGAGATAGTATCTGATTTGTCGCTGCTTGCGATGCGATAAACGTCTATTCGTTTCAGGACTAACAGGATTCGCAAGACTGACATGGGCGCGCTGGGAAGGGTGAGATACGATGAATATCTAGCCACGTTCATGCCCGACCTAACGTGTTGAAAATATATCCTACGAACATCTTTGCTCGGTATGTGGTGCGCCTGCAAAGCATTAATAAATTCATCGATCCCAACACTTTGGCATGAGAGCAGAGTGTACGACCGAGCTATGACCGAAAAATACGAGAGAGCGTATGGTGCGTCTGGGCTTAGTTGTTGGAGCGCCTAGTATCGGCGGTTCGGAAAAGGCTGCTTGTTTTTCCGACTATCCGCGGACCCCGTCGGTTAGGCGAAGGTTCTAGGGGAGACCTGGGGAGTAGTCGGTCGCTCTCATCAGGACGCTGTCGATATTTGTGACCAATTCACCGTCGGCGATCGAAGCAGCATAGGCGTCACGCCACACGGGGTCTTCTAGGAAGGCCTTCCAGGAGGCTGCTCTCGCCTCCGCACTCTTGTGCGCAATGATGTAGATGAGTGTGTTCGGCAGTTCGGTCGGAGTCCAGTAGGCGATGTTCTTCGCACCGTGCTTCTCGAAGAGCGCCATCGTGTGGTTGCGAAAGCGAGACTGGAGATCATCCAGCTTTCCTTCGTTCGTCGTGTAGGTACGCAGTTCGTAGAGCGGGTATGCGGGAGCGGCTGATTTGTCCGAGGCGCTAGAGCCGGGCGTGGATCCGGCGCATGCGACGAGTGACAGCGTTGCAAGCGTCAAAAGGGTTGCTCGGGCGGCGTGCTGACGCAGGTTGTTCATCGAATTCGGTCTCTCTTGGTCATTGGGACAAGAAGGGTCGTGATTAGTATTCGATTTGCTGGAAGAGCACCCGATCAGCGCGGTGGGTCGAGTCGGAAGTACCAGGTTTCAGAGCTCGGATCGGGACTGCCTCCATATTTTCGCTGACCGGCCTCGTGGAGTCGGGCTTTAAGGACTTCGTCTTCGATCTTGGTGAGAAGACGGGGATAACGCTTTCCGTCTACGCGAAGCACGGCCGCTGGATCTTCGAGTGCGGTTTCGTGCCAGGTCTTAAAGGGCGGGAAGCCGAGGCTGGCCCCAATAAAGGCGTTGCCGTCCACGACGTGAATCCAGGCGACGCGTGAACGTCCCGCGGATTCGAACTCGATCGTCATGCGGTCAGCCAGAAAACTCCAGTTGGCGGGGCCTTCCATCACGATTTCTCCGCTCGTGAAGGGGCCGCCGGCGAGCATCTCGACGAGCGGGCCGTCCGACATCCGATTGACGACGACGAGGAGGAAAATTAGAGCTACGAGTATGCCGACCCCGATTAAAAGGGTCTTTGCGAGCTTCTTCATTCGGTTCTCCGTACTGAGGGGCCATCTGGAGGCCTGGGCGCTGGGCTGCGACGGCTTAGACGTTGATGTTCTGACGTGGAAATGTCAAATCATACGCGATGTCGCGTTCTGAGAATCCCGGACGTGAGGCGCTTCTGATCTCCGCAGCGACCTTCTTCAGGCGATAAGGATACCGCCGTACGTCAATTCTGCTTCGCGGGGATATTGTCGGCGATGAGTCCTCGCGTTTTCAGGCGATGCTGACGACAGCGCTGAGGAAAGCGAATCGATACGGCGCAATCGTGCTTGTCGGCACCCGCAGTTTATGTACCGGCCGCAGCAGGAATCCTCGGTCTCGGCGCATAGGGCAGGATTCGTGGCGCCGATGACTCGGTCACTTTCTGTAAACGCCTCTACCATTTCGTAGATATCTAAGTGGCCAGGCTCCGCTGATCCGATGCGAGTCGGCTAGTCGACAAGTCTCTGAGAGCATCTCGTGGGCATGTTCTCGTGATTCGTATCAGTGGTGTGGGAAATGCAGCTTAAGACTTCGCCCCCCCACCGCAGATCCGCCAAGCCGTGACAGCGTAGGTTCGTTCTCCCTGAGGAACCTTTGCGTCTCCGCCGCGGGATACGATCGTTCGGTTAGACCTGGCCAGTCAGTGGACCCCTGTTTGCCGATAATGATAAACAATCGAGTCCAGCGCTTATCTCCCAAAGGGAGCGGAGTCCCTTGTGGACTAGCACCTCGCTTTTCGTCTCCTGTCGATAGCGGCCAAGGCGGTAGTGCCGACAACGAGAAGTAGAATCGAAGATGGTTCCGGAACGGGCGCGGTCATGTCGCTGGCGTTCTTGAAATGAAAAAGCTCGTCACCGTCCGAAAGGACAGGTTCCAGACAGGTGCTTAATCCCGTGGCGCCGACAGCGGGCTTTGGAGATCCATCTGGTAGATCGAGGGAAGGGTGGTCGAAGGGAGCCATTTCGCATCGAACCCGCTCGTCTGTTAATTCCAACATGAACTGCACCAAGTCGTTCATCTCAGCGGTCGATAATCCAAGGGATCGAACTGACGAATCAGTCGCACCGTTAGGAAAGTCACCGCCCCGGTCATAGAACTCGACGACATCTAACAAGGTGACTTGGCTGCCGTTATGAAAGTAAGGCCCTGTCAGCGCAATGTTGCGTAGACCAGAGGTCTTGAACCGGCCGTTTCCAATACCTTGATCCTCAGAGACTGGTCGGACAGCCGTATTCGTGAAGCGACCCGCGGCTGGGCCATTATAGATCACAGGCGTGAAAAGGGCGGTGTCATGGCAGTGATCGCATCTTCCGTTCCCTTCAAATACATCTAAGCCGCGTCGTGCCGAGTTACTCAGTTCGCCTCGATCAAAGGGCGTATCGTTGGAGATCAATTCGGCTTCGTACAACTGTATGGCGAGTCCCCAGAAGAGCGAGAAGTTTGCTTCCATAACGGTGAACTCATCGGTATTTAGAGGCACGCCTGTCTCGGAGACGATCGGATTGTGATCCGAATCAAATCGAATGACCTTGTCCGAATTCCACCAACGGTCATGAAAGGCTTGCTGGATCATTTCAGCATAATTGGTTGCGATCCCGCCGCCTTCTTGGGCGAGGCTCCCCAAGTGACTGTCGGTGGGGTGGACGGTCTGTTGGGCTAAAGGTTCCAAGCTGAGGAGCTTTGCTCCAAGTTTGGAGAATGTTCGACCGCCGCAAGACATCTCTACATCGCTTGTCGGCGGTCCTACGGCCTGGCTCGCCGCGCTCGCGAAGTTGAGTTCAATATCTCCGATCAGTGCAACGGTGCTCGTTACTCCGTTGAGCACCTCGACGATTTGCTTGGACGTGTCACCGCTTCCATCGACACCGTTGAAGCGCGGCCCGGCACGTCCATCCCAAAATTGAAGCTCGTTAAAGATCGCGTTAACCGCGGGCTGCGCATCGCGATCAGTGACCTGCCTAAAACCATGAAGCGGGGCTAGGTCGGTACAATCGTCCTGTGGGCTGCCCATCATGATATCGTTTAAGGCTCGGGCGACGACGCCGCCACTGCCGACAACGTCGTCGGAGAAGAAGGGGAAATCGGAGAGGGTCAGATCCTCACCATGACCGCTGGTAACTTGGAAACCATCTTCTCCGGGATGAACTCGATTAGTAGTTCGAGCATCCGCTCCCGCCTGGTGATGGCAGGTTGCGCAAGCAACATCAGCGTCGCTGCCGACCTGCTGTTCCCAAAAAAGAACCTTACCGAGGCGGATCGCCGCTTCACGGTCGCGAACGAACGCATCGAGGTTTTCGGGTTCGGGAGGTGTGAAGTTTAAGGGTTGGATCAAGTTTGCCTGGGCCGGAAGCGAGCTCCCTAACATGACAGCGCTTAATAAGACTGTCGCAGCAGAGGTGGCAAGGCGAGAGTAAATGGGACGCATAGAGAGGGTGTTCCTGGTATCGGTATGTTGCGTGTGAATGAGGACCCCTAGGGGCAGATTGCGTCTAGGACCTCTCCCCTCCCAAAGACTAGTCTCGAAGAGAAACGGAAAAAATTCTTAGCCGAAGCGTGCGACGAGGCAAAACCCTCAGCGGAGTATTCCTTTAGGTAACAGCTCTTGCTGTCAGACATGAGGGTTTTGTTTGTTCTGCACAATCAATGCCCAGTAGTTGCCACTTCCGTAGGACATAATGAATCTGCGTTGCACTCTAAATTCACTATGGAGGTTGGTTCTATTTGAATGCAACACATTCAATCTGTCAGGAAATTAACAAGCGGACCGACGATGGTTCGTGGTCTGTGAAACTTGCTTATGCATCAATTACGGCCGCGAGTACACGGTGTAGATGTAGGTCGCGTCGACAAACTTGCGACCTCCGGTCCCCTGATAAGCCGAGGAGGCAAGGCGACCGTAGAGAGGGCACCATCGGTTGCAGCAAGTAAGAGGGCCCTTGGCCTCCGCTTTGGTTTCTGGATACGGAGCCTCGAAGTGGGTGGACTAGGGAAGCGCCTCGCGAGCACCTTCGATGTCGCCGCCGCTGTGGATGACGCTCGGCGTACGTGTGTAGATGAGCTTCAGAACCTTTTGTCAACGACAGGCTTCGATGAAGTGAGCGGTGCCCGTGACATTAGTCTGCCATTACTCGGAATCGGGACTCAAGCCGCCGACAAGCGCTGCGCGTCGCAGCTTCGGGTGGGTGTCGAAGATTGCCTCGCATGAAACACTAAATAGTGTCGCTAGCCCGGTCTCTACGCCGTCTGCTCTTCAGCCATTGCATCAGGCTGGTTGTAGTAGGCGCTTTTCGCTTGAGTGTCTCGCACGCACCGCGCTCTCGCCGATCGTGCCTGTCGGAAACTCGATTCTCACGGAATCCCTCTAGAACTCCGTGATCAGGAACGCCGAATGGTTCACCAAAAGCAGACACGCCTAGCGAGAAAAGACGTGGGCCTTCGCGTCGAGCATCGGATCCTCGGAAGACGTCTTCTTTACCTGGCGCGCGGCCGTGATATTCCAGAGTGCGTCGCGGGGAGCGATGAAGCGAAAGAGTAAAATGTCCCGTCCAACCAAATTTCGACGTGCTGCGGCCTTGATCGGGCGCCGCATGCTTTCCTTATTCACTACGACGATTCGAACCGTTAGTCCTTGTCGTCCGCGGCCTTGTCTTTTTTGTGAAAGAGGTTGTGGAAGAACCCGTGACGTTTCTCCTCGTGCGCTCCGTTCTGGCTTGAGTCTTTGTTAGGCTCACCGGCTTTCTGCGATTCCGCCTCGTCCTTATTCTTATGATGGAAAAAACGAGCGATGCGAGACCCTTTCCCTTCAGCACTCTTCTGGTTCGCCTCAGGGGGCGCCTCGCCGGGCGCTCCTCGCCAGATCAGCGGCGACCACTCGAGCCAGGCATCCTTGACCTCGTCGTGCATCTGGAAGACCGAGCCCGGCTTGACCTCATGACCGGGTGAATTGGGGGTCGCGAAGCCGATTCCGCCGGCCAGGATCGAAGCAATCGAGCCGGTATGAATCTCCAGCCCGCTGAGGCCGAGGCTTGCGGAAATTCCGCTCGCGTTCCAGAAGACCGAGTTACTCCGAACGAGACTCGCATACCGCTGCTGGATATTGAGACCGATGCGAACGTGCCTCGAGTCGTTCAAGAGTTCCTTCGTGACCACCGCGCCGACCGGAATCTCGCGGTAGTAAACCTCGTCACCGATCGCGATCGATCCAAGCTCGGGGCCCTCGATGTAGATCCGAAGCCCACCATATCGAAACGGGTAGGTCTCGACGTCGGCTTTGGAAGAGTGCAACCAGAACTTCGAGCCTTTAGCGGCGGGGTCGGCTTTCTCTCCGCTGGGCGTGTCGAAAGCGATTCCGCCCGCGATGATTGAATCGAGAGACTCAGCCTCCACCTCGAGGTGAGCGAGACTTCCAGAGACCTGAATCCCCCCGGCATTCCAGAACCGACTGTCCTCGCGAACCAGACCCGCGTACTCGGGAGCAAAGAAGACTTTCAAGATCACTCCGCTCCCGTCCTTTTCGAGTTCATGACGTTCGACCTTGCCCACCTGGATCTGCCGGAAATAGACGGGGGAGCCTACGTCCAGAGAATTAAGCTTCTCCGTGTGCAGCTGGATCGTAAGACCGGGCGAAATGTCACTTTCCAGGGGCGCGGTCTTGAGGGCCTTGAAAAGACGTTTCGGCTCCGCGTCCGTCGGTCCGAGTTGGATCGAGAGATAGGCACCCGAGACGAGGGTGCCGAGTCCACTAATTCCCCCCGCACCAACCCGGGGATAGACCAACCAGAAATTGGCGCCCTCATTCAGATATTTCTTGGACGCCTTAATCAGAGTGCAGTGAAGTTCGACGCCGTCGCCTTTCTCGTTCATGTGGACGGCATCCACGGTTCCGACGTCGATGTTCAGGTAGCGGATCTTTGTCTTGCCGGGCTCGATCCACTCCGCCGTGGGAAGCGTGATGACCGCATGGACACCGCGATTGCGAATCGTGTCGATACCGATCCCTCCACCGACGAGAATCGCGACGATCGGAATCAGCCAGATGAGCGAGAATCCACGCCCCTTCTCAACGAGCGGCTCCGGAGCGTCGATCGAATTCCCGGTCTGCGGCGTGTCATTATCCGTCATGCTTTCTCCTTCTCGCCCTCGTCCTCGAGCGAATCCCAGATGAGTCGTGGATCAAAGCTCATCGCGGCCAGCATCGTAATCACGACGACCCCCGCAAACCAGGTCGCGCCGGGACCGGGCTGAACATTGGCTACGGCGCCCAACTGGATGAGCGCAACTGTCAGCGAAACAACAAACATGTCCAGCATCGACCATCGGCCGATGTACTCGACGATCCGATAGAGGACGGCTCGTTCTCGGGGTCTCCAACGAGAGCCGACCTGTACCGAAGCCAACAGGAACGTCAGGCTCAGAAGTTTGAGCAGCGGAACCGTGATGCTGGCGAAGAAGATCAGCGTTCCGACGACCCACCAGCCCGACGCATACATAGACTGGACGCCGCTCAAGATGGTGTCTCCCTCTGATTGACCGAGCTCTCCCGTGTACATCACCGGGTAGAGATTCGCCGGGATGTAGAAGACAAAGGCCGTGAGAACGAGCGCCCAGGCGCGCTGTAGGGATTGCGGCTTGCGCAGGTGAAGACGTGTCCCGCAGCGTCTGCAGCGGGCCACGTGTCCCGCCTGCAGCGCCGTCGCCCGGCTCAGCATTTCGCATCCCGTGCAACGAATGAGCTGCGCGCTTGCCGCCCTAGTGGAACTCACGGGCTCTCCTCCAGGCGCGACCAGACGGCCTCCGTCTCGAGCGCGCTATTGGCCCAGGTGGAGACGAGAATCAGCGCGAAGAAGGCGTAGCTCCCGATCCGGAGATCCACCGTCGCCATCTGAGACAGCTTGCCAATCGCAACGATGACCGCCAGGAGATAAACCTCGAGCATCGACCACGTCGAGAGCAACTCGGCAGCACGCATAGCGCCCGCCACACCCGGAAGACGTCGACCCATGAGCGCAGAAGACACCGCGTAGAGCGTTACGAGAATCTTGACGAGCGGCGCTAACATCGTGGTGAACAGAATCAGCACGGCCAGGGGCATATAGTCGAACGCGGCGAGTTCGTAGACACCGCTGTAGATGCGATTCGATTGTGCGTGCCCCTCCAACGAGACGTGGAGAAAGAGCATGACGTTGGCGACGAAAAAGAGAGCCAGGGCCGCGAGGTTGAGTGCGAGTGTCCGTTCCAGCGAATCGATACTGCTTCCGTAGAGCCGAGTCCCGCACTGCTGACAAATGGCCTTCTCGCCACGGGCCAGAGGTCGATGCCGGTAGAGCTGATCGCAGCCTTCGCAAGCGACAAAGGATTCCATGAGGCGTCCTGTTAATTGGATGGGGGTCCGTTGAATCTGAGTGATGCTATCTCGTTTTTCGGAGAATAGTTGATTGGATGCCACCGCTCCCACGTGGCTCGAAGGCCGATTCGTGCGAGAGTCCCTGCGTGCCGATCCAGTCCAAGCCTATTCGCATTCTGATCCTCGTGACCGCGCTCGTCTTATTCGTTGGCCTCGCCCAATTCGCCGTGCAAAAGATCTCGACCGGCCCTTTGCGTACGTTGGCCGAGAAGAAGCTGACACAAGCGCTCGGACTCGAGGTTTCCATCGACGAACTCGAAGCGTCGCTGCTGCCGATGCCCCATCTTCGTGCCGAGGGAATTCGAGTGACCAATCGACCCGGCCGGTCCACGCGGAACGTGTTAAGGATCGACCGAATCGACATTGGGATAGAACTCTGGCCCCTGCTCGAGCGGATCGTGCTCATCGACTCACTCGAGATCAAGGGAGCGGACCTTCATCTCGAAACGGATAGCGAGGGGCTCCTGGTCGGCGATCCGAAATTGGACGCGCTAGTCGACGATCAGGGCGAAGATTCGCTGAAGCTCCAGCTACGTCGACTGCAGATCGAGCCGCTGCGCATCTTCTATCGGAACAATCATCGCGATGTCTCGCATTCGCTGATCCTCGACTCGCTCAGATTGGAGGCCGAGGAACTCGGAGGCGAGATCGCCCTCGACTTGCAGGGCAGGTTCGAAGGCTCTCCGATCGCACTCTCGGGCCGAGTCGGATCCCTGCGCGAACTGCTGAATCGGACGCAGCCCTTCCCCATCGAATTTCAGGGACGGCTCTTCGAAGCCAACTTCGAAGCGAAAGGAACAGTTCGTGAGCCTTGGACACTCACGGGGCTCGACGTCGAGCTCTCCGCAGAGATCCCACAACTCACGATTCAAGGCCATCCTCTACCCCAACTCGGCACGGTGCAACTCGGTGGGCATCTCTCCGATCACGATGGTTCATTAGGCCTAGAGAAGCTTCGTCTGGATTCCACGAAAACCGCCCCCGTACGGCTCTCGGTTGAAGGAAGCGTGGACGACTTGCTCGAGTTGAGGGAAGTCGAGGTCGAGATCCTCACCGAAACATTGTCACTCGACTTCTTGAACCCCATTCTTCAGCCAAGCGTCGACTTCTCGCTTCCGACAATCGCCGCTCTTTCCGTCGAAGCGAAGCTCTCGGGCCGGGACGGCCGTCTCGACCTCGACGGATCCGTACGCGCCGTGACCACGGATGATGCGATCGTGATGCATGCGAAGGGGAGCATCCTTGATCTGATTCGGGATCCCAGGGTCGACGTCGAGGTCGGTCTCCAGGCCAAGAATCTCGTATCGATCACTTCGCGCTTCCCAGACTTCCCAAAACATGGGGCCTTCGGGCCGGTGGTCTCGAGCGCTCGCCTTATCAGCCACGACAAGGCTCTTGCCGCCCGCGAGATCAAGGTTCGGTTGGGGGATCGAGAACGGGCCTGGGTCGAACTCGACGGATCGACCGAGGATGTCACTGCATTGCGCGATACCGATCTCAAACTCGCTTTCGGCGCGCAGAGCCTGCACCACTTGAAGGAGCTGACGGAACTCGAATTTCCCCGGACGACTCCGCTCGAAGGATCTGCTGCGATCAGCGACAAGGACGGCTCGCTCGGCTTCGAGCATCTGCGACTTCATGGGGGCGAAGGCAGCCCTATCGAAATTCACCTCGAAGCCAAAATCGATGATCTGCCCGGACTCAACGAAATCGAAGCCGAGCTGCAGCTCAAAGGAGTAAGTTCACACACGCTGGGGGCGATCGTCGGGCTCGACCTTCCCCCTGTCACCCCGCTGGAGTTCCACGGCCAGGTCAAGGGCTCCGACGAACACCTCGAGGTCAGAAGCATGCAGCTTCGGCTCGGCGAAACTCGGCTACTCGGGATCCTGTCGGGCTCATTCGCACCCGACACCCGCCCCAGCCTGAAGGCACAGCTCACATCGACGGAGGTCCGACTGCAGGACCTGGGACTGGTCCGATCGGGGACCGCGTCCGCCTTGTCGAAGTCGAGCGCCGCGACGAGCATCACCGGCCCCGGAGCAGCCCCTTCACTCCCCTTTGAACGCCTGCGTCATGTTGACCTCGATCTCGGACTTCGATTCGATCACGTTGGAGGCTACGCCGGCCTCGAGGCCAACGACCTGGGCTTCACGCTCCGACTCGAGGACGGCGATCTCGTCGTTTCCGACCTGGGTGCCAAGTACCAGGGTGGAGAGGTGAAAGCAGGGCTGCACGTCGATGCGCGAACACCGCGACCCAAACTCGATGCCCAGTTTCAGACGAAGGCCCTGAATATCGCCCGACTGATCTCGCAATTCGACGACGAAACTGAATTCTCAGGAATGCTCGACGCCGACCTCTCACTCGAGGCAAGCGGCAGCACACTCGATTCGCTTCGCCGCTCGCTCGCTGGCAACGTCACGGCCTCTATTCACGACGGAAATACCGCATCACGGATCGCGCGCGAGTTCGTCGTGAACCTGACCGCCGCCGTCTTTCCAAGCTGGAGTGAAAAGAAAATACCCCGAATAGGCTGCGCCATCCTCGACCTGGAGATCGAGGATGGAATAGGCAGCGTCGGAACATTGCTCCTGCAGGAAAAGAACGTGCGAATCATAGGGACCGGCCAAATCGACCTAGCCGAGGGCGTTTACGACCTCACGATGGTCCCGAAAGTCAAGAACCCCGGAATCTTGAGTGTCGCACCCGAGGTCCTCATCAAGGGCCCCCTCGACGGACCTGAGTTTCATCCAGTCAAACGAACGCTCGTCACCAGTGTCGGCCGCGGGCTGATGCATAACATCTACAAGGGAGGCAAGAAACTCGTCCTCCCCCTAAGCGAGCGCGGCGGCCGGTCCGATGAGTTCATGAAAGCCTGCCAGCCCGCAAGCCCCGAGTCCGGCTGACATCGTCATTCGGGTCGGATCGCTCCGGCTCAATAAAGCGGCCGGTTCCAGCCCCCCCACGCGCCCCATTGCATCGACGCCTCATCGAGTTCTTCAGCGTATTCTCTTTGTTCGTCGAGCTGGCGCTGGGCGATGACCGCCTGCTGGTATCTCTGATAGTCGCTCTCCAAGCCCACGTACATACAATTGCAACCCTTCGAGTCCGCGTACACGTAGACTAGTTTTCCGTCATTCTTCGTGGGAAAGAGTTTGCGCTGCGTGAGTGTGGCGAGGTGGCTCTTCTTCTCCGCCGTATCCGCCATCTTCATCTGGAAGCCGGACGCAGAGAGCTGGCGTTCCTTTTGAATCGCCATCGCGGTGCAACCCGATACGCTCACGACCAGGAGCGCTGCGGAAACGAATATCATGGTGCGAGACATCATGGTTTTACTCCGAGCTTCATTGAGGATTGGGCCTTAGAGTACCAGCTCCAAACATGCTCGCCGCCCCCGGAAGGGGCCTACTAGCCCCGTTGGGTCTTAGTCGTTAGAGCGCCTAGTATCGGTGGTGCAGAAAATGTGGTGACATGGAGTGACGTTTCGTGCTGTCAGTGACGTCCTGTGTGCCAGTGGGTTCCGCGCTATGCCGGCCCTTGCCGCCTTTCCTCATCCTGAATCGAGATCCTAATGAACCAGTCAGCCGGCGATCTCGAAGCCGCGCTCCATCAACACTTCGGCTTCACCACCTTCAATGGCGGGCAGAAAGAAGTGGTCGAATGCCTTCTTGCGGGTCGATCGGCCGCGGCTGTCTTTCCAACAGGCGGCGGTAAATCGCTCTGTTACCAGCTGCCTGCGCTGATGCTGGAGGGCCTGACGCTGGTCGTATCGCCTCTTATCGCGCTCATGAAGGATCAGATCGATGCACTTGCGCTGCGAGGTATCGCTGCCCGAAGGCTCGACTCGAGTCTCGATGCCGAGGGACATCGCTCTCTGATGTCC